>CAZTQP010000011.1:1466-17743 GCA_964615825.1 uncultured Gammaproteobacteria bacterium
TATCTGCTCTCACGCATATACGGAGCTTTGATAAAGAGCGAGGCATTTTGCGTGCAGAGGCAGGATTAAGCCTCGCCGAGATCTTGGAATTGATTGTTCCGCATGGATGGTTTTTACCCGTCAGCCCTGGGACAAAATTCGTGACGTTGGGCGGAGCTGTCGCAAATGATATCCATGGAAAAAATCACCATGGTGAAGGCACGTTTGGTCGGCATGTTCGTTGCTTTGAACTTTTGCGTTCCACGGGGGGGCGACAGATATGCTCACCCAGCGAGGCGCCCGACTTATTTGCCGCGACGATTGGCGGGTTAGGGCTTACGGGTCTTATTACGTGGGTAGAGATCCAATTAAAAAAGATTGAAACACCGTGGATTCGCATGCAAGCAATCCGCTTCCATTCGTTGGAAGAGTTCTTCTCGTTATCAGAATCTGCTAAGGATATTCCTTATACAGCGGCGTGGCTTGATACGACGGCACGAGGCAAAACGTTTGGACGAGGAGTGTTTATGCAAGGAGACCACGCTACGCAGACAGAGGTAGGGGCGAGAGGTTCTGTGCCGGTATCTCGTGTTGCCGTTCGGATCCCATTTGATGCACCCTCTCTATTATTAAACCGTCTTAGCATTCGTGCCTTTAATACGGCGTATTATTATGGGCCTATGCATAAGGCAGCGCCTCATTTGGTGCCCTACAATCCTTTTTTCTATCCATTAGATATGGTAGGAGATTGGAACCGGCTCTATGGCAAGCGCGGGTTTCTGCAATACCAATGCGTGATTCCTCCGGCTTCCGCTCCAGAAGGCATCCGTCAGCTGCTAGAAACGGGGTTAGCGAGTGGACTTGCTTCCTTTCTTTCTGTGCTAAAGATGTTTGGCTCGCTGCCTTCTCCGGGGATGCTGTCTTTTCCTCGTCCAGGAGCTACCTTAGCGATGGATGTCCCTTATGAGGGTAAAAAAACCTTGCAGGCCCTTAACCAATTAGATGATATTGTACGTTGCCTCAACGGGCGCATATATCCCGCCAAAGATGCCCGTATGTCTGCTCAGGATTTTCAGCACATGTATCCTCAATGGAAAGCGTTTTCTGCATTCATTGATCCCGCTTTTTCCTCCAGTTTTTGGCGGCGTGTAACTTCATCTTAAAAAATTTATGAATATTCTCATCATTGGAGCAACTTCTGCCATTGCACAAGCGACCGCACGTCATTTTGCGCAGCAGAAACACGCTTTTTTCCTCGTTGCTCGCGCACAAGACAGGCTTAAGATTGTTGCGGATGATTTGCGCGCACGTGGAGCAGACCGTTGCGAGACGTTTGCATTGGATGTTGATAACATCGAGGAGTACGCCAAAATGATTGAAAAGGCTTACGGCGCATATACCGCTTTTGATGTTATTTTGATCGCGCACGGAGTATTGACGCCGCAACCAGAAGCAAGTGAAAATCCTTCTATAACGGCCAACTGTATGTTTACGAATGCGACGAGTGTAATGGCTCTTACGGCTCACCTCCTTCCTCGTCTTAAGCAAGCACGTAAAGGGTGTTTAGCGGTTATCTCTTCTGTTGCAGGGGACCGTGGTCGGGCTGCATTGTATACATATGGTGCTGCCAAAGCTGCTCTAAACGTATTTTTGCAGGGTGTCCGTGGAGAGCTACTACCCTTCGGAGTACGTGTCATAACCATCAAGCCAGGCTACGTAGACACTCCGATGACGACCCACATCAAAAAGAATATATTATTTGCTCCCGTAGAGCGGGTTGGTGCACGCATCCACCATCTCATCCAAGCCGGAAAGAGCGGAGAGTTCTATGTGCCAACCTTTTGGTGGATGATTATGACGGTATTGCGTCTTATTCCAGAGTCGATCTTTCTGCGCTTGCCTATTTAATAAGGGTCTGGGGCTGTTTCCATATGCCCCCGCTAAATCCTTGTTGATTTTGGAGACAATGCTAGGATCTGCTACAGTCTTTCCTATGATCACCTTTGCCTTTCCTGCCTTTAATGAAGCAGAGAATTTAACCCGCTTTCCAAGCGAGGTTTTGCCTGTATTTGACGGTCTAGGCGAACCATACGAAGTGCTTATTGTGGATGATGGAAGTACCGATGCTACCGCCACTACCACGCGTTCTCTGGGCGGCAAGGTGCGTCTTGTACAGCATGACCGTAACCGTGGTTTAGGCGCAGCCATTCGTACGGCTATTCGAGAAGCAAAAGGAGATCTTCTGATCACGATGGATGCGGACCTTACGTTTGCTCCTACGCTTGTTCCTCGATTGCTCGAGCGCTTCAAGCAAGGAGATGTAGACGTTGTGTGTGGCTCGCCTAAATTGGCGGGCTACGGGAAGGATATTCCCTCCTATCGCTTATTCGTCTCACATATCGCGGGACTTGTATATCGTGTCGTCTTGGGCGCTAAAGTCAGTGCAATGACACCAATCTTCCGGTTGTATAAGCGTGAACAGCTGCTAAGCTTGCCCCTACAAGCTACGGGATTTGATATCAACGCAGAAATATTATTTTATTTAATCCGTGATAAACGCCGCTTAGCTGAAGTGCCAGCGCCTCTTACACAGCGTATCCACGGCGAGAGCAAGCTCGAATATCGCAAAGAAATGAAACGCCATCTTCGTTTATTAAAACGCATGGTGCTGTTGCGTCTAAAAGGAATTGACCAGCAGGTATGAAGCGTGTCCTGTTGATTGGTGGGGCGCGGCCAAATTTCATGAAGCTCGCTCCTTTGGTTTCTGCCTTTAAGCAAGTCGGGATTGAGACTGCACTCGTGCATACAGGACAGCACTACGACCCATTATTGTCGGAGATTTTTTTTACAGAACTTGGGTTGCCTACCCCCGCCTATGCCTTGGGAGTGGGGAGCGGTGATCGCCAAACACAAACAGCCGCCATTGTCCGAGCCCTGCGTCCTATCCTGGAACCAGCTACTTGGGAGGCCGTCTTGGTCGTCGGAGATGTAACCTCAACGGTCGCCGCTACGATGGCCGCTCTAGAGGTAGAAATTCCCATCATCCATGTAGAAGCCGGCTTGCGCAGTTTTAACTGGTGTATGGCAGAGGAGCTGAACCGAGTTTTTGTTGATCACTACGCCCGCTGGTTGTTTGCGAGTGAGCCGAGTGCTGTAGCGCATTTAAATGCAGAAGGAATTCCTGCAGAACGTATCTATGAAGTCGGAAATGTGATGGTTGATACCATGCGCTATATGCGACTCAAGAGTGAGGCTTCCTCGATTCTTGCTCAGCTAAATGTACAAAAACAAACATATGGAGTCGTTACCCTTCATCGTGCGGAATTGCTGTCAGATGAAGAACGGTTCAAGGAGGTATGGAGAGCTCTCCAAGCTATTTCTAAAGATCTTCCTCTCATCGCCCCTCTCCACCCGCGTACGCGCGACCTCGTAATGAAGCTGGGTTTAGAAGAGAAAAAGGGGATCCGCATCATAGACCCGTTGGGATATGTAGATATGCAGCGTCTTGTGGGGGATGCACGCTTTGTGTGGACAGATTCCGGCGGTCTCCAAGAAGAAACGACGGTGCTTGGCGTGCCATGTTTTACCATACGTGAAGAAACAGAGCGTCCTATCACGATTGAAGAGGGGACGAATGTCCTCGTTGGCTGCTCTCCGGAGAGCATAGAGCACGCGTATCGCGAAGGTTGCAAGCACCCAAAGGCAGGTCGTATTCCGGCCTTGTGGGATGGACAAGCCGCTCATCGGATCGCGAAGATTATCGCGCAAGCATAGCTATATTATATGCGTTTGCTTTTTATTACTCCTCGCATTGACGAACGTCACGATGATCTGGCGTTTGCGAGTTTGTGGGCGCAGGCCTTTATTGATGATGGATATGAACTTACTGTCATCTGTGGAGAAAAGGGAGAAACGCGTCTTACCTGTCCCGTTTTTGATGTTGGCCACGTGCCCGGTCAATCACGTCTTCGTTCCTTTTTTCGCTTCCAACGTCTCATCTGTTCGTTAAAATATGACCGGGTCTTCGTCCATCTTGGTCAGCGCTGGCTAGGGGCGGGTGCTTGGTGGTGGAAGCTACGAGGGATCCCCACATATCTTTGGTACACGCATTACACCAATCCAACATCGTTACGCCTAGGAATGCTCGCGACCAAACGTGCGTTTGCAGCCACAAAAGACAGTTTACCGCAGTATGAAGGCGATCCACGCAAAGTCGTCACGGGTCACGGGATCGATACGCGTTTTTGGAATATGCCGGAATTGCCCGCAGCTCAGCGTGAGCCGGCAACTCATCTTCTGGCGGTTCATCGACTCTCACGCTCTAAGCGGCTCGAGTTAGTGATTCAGGCTCTTGCTCATCTGCCGGGGGAATACACGCTTACCCATTACGGTCGTCCCCAGGACCCACTTAATGATGCGGGCTATCAAGAAGAATTAGCTAACCTTGTAAGTAAGTTAGGTCTGAAATCACGCGTACGATTTATGGGAGCGGTCCCCATGCCAGATCTGCGTTCCATCTATCCTCGCTATCAACGCCTAATCAACATGGCTCCTCGAACGATCGATAAGACCGTGTTAGAGGCGATGTATGCAGGGTTAACACCCGTTGTGACGAAGACTCAAGCCGACGCGATCGGAGGCCTTGAAGCACCCTCTGACGATACCCCAAAAGCGATTGCCGATTATATTAAGAGCACTCCTCTTAAAACGCATCAGCAATTGCAGGCGCTGGTAAATGAGCGACATAGCTTGTCCGCTCTTATAAAAAACATGTCGGAATATATTCGGGCAGGAAATTAACTATGTGTGGTTTTAATGGATTTACCTACCATGATCCGGCCTTGTTGCGCCGCATGCATGAAACAACACGCCACCGCGGGCCGGATGGCGAAGGATTTTTTGAAATGGAGGGAATAGCTCTCGCGCATAATCGTCTGGCGATCATCGATCTTTCAGACGCCGGACGACAGCCGATGCAATCGCCAGATGGGCGCTACACACTCGTCTTCAACGGAGAGATCTATAATTACCGAGAGCTGCGTACAGAGCTAGAAGCGCAAGGGGAAGTTTTTTTTACTCGCACCGACACGGAGGTATTGTTAAGGATACTTAGTATTTTTGGAAAAGATGGTCTCAAACGTCTTAACGGAATATTTGCGTGCGCCCTTTGGGACAAGCAAGAGGAGCGGCTGTGGCTTATCCGTGATCCGATAGGGGTAAAGCCGCTCTATTATCGTGAAGAACAAGGCAAGCTGTGGTTTTCTTCAGAGATAAAATCT
Source organism: uncultured Gammaproteobacteria bacterium (assembly GCA_964615825.1). Taxonomy (GTDB): domain Bacteria; phylum Patescibacteriota; class Patescibacteriia; order 2-12-FULL-60-25; family 2-12-FULL-60-25; genus JAGOUY01. The sequence continues at coordinate 6,725 of CAZTQP010000011.1, forward strand.
CTCGTCAACGTGGGTTCTGGAAAGCCGCCTCTAGATATAACATCTTTAGGAATATACCTGCATTTATTATATGTTCCAGCACCGCGCACGATGTTCGAGGGAATTTATAAATTGCCCGCTGGACACCTGCTCGAGTGGCGACAAGGTTCACATCATATCCATTCCTATGTGACCAAGGAGAACGAGGCACCCCCACAAACATATGCAGAAGCCTGTGAGCAAGTTCGTGTTCTGACTCAGGCCGCCGTCAAACGTCAGCTCGTTGCGGATCGTTCTGTCGGTTTGTTTTTGTCCGGTGGAGTAGACTCCTCCATCATGCTTGCAGCCATGCGCAATGAAGTGAGTACGCCTATCCAAACATACACCGTCAGCTACACCTCTCCGGTCGATGCCCAAAAGTATAATGCCGATGCAGATCTTGCCCGACGTACCGCCAGCTATTTTAAGACAGAGCATCATGAAGTCTTGGTGACGCCACAAGATGTGCAGGCATGTTTTGATGAGGTGGTGTGGTACATGGACGAACCTATCGCGAACCATGTTCAGCCAGCGACGTATTTGCTGGCAAAAGCCGCTCGTAAACACATTGTCGTTGCGTTGGGGGGAGACGGCGGCGATGAACTCTTCGGAGGGTATTCCCGTTACTGGTATCAATCAAAAATAGAACAAATGCGTAAGATGGGACTCGGACAGCCAGCTCGCCTTGTGGCAGCCCTTGCTCCACGGACCAAATGGGGGAGATATGCCAAGCTGATCGCGCAGCCATTAGGAACCGATCGTCATTTAGCATTCTTGTTGCAAAAGGAGCGAGACGTGGCGCGTCTCCTGCATCCAGGCGTTCCCTCGGTCCTGCCCGCCTTGGAAAAAATTTTTGACCCGCTCTTCGTACCGCCAAGCAATGATCCCGTCAACCAATCTATGGCGGCCGACCTACCTACTTGGTTAGCCGAGGAGTCGCTCATGCGCACCGACAAGATGACGATGGCGCACGGAATAGAAGAACGTGTCCCTTTTTTGGATCTTGAGCTGGTGCGATACGCGTCTTCCATTCCCTCTGCCTGGAAGATAGGAACGCGTGAACGGGGAAAGCGCATCTTTCTCGATGCCTGGCGCACTCAATTACCCCCGCACGTCGTCTCTCAGGAGAAGCGGGCCTTCATGTCTCCTGCGGCAAAATGGATCCGCGATCCTCTCTATGAATTTATGCGAGAACGTCTCGTAGAGGGGGCAAACGGTCCTCTAAATGAGTATATCGATTTTTCTGAAGCTCTCCGTATGCTAGAAGAGCATGTACAGAAACAGCGATACCATCTACATCTCTTATGGGCTCTCCTTACGCTTCAATCCTGGCATACGGCACCACGTTCTCTCAAGGACTAAAGAGATGGGGGCAAGCTCGGTTGCTTCAAAACAAGTACTGGTATGGTCTAGTACTATTATTACTATTCTGTCTCTATTGGGGAGGGCTGAGTCTTTTTGATATTGCGGATAACGGCTGGTTGCGCATTGGAGCCCTTCCAAAAACGATTTTTGATCAAACATATTACCAGCATTTTTTAGCGGTGGATGCCTTTGAAGGCTGGAAATTGCTTCCAAAGCACGTTTTTGGGCTCGTTTTTCTGGTTCGTTACGGCCTGCCTTGGCTGAGCATGTCGGAGGTATATGTGATTGGACTTATCGGATCCGCCTGCGTGAGTCTATGGGCGACCGCATGGATGTTAGAAGGGTTTGGTATTTCAAAAAATCGGGCACGCGCTTTAGCGCTCCTGCTCTTTTCTCTGGTACAGATTTTCCTGGTGTTGCGGCCGGGCGCGCCCTCATGGTTCTGGCCAGGTCTGGTCTTAGGCACTGGGTGTACATGGAGAGGGTGGGAGGCGTGGCAAAATAAAAAATGGAGAAAAGGGCTTATTTGGTGGGTTCTTGCGGTGGCAGCTGCAGCGATCTACCCATGGTATTTTGCTTTTGTTATCACTTGGCAAGGGATGCTCGCGATATATGCGCTGGTGACGCCCAAACGCTGGTACGTCTTTCTAGGAAGTGGTTTGCTTGGGATGGTGGTTGCTCTCTTTTTCCGACAAGAAGTCGTTACTCTCGTTTCAACGAGTGCGATTATTCAACAAGGTAGGGGAGCGGGGATGGGATGGTCTCACACGACTGCTCTTAGCTCCACGTTGGGTGCGATGGCGGCTTGGTTCCTCTTTTGGGTCGCTGTCGCACACGAGCAAAAAAATACCTGGCAAGCGCGCACGCCTATTCTGGGCATGATTCTTGCATGGTTGTCGGTTGGTATTCTTTGGCTTCAGCCTCTAGTAACAGGTGCCTCTATTATCCCAAGTCATTTCATTTATGTCGTTTGGTTTTTATCAGGTACTTCTCTTGCGTACGTCTTAGCCTATCCGCCCAAACTCTTGCGTCATCCTTGGACACGTATCGTTATGGGCATTGTTACCGTATATCTCGCGTCCATCCTTTATCGTCTGTTTATAGGGGTCTATCCTCTTAAGCTGTTCACCTCTCTCCTGATTCACATCGGTATTTGGCTCTCGATTGTTTTTGCCTGGAGTTCTACGTGGCGCTGGTCTAAGTATCTGATGACTACTTGTATTATTGGAATCTTTGTAGTTGGAGGGATGAGTGTCCAGCAAGGAATACAGGGGGCTTCGGAGCCGATAAGAGAGTTGGCGCCCGTGCAGGCATGGTTCACCAAACGTCCTATGAAGACAGGGGAGAAATGGTGTAGCGATTATCTGTCCGCCGACTTTTTATTCGCAACCACGGGTCATTACATGCAACCAACCTCCGTGAATCGCACGAAGCCCGTTTCGTTGCCGGACATTTGGCGTGACATCATTGGAGTCGCCGAGCTCTATCATTCTTCTGCGAGCGGTGATCTATATATCTGGGATGATGTTATCTTGGGGGATCATGATTTTATTTGTCGTGTAAACGGACCATTCTTGCGTTTGTATCAAGCCTTACCTCTTTCACAGGCTAAGAAGAATTTTATTTCTGGGTGCGATCTTGCTTGGGTAGAAACTTCTCGCAAAGGAGTAAAGCAAGCCATGGAAAAAGCTTGGGCGCAACCCACCCCCTCTGCCTCGTCTGCCTGTCAGGGCCTCATTATCCGTCGCGGCCAAGAGCCCTACTGGAAAGTACCCACCAGCCATACAATTGTGTATGAAGATGATAAGGTGGTAGTCTGGCATGAATAATGGCGGATATGATCCATCTTGACCCAAATACCCCTGTTTCCCAATGGGAAACACTGACCTCGGATGCCCAGGCGCACGAGGCATTGGTTGTTGTTCCTACCTATAATGAACGTGAAAACATCCAGCGGTTCCTGAGTCAACTCTCGGATCTCGTCTTGGCGGATATCTGTGTGGTGGATGATGCGAGCCCCGATGGAACCGCAAAGGTCGTGAGGGAGTATGCCCTTACAGAAAAGCGGGTACAGATCCATTTGCTTGAACGGCCCGGGAAACGAGGGCTGGGTTCAGCCTATCTAGAAACTTTCCGACGCGTCCTAACAGATGCTCCTTCCTACCAGCTTATTATTCAAATGGATGCAGATTTCTCCCACGATCCTCTCATGCTTCCTCTCTTGATTGCGCAAGCGAAGGCCTATGGGGCGGCGGTGGGTTCTCGTTATGTCACAGGCGGAGCCACGCCGGACTGGAACCACCGACGTTTTTTGCTAAGTTCCTTAGGAAATATTTACGCTCGTTGGGTGATAAAGTTATTCTTTCCTTCCTATTCAGTGCGGGATAGTACCTCGGGATTCGTAGTATGGCGTCGTGATGTGTTGACCCGTATCTTAGAGCAGCCAGTAATGGGAGATGGGTATGCCTTCCAGACTGCCATGAAGCTGATCGCTTTTTGGTTAGGGTATCCGCCACTAGAGCTACCGATCATTTTTCGTGATCGGCGGCTTGGAGTATCGAAGTTGAATCACGACATTATTTTCGAAGCGGTAATTCTCCCCTGGAAGCTTCTGTGGAGGTTATCTAAGCGAGTACGCCCTTAATCCTATGCGAGAACGAATCACGAAGACCATAAAAGAGTGGGCGGCATATTATTCCTGGCCTTGGGCAATTTTAACGGTCATCCTTGCTTTGTTAGGTGGATGGGGACCATATCTTTTTTGGAATCTGCAAAGCGGGCAAGAACGTTGGTGGCGCACGGAGCTGGTTGGATCTGGCGTATTTGATACGTATGTATACCTGCATTGGCTGGGAGCCCAGTTGCAAGGAGGGGAATACGGAGGTCATCTTAAGTGGTTTGGAGGAATTTTGCAGGGGATATTTGTCCTTACCCAAAAGATGTTGACGATCCCCGAAGTCTGGATTGTGGGACATGTCTTATCGGGAATCTTATTGCTTCTCATCGTTCCCATTTTGGTCGAACATTGGATTGGGCTTGAGAGACGGTCCGCGCGCGTGAGTGCTATCGTCCTATGGATCTGGATCGGGCTCGCCATCGGGTTACGTCCAGGATTTTATGGATGGTATCTCCCGTTTTGTCTTATCGCCTTATTTTTGACACTACAAGTGCGACACGCGCTGCGCGATGCCAAATGGGTTCAGGCTGGTAGCCTAACGGTCGTGGCATTAGGGCTGAGCTATCTGTATCCTTGGTTTTTCTTGTTTGTCGGCGTGTATCTCGGCGTCATCATCGGCTTGGCCATCATCCGTCGCATGTCTGAGTTTTCCAAGCGACACCTTATGATTGGGGGAGCTATCGCGACACTCATCTTTGCGGTTGCAGGGGGAGTGCTTGTCTATTATGTAGCGGGTCTCTTCCTTTCTCCGAGCATGGCGGGGTTTATTGGTATGTATGAGAGGAACGGCGTGACGTTTGCGAGACTTCCTTTACTCGCCAATACTATATTGGCATTTTGTGCTTGGATAGGGCTGTCTGGAATATTTTTACAGGTTACAAAAACGTCTCTTTCGGAAAAAACGAAAGAACGAAGTTTGATGTTGTTGGTCGGGTGGTTGAGCCTATTCTTCTTATGGTTTCACGTACCGATCACGGGGATCTATTTATGGCCCGATCATTTTATTGGACCGACCGCGATCATGGCCTGGCTCACCCTTCTCCATGTCTGGCACGTGTCCCAAAGAGAGCGGCTTGAACTCACGGGACGAATGCGAGGCGTGACGATGGCTCTTGCAGCCTTAGGGGGAGCCTTCACGGTTTATATCTTTGTGCAGATGGTGGGTAACACCTGGTCTGCCGAATCCTATCTCGTCCATGTGGCACATTGGATGGCGCTCACAATAAGTGCGTCGATGATCGTCTGGCATGATCGCAAGAACCTTCTCAAGAGCCTATGGATTATCTATGTAGGAGCAACGATCATATTCGGAACATGGGGGATGGTGAGTGTGTTAGGTCGAGGAGGCTTGCAGGATCCACCGGCACGTTTGGCGGCACAGCGTGAGGCGATACGAGAGGTGGTCGCCTCCATCTCTCCTCAAGACGCGATCTGCAGTGATTCGCACAGTGCCTCTTTTTTAGCGGCGCACACCGGTCGCGCAATCTATCCTGCCGAAGCTGTCTGGTCCTATCCGTTCTCAAGCGAAGAATTACTCCGTCGCTTAGAGGTCTACGTTCACTTCTTTGATGCGAGGCAAGCACCGTTATTGAATGATATTCGCTTTGCGACAGACCATTATCGACCCGTCACCTGCGCCGAAGGCAGATTCGCTCAGCATGGACGTTGGGCAAAAATATTTGGGTTGCTCAATCTCGACTCCTCAAATTACAACGATCTATTCGGTTGTCCTTCACAAAACATCACCCACAATTGGCAGCGGATCGAGCGGGCTATGCAAGATGGGCAACGAGACGAACAAGCGTTTAAACAACTGTGCCCCTCTGTTATCTCTACCCGTGCCTTTCAGGATAAGTGGTCACTTCCCGCGGACTATGCCACGGTATGGCAAAATGACGAGTATATCTTATGGAAAAAACGCTAAGTCCCGTCCCTTGTCCGGTGCAGTGCCGGGGCCAGGGTACATGGCAATGGAAAAAACAAGCCTGGGATTTTTATCGTTGCAACCGCTGTAAGCATCTTTGGATCCACCCTCTTCCTACCCAGGCAGAGCTGGAGGTGTTCTATGACTCAGGTTATTTCACGGGGGATGTAAGCAAGCGTGGCTATAATGATTACGAGCAAGATAAGCAGCCTCTCCTGCAAGACTATAATGAGTACCTCTCTCTATTCGAGAAGTATATTCCTTCTTCCCCAAAGGATCTGCTCGATGTAGGAGCGGCGACTGGCGTATTCTGTTCTGTCGCTACGCAGCGCGGCTGGCAGAGCCAAGGACTTGAGTTATCTGCCTATGCCGTAGCACAGGCACAAGCACATGGAAGAGCGGTGGTGCAAGGATCTATTGAAGTCTTCAAGACCGAGCAAAGGTTTGATGTCGTGACCGCTTGGGATCTTGTCGAGCATCTGCCCTATCCTGAAGAATTTTTTAAGGCCTGCAAGGACCTTCTAAAAGAGAACGGCTATGTATGTTTTAGTGTCCCAAAAAGTGATAGCTGGTTTGCACGTGTACTCGGAAGAGCATGGACGCTTATCGCGCCTCCGCAGCACATCCATTATTTTACCCAAGCCAGCATCACAGCCTTACTAAGAGCGCATGGCTTTACCATTGAACGTCTCTTGTATCCGGGTAAACGATTCTCTTTGTCGTACGTCCTGCATTTTGTCATGGGTTGGACGGGGGTTTCTCATCCCACCCTCACCCGCTTTGCGTCCCGGTCGTTTTTCCAACGTCACGCTCTGCGTATTAATCCGCGCGATGTCATGATCTTATTCGTTCGACGTGCCTCTTGAACAATCGTAAGAATTTTGTTATCTTCCGTCGCTAACATGCTCGCCATTATTCTCGGAACCCGTCCAGAAATCATTAAAACAGCCCCCATTATTTTGGAGGCTCTTCGGCGTGGACTTCCGATCGGCATCATCCATACGGGCCAGCACTACACAGCGGAATTGGATGAGATCTTTTTTCAAGAGCTAAATCTCCCTGCCCCTCTGGCCCACGTACATGTCGGCTCTCATCCCCCTGCTCGTCAAATAGGGCTCATGATGCAGCGCTTAGAAGAAGTATTGCGTGAACTAAAACCAGATTCTGTCCTTGTTCAGGGAGACACGAACTCCGTCTTGGCGGGCGCATTGACGGCGCATAAGATGGGAATCCCGATCGCGCACCTAGAGGCGGGTTTGCGCAGTGATGATTGGTCTATGCCTGAAGAGGCGAATCGAGTCTTGGCCGATCGTCTAGCAAATTGGTTATTTTGTCCTACAGAGCTTCAGCGGCAACGGTTATTACAAGAGGGGATTAGGCATGCCGATGTACATGTGGTTGGAAATACGATTGTGGATGCGGCGCTCTACTATTCTAAGGTCGCCTATGAAAAGAGTGATATTGCCGAACGTTTACAGATCGCCAATCGTCCCTACGCCCTCCTTACGATGCATCGCCCAAGTAACGTCGATGATCTTGTACGTTTGCAGGCTTGGATAGATACGCTCTCCCAAGCCGGAGAGGCACATAACATCCGGCTAATATTTCCTGTCCATCCACGCACGCACGCTCAGTTAGAGCGGGCAGGCATCGTCCTAGATAAACAACGGTTTACCGCGATTGATCCGGTGGGGTATTTAGATTTATTACGTCTGCAAGCCTCAGCGGAAGTTGTGATCACCGATTCCGGAGGCTTACAAGAAGAAGCATGTATTTTACGCGTTCCCTGTATAACCTTGCGTGCGAATACTGAACGTCCGGAGACTCTACATGTAGGAGCGAATGACCTACACCCACATCCAAGCGCAGATGCACTCATCCAGGCCCTTGAAACGGCCAAGAACAAAGTACGAGAATGGCAAAATCCGTTTGGTGACGGAAAAACGAGTCAGCGCGTCATTGATATCCTCTATGGAGGAAAAACAGAGCCGCTATGAAAATCCCGTGCTCCGTTCCCATCCTGACATTAAATTCTTGCGACCGGCTACGTGAAAATCTCTCATCGCTGGCTAAGCTGTTTGATGATGTCTTTCTTGTCGACGGAAATAGCACGGATGGGACCCAAGAGTATGCTCGTTCCTTGGGAGTACGCGTAGAGAAGCAGGTAGATACGGATGAGCCGAATCAACGTATCACCGATTTCCCAAAGGCACGCATGGAGTCATGGAAGAAGTGCCATCACGACTGGGTATTAGTGTTGGACGCAGACGAGGTCGTAACGCCAGAACTCGTAGATAAAATCAGACAAATCGTAGAGAGGGATGATCGACAAGAAGCGCACTGGGTGCGACGGTATCCTGTGCTGCCGGATGGGACAGTTATTAAAAATAGCCCGTTTTACAATACGCCGTACTGCCGTTTATTTGCCCGTTCGAGTGGGATAAAAATTGCAGATCAACTTGTCCACGAAAAATTTTTGCTTCCAAACACGATACGAACTGTCCGGCACGAGGAGTCAATCCTTTGTCCAGAGCCTTCTCCTCAGAAATTAGCCGAGCGTGCCAAGCGTTACGCGCTCTTAGAGGGCAGGTCTTTAAAAAAAGCGAGCGTTTTGCTGCTCATCCGTTGGATTATTTGGTATAATATTCGAAGTTTTTTAGGCCAGTCTCTGCGTGTCATAAAGAGTGAGATCGTGGGGCGTTGGCGTAAAGAACCGCTCTTGCCTTGGTCGTACACGCGCATATTTCTTCTGTATCGCTGGTGGAGTTTAAGAGAGGGAGTGTCTGCATGGCTACGTCTCTATTTCACTTCTTCCTAATTGTATGTGTGGTATCGCTGGGTATGCAGGGAATGGCACGCGTGAAGCGCTTGAACGCGCCTCAGATGCGATTATTCGGCGTGGCCCGGACGATCACGGAATATACCAAGACGATGGCATCGGGTTTGCTTTCCGACGGTTAAGCATTATTGATGTCACCCACGGACACCAGCCGCTTTCTAACCAAGAGCAAACCATTTGGGTGATGTTAAATGGCGAGATCTATAATTTTTCTGTCTTACGTGAAGAATTGAGGATGCTCGGATTTCGCTTTGCGACTCGTTCAGATACAGAGGTGATTGTCCACGGCTACGCGGCCTGGGGGGAACATGTATTTACTCGCTTAGAAGGGATGTTTGCGATCGCAATTTGGGATAAGCGTATTAGAAAACTTTTCCTGGCCCGCGATCGCATGGGCAAGAAGCCGCTCTATTACACGGAGCAAGGGCATACCTGTTGGTTTGGTTCAGAGCTAAAAGCGCTCATGGCGGCAAATGCGCACGCAAAAGAACTCAATCTCCAAGCGGTTGGGATGTATTTCCGTACGGATGCCGTTCCGACCCCACACAGCATTTGGCAGCAAGTCCATAAACTTCCTCCTGCTACCTATCTCGTTGTTTCAGAGGGACGTGTAAGTGTTCCGATCTCGTTTTGGCAACTCAATCCAGCCAGGTTCCCCCCCATTACCTCCTCAAAAGAAGCGGTTGATGTTCTCCATCAAGCCATCGACGCGGCGGTAAAAGATCGTTTAGTCTCTGACGTCCCCCTCGGCCTTTTCTTGTCTGGTGGACTTGATTCAACAGTCGTTGCGGCCTCTGCTGTCCGGCAGTCTGCTCAGCGCTTAAGCGCCTTCACAATTGGATTTGACGATCCTTCTCATGATGAAACCGCCGCCGCAAAAGCGATTGCTCAAGCGCTTTGCCTTGAGCATCACGTGGCTAAACTGTCAGAAAAAGATGCTCTCCTTATGTTGGATGAGGCCGTTGAGTGTTTGGACGAGCCGCTCGCAGATCCAGCCATACTCCCACAACTTCTTTTATCTCGGTTCGCGAAAAAATACCTCACGGTCGCCTTGGCCGGGGATGGGGGAGACGAACTTCTGTACGGCTACCAACAGGTTCCTTTACATGCGTTCGCGATGCGCTATCCGGGGGCATGGTCATCGGCGGGAGTGATAAAGGGAGTCGCAAACCATCTCCCAGCCGCTTCGGGTTACTTTAGCCCTGGGTTTAAAGCACAGCGTGCCGCCCGTGGGCTAGGGGAGGGAGAGCTTTGGAGCCGTGATCTCGCCTGGCGCGGTGCCGTCACAAAAGAGCAGACGTCTTTACTGTTTTCTCCTCTTATCCGCGAACAGATTCGAGTCTCTGCCGCAGATGAAGCGCTCCAAGTATACGGGCAAGAAGTAGCTAGGTGGGCAACGCCGTGGCAGCAATGGTCGTGGGGATACCTGCGAAGTTTTCTGATGGATGAAGTCATGGTTAAAGTCGACCGTGCCACCATGTGGTTTGGGATTGAGGGAAGATCCCCTTTGCTCGATCACCGTGTTGTAGAAGCGGCTTTCGCGATTCCAGATGGGTATAAACTCAATGATTGGGGCGGAAAACGGCTATTTCGTGAATTGCTCGTAGGGGTGATCCCTGCCCCGCTCCTTAACCTCCCTAAGCACGGATTTGGGGTTCCAACGGCCGCTTGGCTTCGTGGGCCACTCAAGTCCCGCCTCGCTGCCTATGCCGAATCAGGGTTTTTAACAAAACAAGGGCTTTTCGAGCCAAAAACCGTGCAACGGTGGATCCGAGAGCATGAACGTGGGCGCCCAGATCGACGCAAAGAGCTGTGGGCTTTCTTCCTCTTCCAATTGTGGTATGCTCGCTGGCATACATAGCCCGTATACCCGTTACGATCCGCTCATCATATGACGCCTCCCCCCCTGCCTTCAGAGGTTTTTGTTGAATCTTCCCATCTCCCAACCGACGATAACAAGCGGCGTACCTTTGCGGGGTCGGCGATTGGTGATCGGCGTCCACGGGCGATTTTGCTTAATCCACCAGGAACACAAAAATATTTTCGTGACTATTTTTGCACCTTAGTCTCTAAAGCAAATTATTACTATCATCCCGTAGATTTAGTCTATCTTTCGGGAATTTTGGATAAGGCGGGCTACTACCTTGAGTGCATTGATGCGATTGCTGAAAACCTTTCCCCCGAGGCAACGATGGA
>CAZTQP010000011.1:17843-25434 GCA_964615825.1 uncultured Gammaproteobacteria bacterium
TGGCCGATCGAAAAATATCGCTTTCCGTTTTCAGAGCAGCGGTTATGGGCCACCGTCCTGACAGATTTTGGTTGTCCCTTTTCGTGTACGTTTTGTCCCATGAGTACCACGGGTTATAAGCTGCGCGATCTCGACACGGTTATGGACGAGCTTCGGCTGTTGCGCGCATTAGGCGTGAATGAGATATTCTTCCGCGATCAAACCTTTGGGGTAAATCGCGTGCGCACCCAAGAATTATTAAAACGCATAAAAACAGAATTTCCGGACTTGCGCTGGACGTGCTGGTCGCGTGTCGATTTAGTAAATGAAGAGTTTTTGCGTGCGGTCTATGAAGCGGGCTGTCATACGGTGATGGTTGGCTTGGAGTCTGCGAACGAGGAAATTTTGAAAAAGTATAAAAAGAACACCAAACGCTCTCAGATGGAAACGGCGTTGAGTCTTATGCGTAAAATCGGCCTTAAGACCGTCGGCACCTTCGTGTTAGGGTTGCCCGGTGAGTCGCAAGAATCGCTACGCGAAACGATTGCCTATGCGCGTGAATTGCCCCTTGATTACGCCTCGTTTAATATTGCAACCCCGCGCTTTGGCAGCACATTCCGCAAGCTTATGAAGCAAGAAGGGACAATCGATCTCACGCGAATGGAGTTTGATTCTTCCCGTACCCAGCCAGCTTGGTTAAAAGAGGATAAAGAGGAGACCTTGCTTCCTAACCAAACAATTTTTGCTTTGCAGCGAGAAGCCATCCATCGCTTCTATCTCCGTCCAACCTATCTTTTACGCCGTCTCTATACCACAAAAACAGTTTATCAACTCTGGTCTCAGATAAAAGAAGGATGGGAACTCATCTTTGGGTAATTATTTCGTTATGTCATCATCTATTTCCGTCGTGATCCCTGCCTATAATGAGGCCGGAGCCATTGAAGCCACCTTAGAGCGCATTAAAGCGGTCGCGCACAGCCAAGGGTGGTCGTTGGAGGTGATTGTGGTTGATGATGGGAGTAGCGACGAGACATCAGCGATCGCAAAAAAAGCCCAAGTACGCGTCATTCGTCATCCGGCCAATGGCGGATATGGACTGTCGCTTCAACACGGCATAACTGCCGCAAAAAATGAGATGATCGCCATCACCGACGCGGATGGCACCTATCCTGTCGAAGCCTTGCCAGCCCTCGTACGGATGGTTGAGGAAGATGGTTTTGATATGGCAGTTGGGGCGCGGCAGGGGAGTGAATATCGCCGCGGCTGGTGGAAGTATCCTGCGCGTGTCTTGTTTCGTTGGCTGACAGAATACATCTCTGGCCGATCCATTCCCGATGTAAACTCTGGCTTGCGTGTCTTTAAAAAGAGTTCGATCTTGCCGTACCTATTGCAAACCTGTTTGGGTTTTTCATTTACGACATCCATAACCGCGATTTTCTTTCTCAACGGATTATTTGTGGGCTACCATCCAATCACGTATGGGAAACGCATTGGCAAGTCCAAAGTCCGACATTTTCGTGATACCTTGCGTACGGCGCAGATCCTTTTGTCCGTCATGGCCAGATTCAATCCCATCAAGCTATTCTTGTTATTGGCGGTTCTTACAGGAATAGGCGGGGTTGTGTGTTTAGGGGTCGGGCTTCTGTTCTCCTCTTCTATAGCGGTAGGGCTCGGAATTGGCTGGGCGTGCATTGCTCCCGTGGTTTTTTGTCTGGGGCCGTTAACCCTGAGCATCCAACAGAGATAGGGAATCCTTCTTTTTCATGTTTTCTCTCGTACGTTCTTCACCGTTCTGGCCGGCCGTTTGCGCCCTCGTTATCTCACTAGGGTTTGTCCTTTTTGCTCCTGGAAATATTCAAAAAGACGCTTCAGAGTACGACCGCCTCGCGCGTTCCATCGTGGCCGGACAGAGATTCTCATTAGATGGACAATATCCAAGCATGGTGCGGGAGCCGGGCTATCCGCTCTTGCGAGCCGGGATCTATACCTTAGGCGGAGGTGTGAGATCCATCTTGCTGTTCCAAGCCCTGCTCGCAGCTCTCACGATATACCTTGTTGCCAAGTCTTTTCAGATGATGCATCCCGTCTACGGGAAGTACGCGGGCTGGGCAGGTCTTTTTTCGTATAGTTTTTTTTCTTTTAGTGGGAGACACCTCGCAGAGGTCCTAGTCGGATGCCTGTGTTCGCTCTTGCTATTTTGCTGGATAAGAGCGCGCACTGATGAGCGCATCCGTTGGGCTATGCCGTTTCTTGCCGCCGCTCTCTGTATTACTCGCTTCACGTTTTTGTATCTCGCGCTGCTCGCTCTCATTCTTTGTTTTTGGAATGAGTCGACCCAGTCCCATGGAAAACGAGTTAAGCAAACGATGTTCGCGTTACTCATCTTTAGCAGCTGTGTACTTCCCTGGATGTGGCGCAACCACACCCTCTTTGGAACGTGGGCATTAACGAACCGCGCTGGCATACAGGTATATGCACGCGCGTGGAAGGCAAGACAACCAGCAAAAGACCTGCTTGGAACCTATATCTCGGTAATAACGGGAAAGGTCACGGCCACAAAGCTAGGATTTGTGCCGATTGTTGATCAGCAATGGTTTGCGACCGCAAAACGTTTTAATCTCGCCGCCCAGCAGGCAGACTATGCGCGAGCGGATCAAGTGCTGAAAGAGGAGGGGATAGGGCAAATCATCTCCTCTCCCCGAACCTTCATGACATTTTTAGCTTGGACGCCCCTCGAGATGTTGAGATTGTTTGCTCTCACCTCTCCTCGCGCTTGGGATTTTCCTATCGAAGGGATGTTTTATCCACAAGCCCAAGCGGGCTCTTACACCGTGCTGCATGGTGTAATCGCCTTTGTTGCACAGGTGCTGCAGCTCCTGTGGTGGGGAGGGTTAGTCGGGGTGCTGCTGATTGGCTTTCGACGAGAGAGATGGGGCTGGATCCCAGGTTGGCTCATCCTTGCAACCGCTCTTACCTATGCTCCATTTGATGCTATTGTCCGGTACGCCATCCCTGTTTATCCATGGATTATGGCCGCCATGTGGTATCTCGCGTGTGGATCATACACGAGACCTAGGATTGACGAAGGTGCAAAATAATGGAATATAACAGATACCATACCCATAACTATCCTATGAAGGCTCGCCTTATCTACGTTTGCCAATCCTTTGACGAAACAAATGGCTGGGGAAGGCTGGCACGTTCCATGGCACGCGAAGCCATCCAGGCCGGGCATGAGGTGTACGTCTCCGCAGCCGACGGGACGACGGTAGAGGGGGCGCACACGGGACCATGTGTTTTTGATATTCACGCCTCAGCTCCCCGCAAGATTTTACAGGCGATAAAATGGTGGCATTGGCTTTGGCGTCTCCCGCCCTCACCTGTGCCAACGACGCTCCACGTATTCTCTGAGCCGCATATGTGGCTCGTATTAGGTGCGGGTTCCATCAATTCGGTAGGAACCTTATGCGGAACCTACGTAGATCCTAAACAGCACGGCACCTTTTTATTTCAATGGGCATTTAGGATGAGTTTAGATCGTGCTCATCATCTCGTCGCTATCTCGGAGTACACGCGCTCTCGCGTAGACGCGCGTTGGAGAGAGAGGGTGAAGGTCGTGCCTCTCGGAGTCTCGCACGGTCTCCTCACGCGACCATGGAAGAGCCCGCAAGATGAGATCTCAACAGACTATAAAGTAGTAAGTGTTGGAGCTGTGAAACCGCGCAAAGGCTTTTTAGAACTGATCCGTGGATTTCACGCTTTTCTGCAAATGCATCCTGAAAAAACAGGCAAGCTCACGATCGTCGGATCTATGAACGGGAACCAGTCCTATAGCCAGCTCCTAAAAAACACGATACGAGAGTTAGGTTGCGAGCAGAGCGTTCATCTGACGGGCAGTGTTTCAGATGAAGAGCTATACGGATGGTATCGCTGGTGTGATGTGTTTGCGCTTACCCCCATTGATGATGGAGGGGGGTTTGAGGGGTTTGGCCTCGTTTATTTAGAGGCGAATCTCTTCGGGAAGGTGTGTCTGGGAGTTGCGGCAACCGGCGGGACGCAAGCGATCAGTCCAGACTCGGGGGTAATCGTCTCTGGTGTCGAACCAGATGTGATTGCGGCGGGTTTAGAGCGCCTATTTAGCGCCTCACGCCCCACCAATCCTCTTGCCTGGGCAAATGCGCATACTTGGGATAAGGTATTTTCCATCTATACAAATTTTTACACCTAACATGTATGACTCAAAAGCGCGCACTCATCACCGGCATTACAGGCCAAGATGGCTATTACCTTACCCTCCTGCTTCTAGAGAAGGGATACATCGTGGAGGGATTGGTACGACGTAACAGCGCCCAGTCTCTTGGAAATCTTGAGTATTTATCGACAGAGCAGCGTGAGCATGTGGTTATCCACTGGGGGGATATAACCGATGCCGTGTTTTTAGCCCAGTTGATCCGCGAAGGAGTATACGATGAGGTCTATCATTTTGCCGCGCAATCGTTTGTGCCGCAGAGTTTTAGCAATCCCTATTTTACCTATCAGGTAAATATTGGTGGTACGCTCCATCTCGTAAATGCAATTCGAGATTTTTCCCCGAAAACACGCCTCTATTTTGCCGCAACTTCAGAAATGTATGGTCTGGCAAAACAAGCTCCTCAAAATGAAGAAACGCATTTCCATCCCCGGAGTCCGTATGGCGTGTCGAAGCTGGCAGGGTTTTGGACCGTAAAAAACTATCGCGAGAGTTACGGACTCTTTTTTGTGAATGGAATTCTATTCAACCACGAATCAGAAAGACGGGGACCAGAATTTGTCACTCAAAAAATCGCGACGGGAGTCGCAGAAATCGCCGCGGGTAAGCGAACATGCTTATCCTTAGGAAATTTGGATGCAAAAAGAGACTGGGGATATGCCCCCGAATACGTAGAAGGAGCCTGGCGCATGTTGCAGCAGCCAACCCCAGATGATTTTGTGCTCGCAACAGGTGTCCATCGTTCCATTCGCGAATTCGTAGAAGCCGCTTTTTCTTCTGTAGGGATCTCCATTGAGTGGCGTGGGCAAGGTGTCGAGGAAGAAGGGATGAATACCGCGACGGGAGAAGTGATTGTAAAAATAGATAGCGAGCTCTATCGCCCCGCTGAAGTACCTCTCTTATTAGGAGATCCAAGCAAGGCCAAAAAGGTCTTAGGCTGGACTCCCACTACAGAATTTTCTGCTCTCGTAGACAAGATGGTGAAATATCAAGTCCAAAAACAATCTGCTGGCTCGGTGTAGAGAGGGAAGATCGTTCTAAGGAGCTTTTTGTTGCAGAAGAGGACGAATAGCCTCGGACAACGCTTCTGCCACGGCTTTTCTGCCACGTTCGGTTAAATGTTCAGAAGTGTATAATTCTTGGATAAATCCCGCAGAGGGGAGGAGTGTGCTTAGGTCGAGCAAGTAGGCTCTTGGCTCCGCGTTTATCGTCGCGCGAATGTGGTCTACTTGTCGGGAGAGTCTGGTATCGGTATCCGGCCAAAATGTTTGCATTCGTTCTCTGTCTAACGGGGTAATATAATAGAGAGGGATGATATTCTTGGTGAGAAGGGTTTTTGAAATGCTCTCCAGCGAAGAAAGATAGTCGTGTGGGGGAGGAATCGGAAGGAAGTAATTAAGCGCGATACGTCGACGCTCTTTTTCTAAGCTGTAGGTAGAAGAAGAAAAGGCTAAGAAATCCTGCACCGTCCCTAAATACTCCCTATCAAGGATGACGGGTTCTTGCGTCCAAGGAATATCCGTATAGCTCGCATGAAATGGAGCTTGGTAAAAGGTTTTAAAAGGTTTGTATAATGATCCTGGTACGCCTAGCCGCAAGAACGCCTCATCCACAGCAAATTGCGTCTCCGGATTTTTATGAATCAAGGGAGAAAACGTGCGTAGATTAATAGGAATGATAACCACACGGGGAGGCGGCGAGCTACGGGCTATGGCGCTCGCAAACCCGGCATACATCTTGGCTTGATACGCTTCATGAGCAACTTCTGCCACATGAGTCTCGGGAAGACGTTCTTGTAAAAATGTTCCAATACTCCTCGTATCCTTGTCTTGGGTATCATATCGTTTGATGGTACTGTCACCTAAGTAAACGACATCCGCACCCTGTTTCAAAGAGCTGAGCAGAGATTCGTACTCTGGAAAAATGCCGCGCTGGATGATCCTTGGGATCACGAGTTGAACAATAAGGACTAGTGTCAAAAATACCATCGATCGAAGAAGCCAGACGCGCATACAGCTAAAATTGAAAGTAGATAAACGATTGGGTATTGCTCACACCTAGGTTTAGGGTTGCCAACACAAATAATGCATAACACGCCCATTTGATCCAGCGGGAACGTGTTTGGAGAAAGGAAGAAGAAAGATAGCGTGTTTCTCCGACCTCTACGCAAATAATCGCGAGAAGGGCGATGATGGCATGAGAGGTTCCGAGTCCCAAGAAGCCGCGTCCAAAATTCCAGGAAGATCCTATGAGGAGGGGAGCGTGCGTAAGGATGTGCCAGGCTTGAGATAGAGTATTGGCACGAAAGAAGATCCAGCCGCACCCAATAAAAAAGAAGATGATTCCGCGCCGAGCCCAGAGGCGGCCTCGTTCACTAAGTGAGGTGAGCGGTGTGTATCGCGAGAGGATGTCCTCGCCCACTACGTACCCTCCATTTATGAGACCCCACACGATATACGTCCACCCAGCCCCATGCCACAGCCCACTCAAGAAAAAGGTGATGAGCAAGTTTCTGTAAGAAATGAGTTTTGAAACACGGCTCCCTCCCAACGGAATATAAATATAATCCCGTAACCAGCTCGAGAGGGAGATGTGCCACCGTTTCCAAAATTCTGAGAAGGAAGACGAGAGATATGGCTGGCGAAAATTTTCCATCAGGGTAAACCCAAGTACATCGGCTGACCCGATCGCCATATCAGAATAGCCGGAAAAATCGTAGTAGATTTGAAACGCAAAACAGATGGTCGCTACGATAAGAGGAATACCCTGATATTCAGTGGGGGCGCCATACACACTATTCACCGCCCAGGCCAACCGGTCGGCGATAACAACTTTTTTAAATAAGCCCCACACAATCCGCTTCATGCCACGGGTGAAGCGTGTAGGATCTGGGTGATGGACCTCTTTGAATTGATGCAAGACGTGTTGCGGACGTTCAATCGGGCCGGCTACTAATTGCGGAAAGAAAAGAACATACAGGGCGTAGATCCCAAAATGTCGTTCCGCGGGCTGATTGCCTCGATAGACTTCGATGATATAGCTCAAACTTTGAAAGGTATGAAACGACAAACCGATCGGAAGCAGGATGTGTAAGACGGGAAAAGATAAGGAGTGGCCCGTCCAGCTGCTAGCCGTTGTTAGACTAGAGGTAAAGAAAAGATAGTATTTAAAAAAGAACAGAATGAGGCAGGTGGCGACCACGCTTACGACGAGAAGAGCCTTGCGGGCACGACCTTGTACGCGTTCCATGAAAAGAGCGGCCGTATAGTCAATGACAATTGTAGCTCCTAAAATAAGGATATAGGCCGGAACGAAGGCCATATAGAAAAGAGCGCTTGCCGCCAGCAAAATCGCCCAGCGGAA
>CAZTQP010000012.1:0-11495 GCA_964615825.1 uncultured Gammaproteobacteria bacterium
ATACTCCCGCTTTTGAATCCCGTCTCACGTGCCTCGAAAATCGCCAGTTTTTGACTCCCAAAAAAGCCCTTGGATTATACGTTTTCTCGGTTACTTAACTCGACTGGCTCGCCATGATATGTCGTTATCGGAGCCGTGTCGCGTGCCTCAAAACGTGCGAGATTTGTTCGATGGCATATGACTAGTAAAACCGTCCGAAAGGGCGGTTTTATGAATGGTTGGTTAGCAGGTATACTATATCTCTATGAGACGAACCGTGCTTTTTATTGGTGGAGGCTTGTTTTTGGTATGGATCATAGCCGGTATTTTCACCGCATCACATATTCGTCATCCTGACTCGAACCGATCTGCCACGTACCGAGAATACGCATTCGACACAGGCGAAGATCAGGATCTTGGATTTACAAAACGGACGCTCCAAGAGTTACGTGTGGAAGAACCGCTCCTAAGTACGGGGAACGCTATTGTCGAATTTCCAAATCTAAAAATACTTAATCAGACAAACGAGGATTACGCGCGCGGGGTAGTGTACCAATTACAATGGGAGGAAGAGCGTTACGAATTATACCAAAACAGAAATCATCTGAACCCGAAAGGAATTTACCAGATGCGCAAGAACGGACAACCACTTTTCGAAGCACAAATGGATATGGGAGCAGAAGGTCCGATAGTTGATGCACGCATGATTGAAGGAAAGCCGGCGTTCACTTTTCTTTCAAGCTGTAATACGGATGCGCAGAATACCGTCTATTGCGACACAGATGTTTGGTACGATGGTAATTTTATGTCGCAGCAGTTTAACGTCAATAGCCCTGAATTTCTACTGGTCTACAAAGGAAAAAAGGGATTCATCGCCAAAGATAATCGACAAGAACGTTTTTTCTTTAATGGGTCATTTGTAACACCTAGTTTTGATACTATCTGGTCACATAATTGTTGTTCATATACGGAGATCCTTCCAACATTGCACAATAACGGAACCGTGCTGTTTTATGCGAAACGTCAAGGGCAGAATTATCTTGTTGAAACAATCCTTTCTCCTTCATAGAGATATTCCGCATCTCTAAACAGTCATTATCCATGTATCATTTTAACCCCTGAAAAAAGCCCTTGGGTTAAACGTTTTCCTGGTTGATTAACTCAACTGGCCTGCCACGTAAAGGCTACGCATATCGAGTAGTTTTTTCGTTATAGCCCACATGGCACCGCCATAAATAACAATTTAGTATCCTGCGTCTCGAGTACCTCGAAACGTTCAAGTTCTGTGCGATATCAATAGTGACCAAAAACGACCCTATAGAGACTGTCACGCGACGACAAACGTAAGCTAGCCTTAACTAGACAGAATTGGCCATTTATGGTAAGAAAAGCAGCCTGGTTGGACATCTCTTCTGAAGTAATTGAGAGGAGTTGCCCGCTCAGGACCCACGCAGTTTTCATCAACCCTTTGCGTAGGTCGTGCTGAGTTGCGGAGAAAAAAGGTGCCCTCATGAAGAACCTGCACGTTCTGCTTCTCACCCTGGCGGTGGCGCTCTTCGCCCCCGCCGCCCCCGCCCAGCCCAGGCCCGTGTTCGACACGAGCGTGATCTGCCGGGATTACGATCGCCTCGTGCTGATGGTGCGCACGGTCCGTGTGACGACCTTCAGCCCCCCGGGCACGGCCCGCCCGTCCTGGGCCTTCACGACGCCGCTCGCTCCCTGGCAGAGCTTCACGTTCCCGGCGTCCAACGATCTGGACACGATCAGGAATGTGCTGGATGTGGGATGGTCGATCACCGTCCCCGAGTTCGTGCGGATGATCAGGCTCGAGGCTGGGTTCGCTGTCATGCCGGTGGCACCGCCCAGCCGTACGGGGACTCCCCCCACGTACCTCAGCATGGAATGGTGGTACGTGTCCGACATCTACTCGCTGCGCGGTCTGCGTTTCGGCACGGGCAACAGCCCTCACTGGTGGGACTATGAGAACTACGCAGAATACCTCCCCATGGTCCCGGCAGCGGACGGGAGCCTGTGGAGCCAGGGTGCCTACCTCTACTGCGCTCCGGCCGGTTCGCCTAGCCTCGAGCACTGGCAGGTCGGCGCCGCCAACAGCGTCGAGCTCTTCTACAACTCCACCTGCCTGCGTGTCGACTGCCGCAACGTCTGGCGATAGCGCTCCTTCCCTGGCCACTCAAGGAAACCGTCTGTATAGACGGCTTTCGGGCGGTGCTTCTCTGGCCACACCGCCTCCCCCTGTTGCTTTCTCATTCGAGGAAGCAAGAGGAAAAACACCGACCTGATTTCAGGTCGGTATTTTTGTGACGGCTGCAGGCACCGGTAGACCTAAGCACTTGCTAAGACAATACCTAGAAAATGCCGTATGATTGGTATATTGGACCCTATGAAAAGCTTCAAACGACGCATTCTTCTCTTTTTCATCGGCGGTTTTGCCGCTGTGATCATAGGCGCCATTGTAGGGATGTTTATTGGAGCTTTATTTGGAGGAATGCTCACGGCCATTCTTGATGTTCCAAGATTCTACGGCGGATTACCCGGCTACGAAGGGACCGGGGCTTTAGGACTTGTTCTTGGGAGCACCTTTTCCGTGCTCTTTTGGATAAGGATGCGCTTACAAGGAAATATACGCCGTACGGCCTATATAATCTTGACAGTTACGGCAATCATCAATTTTATTGCGCAAAATCTTGTCTGGATGAAACCGGGATGGAACCTCTTGCCTTTTCTTCCAATCGTTTTTCAGATACTGCTCTTTTTCTTTTATAAACAAGAAGAATTTTAGAATCTCGCATGGAATTATAGCGCCTCCAAGTAGGCACACGTGTAAATTCAAAACAAGATCTCCATCTCAGATGCTCAAAATACGTTGCGTTTTAACTCTGGAAAAAGATCATGATTGCTTTGAGCAGTGATTTTGCTTTTTGCAGATTTGTAGAAAGGTGATGGAACATCTGTTATGCTTATTACATATCTATGTTTAACCACTCCCCCTGTTCTTTTATTGCTCGCGCGCTCGCCCTTGTTGGCGTCGTGGTAATTCAAGGCTTTATAAGCTCACAGTCAACATATGCCGCGACACAATTTTCGGGACGAATTCTTCTTCAAGTTCAAGAGCGTGGAGAAGCATGGTATGTAAATCCTATTGATGGAAAACGCGTCTACCTAAAAGATGGAGATACTGCGTACAAACTCATGAAAAAAGTCAGCTTAGGGATAAGGAACGCCGACCTACAGAAGATTCCGGTAGGATACAGCGATCTTTCTAGACTCGTAGTGCGCGAGAACGATCAGGATTATGACCATGATGATTTAAGTGATTCTTTAGAACGCGCTATCGGCACAGATGTTTACTCTGAAGATAGTGACGGTGATGGGTTCAAAGATAACGAGGAATTACGAAACGGGTACAATCCGCTGGGAACAGGCACGTGGCGAACGGATACCCGCTTAGTGGCTCGTCTGAAGGGTCGCCTCCTTCTGCAGATTGAGGGGCGCGGAGAGGTCTGGTACCTAAATCCCGTTGACAACAAGCGGTACTTTTTAGCGGATGGAAAAGCGGCCTATAATCTGATGCGCTGGGCTGGTCTCGGGGCAACCAACGCCACACTCAACACCATTTCCGTTTCATCATTACTAGGCAACGACTCTCCAGTGACTGCTCAGCCTTCAACTGGTCAAAACTGCGGATCTGATATTAACTGCTTCATTCAAGCGGCTAATACTTGTACAAAAGCGACCGTTCATTACACTTCCGATATCCAAGTTTCAGATGTAAAACATCATGCGACCACACTGCTTCGGATAGACGGAGGCACACCCGCGTCTTGCCAGCTATTCCTACAAACCGAAGAACGAAGCTCAGCTTATGCCTCCAGCACTCAAGTTTTTGACTTCGAACGTGCCGCGCTCGCTCTCATCAATCAGACCAATGAGGCCTCTATCGGCATGAATGGTACATGCACCGCATCGTCTAACGGACTTACGGCCATGCTCAATCGTTGGAAATCCAAAGTATACTCTAAAACCGACTTTGAATCACTCAACTGCTCAGGAACGTTCTTCGAGGCTCGACACGGATTTGATCAATTCACCTTTTAAAGAGCACCGGGGAAGAACATACGCTGTAACCCTCAAAGAAGTCTCTGAATTACACGCTTCCCCTAGTTGCTTATCTCGACTGGCTCGTCAAGTAAACACTACGCATACAAGCGTAGTGTTTACGTTAAAACCATCACACACTGACAATTTCGCATACTCTAAAATCATCCGAAAGCGCGATTATACGATAATGCTACCGATACGGGTTCGTTACGGGAAGGAAATTCTATTTTGAAAACATGGGAGGTAGCACCGGAGACGACTTAAAAAGCAAGAAATCCAATGGCTCCACCCACCGGGGTTGTTGAAACCCCTGAGCCTTCCGTACAGCTGTCCAGTGTGTAGTTGGATGAAGGGCCGTTTAATGTGCAATAAGAAAATGTGGTGCCTGTTTCTAGGTATGCCATGACAGAATCATCATCAAATGTAGCTAATTGCAAGCCCGCACCCGCCGCAGGGGTTGAGGATGAATAGCAATGACCAAATTCACCGGAGGAACTAACGGTACAGGTATAAACAGTAGAGGCACCCGTTTGTGCGATATACGCATACAATGTTCCGTCCAAGGTCGTAAAAGCCATTTGAGCTGGGGTCGTGCTTGAAGGAAAAACACTCGAGGTGTGGCAATTTATCACATCCACATTTCCATTGGAAAGCATGGGGCAGTAGTAAATGTTTCCTGGAGAAACATTACTCGCTAAATAGACATACGGAACATTATTCACAGATTGGAATGTGATAGCGGTGAGCCGAGCGCCCGTCGTCCAAGCCGCTGAGCCCGAATAAGCCGTACTACAGGTAAGTGTTTTATCACTGTTAATAGAACATTTTTGGAGTATCCCCCCTACACCACGGGTAAGCTGCCCCGCGATATAGGCGTACTGAGTCCCATTAACCGTAGCGAAGGCAATAGAATTCATCCTATATGTTGCCGAGAACGCATTTTGGCAGCTATCAAAATTGGGTGAGGAATTACTAATTGAACAAACCCACGCTTGAAACGTGGCACCTGCATTCACCAAGACATATGCATATTGCTGTGATCCAAATGTAGCAACCGTTACGCCCACTAGGGTTTTACCATCAAGCAAGGTGGAACTCGCGAGCGCGCAAGATGTCGGCGCTCCACTGGCATTAGGAACGCAGCTATAAACACCTCCATCACTTCCTACCACGTAGAGATGCTGCTGGCCATACGTAAATTGATCAGCCGAAGAAACGGCGCTCGTTACCTCAGAAACGGTCACGGTTACATCCTCGTATCCTACCGCATGCATGGGGGCGATCACGGTCAGCGAGTTCGGACTAGTTGAAATCACCGCAGCAGAAGTTGTACCAAATTTAACCGTGGCATCGCTGGTAAAATTTGTCCCTTGAATAGCCACACGAGCACCTCCTTGATACGAGCCTGCATTCGGAAACAATCCAGTCACCGTGGGGGTAGCGATGGCGGAGAAGGTCACCGTACACGCCCCCGTAATCGCCCCAGTTGTGTAGGCAGAACCTGACCACGACCCACTCGGACAACTCCCCCCAACACTCGTGGATAACGTAAACCCACTGTCTGCGATGACCGTAAAGGTTTGCGTGTCGCCATTCGTAACATTCTGCTCGGCCGAGGGGGAAATCGTTTCATGCCCATCTCCACTCGGGGTAACGGTATAGGTATTTAAAGACGCGCTGAAATTTACAGAACAGGAAGCCGTAATGGCTCCCGTCGTATAGGTTGAGCCTGACCATGTACCACCCGCGCAGCTTCCTCCCACCGTTGGGGAAAGCACATATCCCGCGTCTGCTGTTATCGTAAAGCTTTGGGTGTTACCGTGACTCACTGTTTGCGCGGCCGAGGGGGAAATCGTTTCGTGCCCATCTCCACTCGGGGTAACGGTATATTGGGGTGCACCACTCCCAGCCACGGAAGTAAACGGATTCATTATCGAATTGGTACAAGCAATCTTGATATCTAGAATATCATTGGAAGCGACGACTCCAGCCGCACTTCTGTCCGGAGCAAAATAACACGTTTGATCGGTTGGTTTTTTGCCCACAGTCACCTGATACCCTTGTCCCGACATGAGCTTAGTAGGAAATTGAAAATTACTGCTTTGACCCGGTTGTATTTCTAAAAATTCAAGATTATTTTTCAGTAAAATTGGCCCGTTAATCCCCGTAATAGCCCCTCCAATTGCATAAAGTTCTTTCTGTGGCGGAGGAATATTTTGCGGTTTCGCGGTTTGTTGGATTGTAGACTCGCTCGTGTTATTCAACAAGAGAGCGTTTATGTAATTCCTCGTTGAAGAAAAAAAGTTACCCGTTGCCTGGGTCAATTTGAGGGGTTTTAAAATTTCTTCAGCAAAATTCTGCTGAAAACGTATCAGCGCCTTTTGGGTGCTGGGACCAAAAAAAGTTGTTTCACGCCCCACTGATCCAAGACCCGATTTCGCCACAGGAAAATTATGGCTATTGAGAAATTGTTGTAAACGCTTGACGTCTTCACTTCTGGATCCTGCCCTAAGATCCTGAGAAAAAGGAATATATTCAACCCGTGCTCGCACGTCTTGCCCAATCGAAGCCATCAGACCAAGAATCGCTGCGATCAAAATAGTACGGGCTATCTTTTTCATAATGGAAAAGCATCACTAATGCCGACAGTATAACGAAAAACATGTCTTCCAACAATGCGTATAACGCTGACGAGACAGCGAAGATCGCGTTGAGAGCATCTCATTTTTGACCCTGTTTCCCCTTCATCAAAACCATGCAGACTTCTGATCCTGAAAAAGCGCCACGAGTTCTCTGTTTTCTTAGTTGTAGTTCCCCTCTTTCAGTGTTAGGCTCCGCTCCAGAATCATACAATCATATGCCAGACGAAATCATCACCCTCTACCTAAAGGAAACCCCCGACTCCCCCATCCCCTGCGCTCGTGGCGAATATTACGATAATGATTTCACGACCTACAAAGAACATTATCCTGGTATCATCGACGTCTTTCTTTTTAATACCAACGGCGATGTTCTGCTCCAAAAACGAGGAAGAAATAAACGGAATAATCCGGGCAAGCTTCATACGAGCATCGGTGGCCATATCACCTGGGGCGAGAAAGCCCAATTTTCGGTCATCCATGAATGCTTAGAGGAACTCGGCGCGCCCGCTCTGGTTTTTTCTCAAGACGAATACGAATCCGCGTTTGAGACGCTTGGGTCTTATACCAATAAAGTCGCCCTCCTGCGTGAACAGGACGTATCTTTCCGTAATTATCCCAATCATCCGATTGAGAGCCTACGAACAATTAAAGATCGCATGTGGCTCTATTTCGGTGTGTATGATGGCCCGATCGAAATACCTGATCGACAAAGTGCTGGATACGAATGGATTGATCTCGATATTTTGGAAAAGGAATTTCAACTAAATCCAAATCAGTTCACGGATGGGTTACAGTTATATGTCGAAACATTCGGCAGCGAAATGAGAGAATTCATAGCAAGATTTACTGAAAAACAACCTTAACACCCTACGGCCTATCATTGACGCATCACACGTTACTCACTACTATCAAGAACCATATGCCCACTATCAACCCCTACATCAACTTCAACGGCAACGCCGAAGAAGCCTTCACCTTCTACAAGTCCGTATTCGGCGGAGAATTCGGAAAGATTATTCGTTTCAAAGACATTGCAAGTGCTGAGTTTCCCGTGTCTGAAAAAGAAGCGAATAGAATCATGCGCATCACGTTATCTATTGGTAAAAATATGTTAATCGCCAATGACGTTCCAGAAATCATGGGGCGCGTCAGTGAAAATGAAAACAGATCCAAAATAGCCATCACCGCCGACAGCCGTGAAGAAGCCGAGAAGCTATTTAACGGTCTTTCAGAAGGTGGAGACGTTGAAATGCCCATGTCTGACAGCCCTTGGGGTTCAACCTTTGCTATGCTTAGAGACAAATATGGCATTGAGTGGACGGTGGAATTTGAGGCAAAATAGGAGAGCTCAAGGGAAGCGGATCTCAAACGCGGTACGGCAATCAATAAAACCGCCCGAAAGGGTGGTTTTGTCATAAATTACAAATAAGATAGTCTACCCTTGACTCCTACGTATAAGCTTAACCATCCACTAACTCCCCATATGCGTCGCTCCCTCATTATATGGATTTCCCTATTCACACTTGTTTTTTTACTAGTAACGGTGCTGTCACTTAGCTTTTTTGATCACAGGAGGAAACAATCATCTTCAATAAACGATTGGCAAACATATACAAACGAGACATTTCACTATAGTTTATCGTATCCTTCGCGCTACTGTGTAACGAGAGACAATGTAGGGGTATGCCTTAAGAGCATTCCGATTCAGGTTTCTGAATTCAGCGATGGAGTAGTCATAAAACCCGTTCAAACACTTAACGGAGAGCAGATGGTGACATCAACAGATATCAGTAATACCAATTTTGAACCGATCGACCAAATAAATGTGATCGCAGGATCAGTCGTCGATCAGAAAGATCTCGAGGAGTTTGTACAGAATAAATTAGCTGCAGACCATGGCTGCATCCTTGAAGCGCTCTACCCGACCAAGATACCAGAGATAATGCAATTCACGATCACGATTCGGGGTGAGGAATCTTTGGCGGATTATTCGCCAAACGCGGTTTGGCAACAATGCCCTCTCTTACAACACGACTATCGAGCCGTTTACGATAAGAAGAATCAGATCGCATTTATCATGAGTGACGCCTCCATTCTATCTCCCACTTCGACGTTTGATCACCTAACCATTGCCGGTATTCCTTTTAGGGATATGGGCATAAAAAATAACCCGGGCAAAAATAATCCCAAGCTCACGTTCTACCGCCGACATACAGAAGATTTAGACAGTACGCTCGACGTAGATGATCCGATTATTTCTGGTTTTCATGACAAAACACTTGAAAATTCATTAAACGTTTCCCTTAAACACCTGGAAATCCCCATTAATAACTGGCGCAGAAACCCATTCTACGGCGAGAAAAACGTCTTCCAGCGTCGCTGCTCACCCCTTGCTGTAAATGAACTGGTTATTCGCTTCACCTGCATAACCCAGAGTTGGTTCGGAGATAAAACAGACGGACCCTTTACTGAAGCATATACACTCAATGCAGAAACCGGAGAATGGATCGAAGAGGCGTCAGTCAATCAAGCTCCTCTCCTTACCACAAAGGATTTTCCTGGCGGTTCAGGACGATCAGGACAACGACCAAACGAAACGCAGGATATATTCACCGTTCTCATCAACCCAGAGCTCCCACCATACACGTTTCATGTCAGATCCTTTGCAACCACAACCAACACACAAGGATCAATCGAGATATTTCGAGATGAAGACACAACAAAACCTAGACAGACCATTCTTCTTAATCCGAATATGCGATTCAGGGATATGGTCCCTGTATTCTTCACGGCCCAAGATATTAACTTCGATGGATACGCCGATATAGGCGTACCGATAGATGGCGGAGCAAAATGGTCTTCATACCAGTACTGGGTATTTAATCCGGAAACCGGAATGTTCATCACGACGGAAGCTAGTAAAGATCTTGAAAAAATAGGGTTCAACTTCATTTCATTCGATCAGAAAAATAACCAAATTATCACCGACAACCTTTCAGGATCCGGCTGGAGAACCTTGTACCAGTTTCAAGCGGGTCGTATCATCAAAATCAAAGAAGAACAATTGAATGATATTATCCAACACGATGCAAAAGAGTTTACCGACCATCCCACATTCCATTGCAGGATCACTACGACTGACTACAGCAAGGGAAGAGCACGCGTAACTGATAAAAATATTTTACAGGAATGCGAACGCTCAATGCACACAATTCCGTTCGAATACCCCGTGGCATTGAGCGAAAGATAACCAAGTATGCACGCGCCGCATCCGTCACCACATGGCATTTCTCCTAGAATAAAGATAGGCTATCTACAATCTTATTTATAAAACATTCATTCTATGCGAAAACTCATCATTTGGAATGTCATTACCCTCGACGGCTGTTTCGAAGGAGAGAAACCCTGGGATCTTTCTTTTCATGGTCTCGTGTGGGGACCGGAGCTGCAAGCGCTCAGCCTCGAACAACTACAAGAGGCGGATATGCTCGTGTTTGGCAAAAACACATACAAGGGCATGGCAGACTATTGGCCTAACGCACAAGAGAAAGAAGCTACACTCATGAATAGCATCGCAAAAGTCGTCTGCTCTTCCTCATTAGACAAAGCCGACTGGAACAACACTACGATACTACGCGATGCGATAACGGAATTGAAGCACCTCAAAGAAGAAGGCGACAAACCCATGTACATCTTTGGCAGCGGAACGCTCTGTCAGGCTCTGCTCAACGCAGGAATGATTGATGAGATCCGTCTGTGCGTTGCACCCATTATCCTAGGCAAAGGACATCGGCTGTTTACAGGGGAATATACGACCCGCAACCTAAAACTACTTGAATCTCGTCGTCTCCAAAATGACGGGGTAATTCTTCGATACGAAGGAAAATAATAAGATATGGAAATTCAAAAACAAATTAACTCCTATATTGCCGACCAACCCGAACCAAAACGTCGCGACATGCAAGAGCTACATAACATACTCCGAGAACTGCTGCCCAAGGGTAAATTATGGTTCCTAGATGGTAAAAACGCAGACAATAAAACCGTTTCTAATCCCAATATCGGATACGGACAACGCACCATGAAGTATGCCGGTGGAAAAACTAAAGAATTTTACCAAATCGGCATGAGCGCAAACACAACAGGCATTTCCGTGTATATTCTAGGCATTGAAGACAAGAAATACCTCTCGGATACGTATGGTAAAAAACTTGGGAAAGCCAGTGTAAGTGGATATTGTATTAAATTTAGAACTCTTAAAGACATAGACTTAGACACGCTTAAAACAGCGATCCAAGATGGGATAGCGAATGCAGCGTAAAGGGATTAAAAACACGACACGATAAAATCAATCAGGTTTAGACCGCCACCATCTTCCTATCTGCTGGCCGAAAATACCATGACACTACTGTCAACGTGAGGAGCAACAACGAAGGAAACATCATGGCAAACAGATCCCCAGAACCGAGATGGGAAAAGAAAGCACCCGACATCGTAAAGAAGAATCCCGCGTATGCCCATTCTTTCAAAAGAGGGTATTTAGGGATAAGAATAGCGATCACCCCCAAGAGCTTCCAAACTCCAATAATCGTCAGAAAATAAATCGGATATCCTAAATGGGCCATCCCATCTACCTCCATCTTTAGTCTGAGTATTTGAACAATCCCACTCGATACCATCCCAAGAGAAAGCCAAAGCGTCGCGATCCAATAGATGATCTTATTGCGTTTTGAGATATTCATATATTTGTTATAA
>CAZTQP010000012.1:11595-17288 GCA_964615825.1 uncultured Gammaproteobacteria bacterium
GCTTCAAAAAAATCGAGCGGTTCGTCGGCCAATATTTTTGGAGAGATTACCCTTCTCCCAAAAAATACGAATCAGATGCTGACCACACTTGGCGCATGTCCATGATGCTTGTAGCACTTGAACGCCACCTGTCTCAACCCATCGATTTCAAAAAAGCTATGAAGATGGTGTTGATTCATGACATTCCAGAAATCATCGCAGGAGATGCAGATCCACTCGGTAGCCAGGGAACCGGCCATGACTCACATATCTATAACAAAGAAGCAGCAAAAAAGAAGCATGAACGAGAAGCGGAAGCAGCCAAAATCATTTTCGCCAAGCTCCCTACTCAGGATGGAGACGAACTGTTAGCTCTCTGGCACGAATTCGAAGCCCAATCCTCCTACGAAGCGCGCGTCGTAAAAGCCATCGATAAACTAGAAGGAAAACTCCAGGCCTTTGAATACACAAACGGCACCATGTTCAAGGAACATTTTGACTTCACCATGAAATACGGCACCCACACGTATAGCGCCGACCCCGCTACCGAAGAATTCGGCTCTATCCTTTTAGCAGCCCTTGAGAAAAACTATACGGAATTTAAGAAGTAACCTGCACAAACCTTAAAACCTTTTTCCCTTCCCACTCTACTTCTTGATCCCACTCCCGCAGCGGCCGGGTAAAATACGGCGCATCCGGGTTTTCATACATCGCCTCATATACGACCATCCATTCGTTGTCATTTGAATGTTCCGCCAACAAAACCACCCGATACGAGTCACCTTTATAGTGCCGAAAGACTTGCCCACTCACCGGAGCGTTTTTTGGGAGGGGTGGAACAGGGTCTCCTTTTGCCATAGATATCTGATGATAACGGTAAGACACGCGTGGGTCAAAAAAGCCTAATTATAGGCTTTTTTTAATAAAATATTTCCCTTTTTCTGCCATTCCAGGCTACCCTACCTATCCTAGCCGATTTGCCTATGAATACCCCTTCTAATACCTCCATCTTCCGATCCCTCCTCGTCAACACCTTTGTCACGACCCTCACCAACTCATTCGCCTGGTTTTGTTTGACGTTTTGGGTCTTCACCGAAACCAAATCCATCTTAGCCACCTCTCTGATTGCGGGTATTTTTGCCATTAGTAATGCCATCACCGCTCTCTTCTTTGGTGCCATCGTCGACCATAACAAAAAGAAACATGTCATGCTCGGCTCAAGCCTTCTTTCGTTGACCGCGTTTATCATTGCCACAACTCTCTTCTTTACCCTGCCTGACGTCGCTGCCGCTTCCATTCGCTCTGTATCGCTTTGGATCTTTATCGTGATTTTGATGCTCGGCACCATCGTCGGGAACTTGCGCAACATCGCGCTTTCTACCTGCGTGAGCCTGCTCTTCAAAGAAGAAGAACGTGCCAAGGTAAACGGACAAGTCGGCACCGTGAATGGTGTTTCGTTTCTGTGTACCTCGCTCTTCAGTGGTCTGGTGATTGGATATTTCAGCATGTCGACCGCGCTCTGGCTCGTCATCGGCTTCACCCTGCTGGCCGTTATTCATCTTGCCTTTGTCTCTTTTCCCGAGAAAGAACCGGCCCCCTCAACAAAAACCCATTTCGAAAAGATCGACATGCGCGGCACGCTTAACGCCATCCATCTTATCCCTGGATTGTTAGCCCTCATCTTCTTTACCACTTTCAATAATTTCCTAGGAGGCGTCTTCATGGCCCTCATGGATTCCTACGGCCTCTCTCTCGTATCTGTACAAACCTGGGGCATCCTATGGAGTGGGTTAAGCACGGGCTTTATCGTGAGCGGGATCCTGATCGCCAAAAAAGGACTTGGGAAGAATCCTGTAAAAACCCTATTCTTCTTGAATACGATCACCTGGACCACCTGCATCTTCTTCACCATTCAACCATCTATCGTCCTCCTCATCATCGGTACCTACATTTGGATGCTATTAATGCCCGCTATCGAAGCGAGTGAGCAGACTATCCTGCAAAATGTCATCCCCCTTGAACGCCAAGGACGCGTCTTTGGCTTTGCGCAAAGCATCGAATCAGCCGCGACTCCCATCACCGCTTTTTTGATCGGCCCTCTCACACATTTTGTCTTCGTGCCCTTCATGACAAAAGGAGAAGGCTATGGCGCCAAACTCATCGGCTCCTGGTTCGGCACCGGTCAAGATCGTGCCGTCGCGCTCGTCTTCACGTTAGCCGGTCTCATCGGGCTGATCGTAACCCTCATCGCAAAACGTTCACAATCCGCAAAAAATCTCAGCGCACGTTATTTAGAAGCGGTAAAACAAAACGCCCAACCCGCAAAATAACCCTTGTCTCTTTGGAAATCATGCTACAATTTGTTGCATCCCTATGTTAAACTCCCCTCTCTTCTCCCAAAAGCAACGCGCGCTCCTTCTGACGGCACTCATAATGGGCGGCTTAGGCTTTATCGGCATCCTCATCGTACAAAAAACCGGAGGCAACAAAACAAAATCCCAAAGCCCCATGCAACAAGCGTACGAACGCTTACAAGATAATTCCTCACGCACCGTCCGCGCACAAATTCACCAGGGTAAGGCGCGTTTTGTCGAGGCAGACGTGGCAAGCGCTGGCGCAACTCCGATAGAGCAAGCCCAGACCTATCTGGCCACGTACGGCGCGCTCTACGGACTGGATACGACAACCGATATTAAGCTCATTCCCAAACGCACACCCCGCACTGCCACAGACCAAACCGTTGCTTCTTTCACGCAAACCTACCGCGATCTTCCCGTCTTCGGAGGAGAATTGATCGTGTACCTCAATAACAATCGCGTGCAGTCAACCATTGCAAGCCTCTTCATTCCGACGAGCACCATTGCGATTGAACCTACCCTCACCGCCGCACAAGCCCTCAGCCGCACCCAAGCCGCCCTCAAATCACCAAAGGCAACCACCTACGCCGATTCCATCTTAGAAATCTACGACCCAAGCGTATCGGATGCTGGCTCTGCCTCTTCCTCAGAACCTCACCTCGCTTGGCGCATCTTCCTGATGGCTGGTGAACGCACGGAAGTTCACGTCGATGCCCATACAGGGGCCGTCCTCACCTCCTATGCCACCTCGATGGACAGCTTTGATTTTGATTTACAAACCGCGAATGGCAATGAAGCAACAGCGGCGAATGGGTGCTTCCATTTTATTACAGATGATGACGCCATCGGAGACGAAGATGGGTTAGAACGCGCCTACCACTCAGATCGAGATGCGGTCGCTGCGTGGTGGGCAGGTCACCGCGCCTACAATTTTTATCGTGCCCGCTTTGGCATGGATTCGTATGACGATGATGGTGAAGATGTCGAAGCCTACATCCATGCGGGTGGCAGTGTCATAGGCGGCGCCGCCAGTTACGAGCCCGGTTGTGATATCATGCAGTTTTCCGATGGAAATCTAAGCGATGATATCTTCACCCACGAATTCACGCATGCCGTCATCGCTCACTCCTCAGATTTAACCTACCAAAACCAACCTGGCGCCCTCAACGAAGCCTTTGCCGATATCATGGCTTCGCTTCAAGACCAAAACTGGCTCATTGGCGAGAACAGAACCGGTGGTGGTGATCCATTTCGTGACATGGCCAACCCTCCGCGTTTTGGCCATCCAGACACCATGCCTCCTCGCATGCTTACAACCGACAACGGAGGCGTCCACACGAACAGCGGAATATTAAATAAGGTAGCTTACTTAATTTCTGAAGGAGGCGTACATAACCAACAGCAAGTCGAAGGAATCGGACGCCAAAAAATGGGGGCGCTCATGTTCAATGTCATGCGCTCCCTTCCGTCTAACGCCCAATTTAATGATGCACGTAACCGCGCCGTCTCTCTCGCAGACCAATGGGGGCGCACCCGCGGCAACGGTTTCACCACACGCGACGCGTGTATGGTGCGTAACGCCTTTTACGCCGCCGGATTCCGCGCCTGGGATGACAGCGCACGCGCCGATGTAGATTGTGACGGAATCGAAGACGGCCGCGATGCAGATGCAGACAACGACGCCATGGCTGATGGCCGTGACAATTGTCCTCTCACTCCCAACATTGACCAACGGGATAGCGACCGTGATGGCAGAGGAGATGCTTGCGATACAGATATGGATAACGACGGCGTGGCTGATTCTTTAGACAACTGCCCTACCATTGCCAATAGCGACCAACAAGTAGGCTACGGAAGACCCGCTCCTTCAATCGGTATGGCCTGCCAAGATTTTGACACCGATGGCATCTTAAACCCAGCCGATAATTGTCCATTAACAGCCAACCCCGATCAACACGACACAGATCGCGATGGACAAGGGCAAGTATGTGATTCAGATGATGATAACGATGGCATTAACGAAAACAGGAATGAGGACAATTGCCCGCTGATCGCCAACTACGGACAAGAAGATGGGGATCGAGATGGCCTCGGTGACAGATGTGATAACTGTCCTTCATTACCAAACGCAGACCAACGCGACGCGGATCGTGACGGCCAAGGCGACATGTGTGATGCCGATCGCGACAATGATGGTTTACCCAATACCCAAGATCGCTGCCCAGATACAGCCGCTTGTTTAGCAGACACCGCAGAGGGCAATCGCACGGGCTTTGAGATTCCCGTCACCCCCGCCTTGCAACGCCTTCCACTTCCAGCCGCGCTCTGCCCAGACTGCGCCAACACCTCCGTCATATCCTCAATCACCTGCCAAGGACTCTCTATCCAAGGCGCAAATCCTCGCGACCGTTTCTGGATCAGTGATGAATTGGGGCGTATGAGTGGTCGCTTCAACGCCTCCGGTACCATCTTCTTGGCGCGCGTAGACATAAGCCGAGGTCAAACCTTCTTCCTTAACACACAAGCGGGTACAAGCAATCGAACTCCTCGAACAGCGACCATCACACCCAACGAGGAAGCTTGCGCCTCTCGCAATCAGGGAGTAACTCCTGACTCCCCTGCTCCAAGCTCGACCACCATGAGGGCGAGTACGACATCTGCAGCAAAGTATGTCCCAACCGCCCCAGAAACAGATAAGACAGCAGTCATAGAAAAAACCCCTTCAGTCTCTGGAGATATCCTCAAAAAAGAAGAGTTCGATCGTGTAAAAATTGATCCTGTCGAACCTATCGTCGCTCCAGATAAAGAGAAAGAGATTATCGACAAGCAAGACCCTATCCCTTCGCCCCAACCAGCAGCGCCCATCCAAAAAGAACCTAACGCTACAGAAGACCCAGAACCCGTAGCACCCGCTCCCACGGCCCCTCGCTTCTCAGACATACGCCCAAGCATCGACAACCTCTCACAAAGTCCAACCGATACGCTCTATTACGGAACGTGTCCTAAGAACATTACCCGTCTCCAAGTCCAATTCGATCCTAACAGCACAAACCAGCTGAGGACGATAGACGTGACCCACCAAGTCTTCTTGGAAAATGGAAGCGCCGCAACTCCTTGGCGCAATACCCAACTTCTCTCCTTCGGCGGAAATCGCCTGGGTATTACGCTCGATACAAGTACCTTTGCGAAAAACGACCTACAAGGCGCGAACGGACAAATTCGCTACAAGATCACCCTCATCGACGAGGGAGGATTACGAACAACACTGGAACGTTCGGTTCAACTACTGAACTGCGACACGCTAAAATAACGCAACAAAGAAACATCCGCCTAACTAGCGGATGTTTCTTATCCAAG
>CAZTQP010000012.1:17388-25360 GCA_964615825.1 uncultured Gammaproteobacteria bacterium
CTCGCTACCAAAGAAATAAGACCATCCTTATCAATCGCCACGATGCGCGACAACAACTCATTCGCCTTCTCCCGCAACTCCTCTCCTCCTATCAAAAATCGCTGACGCACCATCTCAACCACCCGCTGCCTAACAACACTCGCTTCGTCAGATAGATCCTCACTAACCGAACTAACCTCAGCTTTCTCTCTCATAAGCACAAATCTCTGTAACGCCTCCACACACAGCGCCGTCGTGGTAGACGCCGACCCCGCATACAGCGTCTTATGCGCCATGCGCATCTGAAAAAAGAAAGACGCAACCGGCCAGCTCCCATCTTGTCCTTGAGTTCGTTGAAGATAATCAATCCCCTGCTCGAGAGTAGAAAGGTATCGATCTCCCGAGAGATTCATCAGCCCCGTAAGAGCGAGTGCTGTACGCAATGGATTTTGCCAAGCGCCATTTTCCTCTTGCGTAGAAAGGAGTGTCCGGATTAAACGCTCGACTCTATCCCCACGATAAAACCGTGAGATGAAATAGATCCCCGGGTAGATCGTATTATACGGAAATTCATACTTTCCTTGATCAATCGAGGATTCAATAAAGGTGGTTACTCCTGGCAAAGAAATGTCTAACAGCGAGAGAAAAAATCCCACATTACTATTCACGACCAGATCCACATCATTCCAGGTCTTTCTTCCCTCAGGGGGCACGAGCCACATATCATATGGCCCTCCTTCCTGTTTCTCCGCGGAGGTGAGCATCGTGATGATCTTGGCCAGCGCGTTCCCATCAAACACCTCTGGACGGTACTCGTACAAGGCCGCCAAAGCACAAAACGAATCATCCACATCGTCCGGATACGGCTCTTTCGCATACCATTCAGAACGCCGGAACCAATAATTAAACGACCAAAATTCATTCTTCTCTCTTAAAAGAAACTCAGCCGCTTTTTGTTTAATCGCTTGAGCCTCTAAAGACGTGCAACGGATTAAAGACGACAAGACAATATTCGTAGGGACAATGGCTGGTACCTCCTCTGCTTGACGATAATCATCCATGATCGGGGATACAAGACACAGAAAACTTCCATCCGGTTGTTGTTCACGAGAGAGCCACTCTAGCCCACGAACAATCGCGGATGAAAGATCGTGATTCATACGGATATTAGGAAAGAGGAAATTGAAGGGTGAATAAGGTTCCAACTCCCTCTTCACTTTCCACCGACACCGCTCCCGCAAAATCCTTTTCCACCATGCGCTTCACCGTTGAGAGCCCTATCCCATGCCCTTCTGCTTTGGTGGTAAAAAAAGGTTCAAAAATTTTGGAAAGATGCTTCTCCGAGATCCCCTGCCCCTCATCTTTCACCGAGACAATAATCCGCTTCTCCATCTCCGACAAAGAAACCCTCACCGTCCGGGATCTCTTCGAGGGACCCTGCTCCAACATACGATCTGGATAGGCATCTATCGCATTCGCGATCAAATTCAGCATTATTTGGTTAAATTTCACGGCATCCCCCACCATCTGCACATTATGTTCAGATTCAAACATCACCTCAACCTGCGCCGAGCGTGCTTTATGCGACAAGACATCAGTCACCAATTCAATCTCTTCACATACCGAGAACAACTCCTTTTTCGCTTGCCTCATCAATTGTCTACGCACAGAGGCGACTAAGTCTTCAAGCTTTTTTGCGGCACGGACCGCCTTATCCAAATACTCCTTCGCCTCCTCAGAAGAAACGGATCCTGTACGCCGCTCAATAGAAGCGGTCTGCTCCATGTTAAGGGCCACAGCACTTAACGGATTCATAAGATCGTGAAACAACCCAGCGGAAATCCGACCAAACTCTGCAAACCGGTAAAGCTGCGTCACGCGCTCCATCTGCGCCTCTTTAAGTTCCTGTGTTCTCTGCTCCACCTTAACCTCCAATAAATCGCGCTCTCTCTTGAGCTCCTCCTCAGAAGTACGCGCACGTTTTAGAGATTTTTCCATTTCTCGATTTGATAACCAAGAAATCGTCGCAATCACAAAAAATACCAACGAAAAAAGACATGTCTCCGTCGCTCCCCACAGTTCCATGGTACGCCAAGACCGGTCCACCGGAATAATCTGTTCAACATGTAACACATTAATAATGATAAGGGAGAGACTGATTAAGGACGCCATCAAAAATGCGGTCGTCGTATTAACTAAGATCCCTGCCATCACAATCACTAATACATAGGTCAATAAAACCATGGCTAAATCCACCCCCCAGCTGGAAGCCATAAAAATAGCCAAGAGAAAAAAGGTCGCCAGCAATAAAACAGACGAAACTCGTGTATACCCTTTCCGTGAAAGGAGATACAACCCTATAAAAAAAGCAA
Organism: uncultured Gammaproteobacteria bacterium; assembly: GCA_964615825.1. Taxonomy (GTDB): domain Bacteria; phylum Patescibacteriota; class Patescibacteriia; order 2-12-FULL-60-25; family 2-12-FULL-60-25; genus JAGOUY01. The sequence goes on from CAZTQP010000012.1 coordinate 19,740, forward strand.
GCTGGAGAAAGGCCGACACCGAGGAAATAGAATTTTTCGCATCGGTAAGCGAATGAAGGAGATTAAAAGAAAACGCAACAAATGTAAGCAGGATGCCAGTACACAGAAAAATGTTTAAAATAAACTCCGCCCGCGCCCGATCTTCATTCTGAGATTTTGGCGCAACGTACTTCGTAAAAAAACGCTTGAGAGTAATAAACATATAACCACCAACAAACGACCCTATCATAGCACGTCTAAAAAATCCTTTTAAAATAAGGCTGCCGCCTACTTTCACAAAGAGACGTACCAGCCTAATAAACCCCTCTCTAAATAAAAGTGGCGGCAGGATTCAGGGCCTATTCAGCCCAAGGCTCACCCACGCTGGCAACACTTGCCATATAGGTCTGCATGGCATCTAAATCTCGTGCGTTGCGGTCCTTAAGGACCTTTTCAAGCAACTTGTTCATAAAGGGCAAAGAATAATAAAATCACCGCTTAGAGCCTTCCGACCTTTATATAAAGGCCCATATTCTTATAACAAAGAAAAGATAAATAAATCATAAAGATAAGTTAAAGTAAGAACCAGCCCTGGTTCTCATGACAGGCAAATCCCACCTGTTAGATCTACTTGCTTGAATAAACGCCCTATTCGTGGAAAACTAGTACTCTAGCCTTAACTCATCTCTGATCGGATATGGAATCAACCCCTTCTCAAATAACCGTGAGCACCATCATACAAGCCTCCATAGAAACCGTGTGGACGTGTTGGACACAGCCTGAACATATTCAACGCTGGAATACTGCCTCCCCCGACTGGCATACTCCCCATGCCACCAATGACCTACGAGTCGGTGGAATTTTTACCTCTCGGATGGAAGCAAAAGACAAAAGCGCTGGCTTTGATTTTAGCGGAACATATACCGAGGTAATCCCTCACGCAAAAATTGCCTACACAATGGAAGACGGACGGAAAGTAGAAATTCTGTTTGAACAAACGGACATGGGGGTACGGGTACGTGAGACATTCGATATCGAGCACCTAAACTCCGCCGAACTTCAAAAAAGCGGTTGGCAATCGATTCTAGACAACTTTAAGGCATATACACAACAACACGTGGCGGTCTAAGCAAGTACACAAAAATCCATAAAATCGCCCATAGTGGGGCGATTTTATGGATTTGAGCTATGCACTCTAGGCAATCTTATATCCTCGGCCAGGCACCGTTTGAATAAGACTTTTACTGGTCTTACGGTCTATCTTCCGTCGCAAATTGAGAATATGTGACTCAATTGTATTAGAAAAAATATCTAATTCTGAATCCCATACATGTTCTGCGAGGGCAGCCCGCGACACGACACTCCCCTTCTGACGCAATAAATACTCAAGCAACGCGAACTCCTTGCGGGTGAGATACATCTCCTTCTGTTCACGAAGAGCAACCTGGCTCCGTACATTTATCGAAATGTGTTTATGCACTAAAACCTCGGCTTCCATTTCTTGCGGACGTCGTAATAATGCCCGAACACGTGCCAATAACTCTGCAAATGAGTAAGGCTTCGTGAGATAATCATCTGCGCCTAAGTTAAGGACCTCAACCTTATTCTGCACTTCTGTTTGGACCGTCAAAAACAGAATCCTTGTCGTGCGTCCACTTTTACGAATGTCCTCACACACGGCTCGACCGTCTTTTTCCGGCAAGACATAATCCAAAATCACCAAATCATAGTCATTTGTCCGTCCCAAAAATGACCCTTGCGTGCCTGTAACCGCTAGATCAACCGAGAAACACTCCGCCTCCAAACAGCTTTTCAGTGTCTGGCCCAGAAGCGGATCATCTTCAACCACGAGAATGCGCACAAAGAAAAAAGTAAGGCGAGTTAACGGCTCTATCTAGCCAGATGATATAAGACAACGTCAAGACTTGTCTATATTGGATAACCTTTGCCTTTCCAGCAGAAATGCGCTAATAATGCGGCCATGCCTTCCCAAGTCCTGCTTTTCTATAAATACATCACTCTCCCTCATCCTCAAGCATTTGCGGATGATCTTCGTCGTAAAGCGGAAGAATTTGGCCTAACAGGACGAGCCATTGTTTCCGAAGAAGGAATGAATGCGACGCTTGAAGGGGAAAAAGGCAAAACAGAGCAATTTGTTACGTGGATAAAAAACCAAAAGGCGTTCACTGATCTCAAAATCAAACGCAGCCAAGGGACCGGCCACTCGTTTCCCAAATTGATCGTCAAAGTCCGCAAAGAAATCGTAGGCACTCGCTTCTCTCTCACGGAAGCTGATCCCCGCGTGCGCACTGCCCCACATCTCCCTCCCGAACAACTCCGAGCCATGTACGAAGCCAATGAAGACTTTGTGGTCATGGATATGCGCAACTCCTACGAGTTTGTCTCCGGACATTTTAAAAACTCGATCGATCCAGGCTTACGCGCCTCTCGCGATTTAGAGAAGGCGGTCCTTAAACTGGAAAAATACAAAGACAAAAAAATCGTCACCGTTTGCACGGGCGGAATCCGTTGCGAAAAAATGTCCGCGTATCTGCTTAACAAAGGGTTTACCAACGTCTACCAATTAGAAGAAGGCATCCACGCCTACATGGAAAAATACCCTGGCCAGGATTTTTTAGGCACCCTCTACACCTTCGATGACCGCGTTGTCATGGATTTTGGCGGGGAACGTGAAGTCGTCGGTAAGTGCCATCATTGCAAGAAAACATCAGAACGATATCTCAATTGCGCCAATGATGAATGCCATTTACACATGATCGTGTGCGAAGCATGCGCACCCACGGAAAAAGAAGCGTTTTGCGCAACAAAATGCCGACTTTATACCACGATCTTGAATACGAAAAAACAAACAAAAATTCTCCTACAACCAACCAAGGACAAATGGAGACGCACGCGCCGTCACGCGTTGAAAAAATATCTTCGTGTAAAATGGAGAGTGCGTTTGCTCATGAAAAAATCATTGTCTAACGCCACTTAAAAGATCCTTCCCGATGAACACCTGGTCCGTTTACATACTTCGTTGCAGGGACACAAGTCTCTACACGGGTATTTCAACAGATGTTAAAAATCGCATACACGTTCACAATCAAGGCAAAGGAGCTACATACACGCGTACCCGTCTTCCCGTACTTCTTCTTTGGCGAGAAGACAACCTTACTGAATCAGCTGCGCGCAAACGAGAAGCCCAAATAAAACGATGGAAAAAAGCAGAAAAAGAAGATTTTATAAAAACAGCTAGTGCAAAAAGCCTGGAAAATAAAAACGTACTCATTAAATAGGGGAAAAGAGTACGCAAAAGAGATAAAAGAGCTTAATAGATACGAAGAAAGTTAGGGCATACTGATACGCCCGTCGCCTCATGCAGATGGTTACACACACGAAGAGCCTCTGCTCCATCCCCCGATGTCACCCTCAAAACCATAAGTTCATCATCGCGCGTCACCTCCTCAAGACCCAGGATCGGCGTGTCCTGAATGTACTTGAGCACCGTCTTCTGCCCCGCAGAACGTGCGCTAACACAAACCTTGTCGGTACAGACGACGATTACTCCGTCCTGATCATAGGTAAAGACAGGCAGCAAAGCGTTGGCCTCGATCAATCCCCTCATCTCATCAGGAGACAGATCAGAAGAAGAGAGAAAGAGCAAGTCCCCCACCTCGCCCCCAGAGCTCGCCATCTCCACGGCACGTTCCATGCCGAACATCACGATGGCCACCTCAGTAGAAAAAACGTGGAACAGGTCAGGGGTAAGGGTAAGATGAACCCTCTGTCTTCCATTATAGTAGAAGGAAGGAACAGGCTTCGGATCAGCGCTCTCACTCATGGAATGTCTCCAGTTACCCGCTGAACGATTTCAGCAAAATTAGGCTAGCACATCCTAATAAAAGCACAAAATATCCTATCTATGCGAAATTGTGTGCTATCATAGCCACAGATCATCGTTGCTCCTTCTTCCATGAACCTCGTTCCCTTAAAAAAATCTTTCCAAGGCGAACTCTTCCAAGATAAAAAACATCTCGACCTCGCTAGTCGAGATTATTCCCTATTCAAAATTCGTCCTCAACTGGTCGCTTGTCCAAAAGATACACAGGATGTAAAAACCCTTGTTCAGTTTGCCGCCCAAGAAACGCGTAAAGGACGTCACACTTCACTCACTGCCCGCGCCGCTGGCACAGACATGACAGGCGGACCTCTGAATGACTCGATTACCGTTTCTTTCACAGAACACTTCAACCACATAAAAGAACTCACCGGCACACAGGTCCGCGTAGAACCCGGTGTCTATTTTCGCGATCTTGAAGCCATTCTCACCACCAAGCAGTTTCTCTACCCACCCTATCCCGCCTCTAAAGACCTATGCGCGATTGGCGGTATGCTCGCCAACAATTCCGGAGGAGAGAAAACGCTTGCGTATGGAAAAACAGAGAAATTCGTCAAAGGATTGTCCGTTGTATTGAGTGACGGAGAGGCTCACACCATTCGACCGCTGAATGAACGTGAACTGAATGATAAGTGCCGCGAACACAGCTTCGAAGGACATCTCTATCGCGAACTATTTGCCCTCCTTGAAAAAAATAAAACCCTCATCCAACAAGCCAAACCGAACGTCTCAAAAAATTCCGCTGGCTACTCCCTCTGGAATATTTGGGATGGTAAAACGTTTGATCTGACGCAACTCTTTATAGGCTCCCAAGGCACCCTCGGCCTCATCACCGAAGCCAAACTCAAAGTCATCAAAACCAAACCATTTTCCTGCCTTACGGTGATTTTCTTAGATGATCTCACTCCCCTTGCGCTGCTCGTCACTGAGCTCTTAAAGCACAAACCCGAAAGCTTAGAATCCTACGACGACAAAACACTGACAATCGCGACAAAATTTTGGCGTGAACTCGTTCGCTCCATGAAGGGGAATTTATTTAAGATGTTTTGGCAGTTCTTGCCAGAAATCGGAATGGTTATTCGCGGAGGCATCCCAAAGATGATCTTGCTCGTCGAATTGACCGACGAGACTCAACACCGTTTAAAACAAAAACAGCAAAAACTCTTAACATTTCTTGCAAAATTTGCCCAACGGCACGGCCATATTCGCGTCCATCCTCTTAAAACCGCCTTCGAAGCAGAAAAATATTGGGCCATCCGTCGCCAAAGCTTCGCCCTTCTTCACGCTCACCACCCAGACAAAGTCACGGCTCCATTTATTGATGACATCGCCGTCCTCCCTAAATATCTCTCTACGTTTCTCCCGGAACTCAACACCATCCTCGACCAATACAAAGACGATCTCACCTACACCATCGCCGGCCACCCCGGCAACGGAAATTTCCATATCATCCCACTCATGGACCTAAGGAGTGCCCGCGTCCGCTCCCTTATCCCCGTTATTTCCGATCAAGTCTATCGCCTGGTAAAAAAATACCAGGGTACTATCACCGCCGAACATAACGACGGCCTGATCCGCACCCCTTATTTAGAGATGATGTACGGTTCAGAAGTGGTCGATCTTTTCTCCCAAGTAAAAACCCTCTTCGACCCTTTAAATATCTTCAATCCCAACAAAAAAGTTGGCAGCAATTTAAAAGAAAATCTGAAGAATATTGCAAAAAACTAAGCGCATCTTCCCT
>CAZTQP010000013.1:0-6476 GCA_964615825.1 uncultured Gammaproteobacteria bacterium
TGCCAAGTGTGAAGATGATTGTGGGGGTGGGAGGGACGTTTGATTATTGGGCGGGAAATATTCGGCGCGCACCTAAGTTATTTCAGACATTGGGGATTGAATGGGTGTGGAGATTGGTGCAGGAGCCTAAGAGAATTGGGAGGATTTTTAAAGCGGTGGTGGTGTTTCCTGTGCTTGCACTTGTTGATCGATTTCGTCATTCTGAATGACAGAAACGATACCTCATATGCCTCCTGCGCTCTCGCATCGTATTCAAGCCCTTCCTGCTTCCGCGATCCGTAAATATTTACCGATGGCGGATGGATTACGCGCGCAAGGTGTAACGGTCTTTCCTTTGAATATTGGTCAGCCTGATGTGGCGACGTCTTCTCTGTTTTATGAGGGGATTCAATCGTTCTCTGATCCTGTCCTCTCCTACGCGCCGAGTGCGGGAGATGAGTCATTGCGTCTAGCGATTAGTCGTTATTACCAACGATTGGATATATCTGTATCTGCAGCCCAAACGCTCATCACGTCGGGAGCGAGTGAGGCCTTGATGGCGGTGTTTGATCTTGTGTGTGATCCGGGTGATGAAGTCATCGTCTTTGAGCCGTTTTATACCAATTATCAGAGCATGGCGGGACTTAAAGGGGTGCGCGTTGTTTCTGTTCCGACGAAATTGGAAGAGGGGTTTGCTCTTCCTCCTGTCGAAGTCATTGAACACGCAATTTCCTCTAAAACAAAGGCGATATTGATTTGTAATCCAAATAATCCGACGGGATCGGTTATAGAAAGAGAACGTTTGGAGGAACTGGTAGCCTTGGCGAAGCGTCGTTCAGTCTTTCTGGTCGTCGATGAGGTGTATCGAGAGTTTGTGTTTGAGGGAGAGCGAGCGACGAGTGTGCTTGAAATTCCTGGATCCGAGGAGGTGGCGATCGTTGTCGATAGTGTGTCGAAGCGCTATTCGGCTTGCGGAGCACGGATTGGATGGTTGGTATTGCGTCGAGAGGATTTGATGGCGGCTGCTTTAAAATATGCGCAAATGCGTTTATCTGTTCCGACGGTGGAGCAGAGGGCGTGTGTGCGCGTGTTGGATGAGGGAGAAGCGGATATTCAACGGGCTAAGAAAGAATATGCAACACGTCGAGAAGTCGTCTTTCATTGTTTGCAGGAGGCTGGTATTCCGTGTGGGTATCCAGCGGGTGCGCTCTATCTTATGGCAGATATTGGGGTAGATGCAGAGCTATTCACCCAATTTATGTTGACGGAGTATTCCGGGGTTCAAACGGAGCGTCAAACGGTTTTAACGACACCTGCGCAAGCGTTTTATGCCACCCCGGGATCAGGTAAGACGCAGATAAGAATTGCTTTTGTCATCGAGGAAAACGGATTAGAGATCGCGATGAAACATTTAATAAAAGGAAGAGAAGAATTTCTTGGGAAACAGAAAAGCGCATCCGTCGGCCGAGGAGCCTAGGCCCGTCAGACGACGGATGGCTTCCCTGTGCGCGCGGTGCGCTTGTCAGAGGTGTCCTCTGTGGGTTGCCACGAGGATCAGGCCCTCGATGGAGAGGGTCATGCCCAGGATGACGAGGACGAACAGTGTGCTCGGGCTGACGTTCTTGCTCTCCTTGATGAGCGTAACCCCGGCAGCCAAACCTTTCAGGGACAGAGCTACTCCCAACCAAAAATACATTGACATCTTTCCTTCTCTCTCACGACATGACCCGGTCGTGGCGGGGCGTCTACTGGAGTTAGTAAACAAATTATGTTACATAAAACAGCGTACTCTGTCCAGTATTTAGGCTCTATTTTATTGTATCTTAGCCAAAATTACGTTCTTAATCGATACCCTTTTTTCAAGACCCAGATTAAAATGCCAACCATTCCCACGGCGAAGAGACAGACGAAGGTCAGGGAGGTGAGAGGGGAGCCGTCGGCACGACCGAGGAAGCCGTAACGAAATCCATCCACCATGTAGAAGATGGGGTTGAGGCGGGAGACGTGTTGCCAGAAGGGTGGGAGGATGTGGATGGAATAGAAGACGCCACCGAGGTAAATCAAAGGGAGAAGGATGAAGGTATTGAAGGCGCCGATGTGGTCAAACTTTTCCGCGACGATCGCAACGAGCGCGCCGAGAGCAGAGAAGAAGGCGGCGGTAGCGATGGCGATCACGAGGACGAAGAGAGGGTGGACGGGAATGATGACTTCAAAGGGGAGAGAAATCAGCCAGGTGATCGTGCCAACCATCAAGGCGCGGACGACTCCACCAAGAGTATAGGCAAGAGCGGTTTCGGTGGCGCTGAGGGGGGAGACGAGAACGTCGACTAAGGCATTATTCATCTTTGAGATGAAGATGGAAGAGCTGGCGTTTTGGGCGGCGTTGTTCACGATGCCCATCATGATGAGACCAGGAACAATGAAGGCGAGGTAGGAGACGCCAGCACCTAGGTTGATTTGTTTACCGAGTGAGACGCCGAAAATAATCAAATATAAGCCGGTCGTGATGACGGGGGTGAAGATGGTTTGCATCCAGACCGCGAGGAAGCGGCGGATTTCTTTCGAAAGGAGGGTTTTAAAGGCGAGAGAGATCATATGGGAGGCGTCAGGGATTAGACATTAGGCAGATTACGCTTCCGTCGAGGTATATTTTAAATAAATATCCTCTAATCTTTCTAATCCCGTGGTTTGTTTGTGGCCTTGCAGGGTATCGAGGGCTTTGAGTTCGCCTTTGGCCATGATGGCGATGCGGCCGGAGAGGGCTTCGACTTCTTCCATGTGGTGCGTTGTAAGAAGGATGGTCGTGCCGGCTTGGTTGAGTTCGCGCACGAAGTCCCAGAGTTCGCGACGGAGTTCGACGTCTACTCCAGCCGTCGGTTCATCGAGAATAAGGAGTTTGGGACGGTGTACAAGAGCTTTGCCCACGAGGAGGCGTCGTTTCATACCACCAGAGAGTTTGCGGACGGAAGTGGTGGCAACGGAGGTGAGGGAGAGGCGTTTTAAGATTTCATTGGTCCAACGATCTTTTTTGGGAACGTTGAAGAGCCCGGCTTGAATGTCGAGGGCTTCACAGGGGGTAAAGAAAGGATCGAAGTTTACTTCTTGGGGGACGAGGCCAATCATTTGGCGTGTCGCTTTGTAGTCTTGGATGACATCTTTTCCGAATACCTCGGCGCTGCCGCCACTTGGGTGCACGAGGCCTGAGATCATGCCAATCGTGGTCGATTTGCCGGCGCCGTTGGGTCCTAAGAGTGCAAATATTTCTCCGGGTTGGATTTCAAGGCTTAATCCACGCACGGCTTTTAAGGGCTCGCCGCCTTTTTGACGAGGAGGGAAGGTTTTTTCTAGGTGTTCAAGTTTGAGAGCGGGAGGCATAGGGTAGGGAAGGAGATATTAAATGAGAGAGGTTTGTCCTTTTAAAAGGAAGGGTCTTTGCTCTCGGAGGCAGGTGAGGAATTCTCCCACGGAATGGTCTGCGTGTATATGGTGGGATTGGATCGGTTTTGTAAGAGTAATTCCTTCTAAGCTGCGGCAGCGGCTGAGGGCGACGTAGATTTGGCCATGGGCGAAGGCACCTCGCTCGAGATCGATAATGAGTTTATCGAAGGTTTTGCCTTGGCTTTTGTGGATGGTGACGGCCCAAGCAAGACGTAACGGGATCTGGGCGAAGCTGCCCAGTTTTTCTTGGACGAGGGTTTTTGTGTCCTCATCGTATTTACTCTGGAAGAGGGTCCAAGCGTGTGTTCCTAGGGTGACGGTGGTTTCATTATCTAGTTCTACGGTTACCGTGAGCTCATCAAGGCTTTTGATGGTGCCTAGGCTGCCGTTTACATAACTCCCCCCAATATCGTTCGCGATGCACATGACGCGCGCCCCTTCTTTGAGGACCAATGCTTCATCTGTGGGCGCATCTTTGACTTGGAAATCTCCATCCATGATGGCGTTGTAGGTAAAGGTGGGCTTGTTGATGGCGGAAAGATGTTCTTGATTGATGCGGTCGGCTTGGTCGTTGGTCGTTGTCAGGATGATCTCATGGTCTTGTTTGGCGTGAATTTTTCCGAAACGGGTGTTTAAGGCTTGAAGGTCTTCTTTTTCTGGTCGTTGGTCACGGATGCTGTTTAATAAGCGGATGAATTCTTGGTCGGTTTGGCGATAGACCGTTTCCAGCTCGATGAAATCGACTTGGGAGGTGGCGAGTAGTGTTTGTGTCCCACGTGCGGAGAAGAAGTAAGGGGTTTCGTAGGCTTTGAGGAAGGCTTCTTGTTCGTAGCGGGTCAGGACAGGAGGGAGTTGGGCTAAATCCCCAATGGCAATGATGCGTTTGCCGCCAAAGGGAGCGGGGGTATCGAGGGCCGCTTGCAAGAATACGTCCATGCAATCGAGGAGATCAGCCCGCACCATCGAGATTTCATCGATGATAAAGCCATCGATCTTGTTTAAAAGCGGATCTTCACGGCGAGAGAAGCCTCGGCGTTTGGCGTCTTTCATGCTCATGCCTGGAGCAAAGCGAAAAAAGCGATGGATGGTTTCTCCGCCGACATTGAGGGCGGCGACGCCGGTGGGGGCAAGGACAGGAAAGACAAGCGAGCTTTCTTCACGAAATGTTCGGAGCAACGTGCTTTTTCCGGTACCAGCTCGGCCTGTGATAAAGACGAACGGTTTGCCGTTTTCCATCAAGTCTAGGGCTTGAGTAAAGATCGGATTTCGATCTAGCTGTTTTGACATGGGCAGAGGGTAGCACGGCGAGACGCTTTTACGAAAAACATCAAAAATTCTTAAGCTTTTACAAATACGGAACGTTGCCCTTGGAGAAACGATCCCCCAGACATAGGCGTTTTTCCTTCTGGCTGGACTTCTTGCAGGAGCAGAGCGGATCCATCTTTACAGATGACGGCAGGAAGGTGGTCTTGTTCGATGGTTGAACCTGAGGTCATGTTCGTCATCTTTCCAACGGAGGCGTTGAGGATTTTGAGTCGCTTGCCCTGTAATTCTAAAAATGTCCCTGGCCAGGGTTGGTAGGCGCGCACACGGCGTTCGAGTTCTGTGGCTGTATATGAAGCTGGATCGAGCTTGCCATCATCACGAGACAGGAGTTTTACGAATGTGGCCTGGGAGTGGTCTTGCTCCGTAGGGGTGATCGTTCCTTCTACATACTTGATGACTGTATCCGCCAGGAGGGGGGCACCGAGTGTTCCGAGTTTATGATAGAGCGTGTCGGAAGTATCGTCAGAGCTGATCGGTTCTTCGAATTGGGCTAGGATCGCACCATGATCCATTTTTGCATCCATGAGCATGATGGTTGCTCCGGTTTTTTCTTCTCCGTTGATGAGGGCGGCTTGGATGGGGGAAGCGCCACGGTACTTAGGAAGGAGGGACCAATGAAAGTTGATGGCGCCACGAGGGGCAGCATCCAAAAGTACTTGCGGCATGATTTGGCCGAAGCTGGCGACGATGAGAAGATCAGGAGCTAGCGTTTTTAACTCCTCTATTACTTCTGGCAATTTTACGCTTTCGTATTGATAGATCTTGATTCCTAAATTCAGTCCAGCTGTTTTGATGGGTGGGGGAGTCAGGGTTCCTTTACGGCCAGCTGGGCGGTCAGGTTGTGTGACGACGCCGATGACGTCAAAACGCGTATCGCGAGCGAGGCCTTCGAGTAACGGAATAGAGAAAGAGGCGCTCCCAAAAAATAAGACGCGATACTTCATAGGGAATTCTTAAAGAGCCACTTGTTTGCCGGTAGCTCTATCAAAGATTTCGATCGCACGATCAATGTAGAGGATGCCGTCTAAGTGGTCGACTTCATGTTGGAACACGGTGGCGAATAAGCCGCTCACTTCCATTTCTACCTTACGACCATGACGGGTCAGAGCATGGAGGGTGATGCGTTTATGGCGGCGCACGTTACCGTATTTTCCAGGGACGCTCAAGCAACCTTCTTCGCCAACGATCGTCGCTTCAGAGGCCTTCGTGATTTCTGGGTTGATAAATGCCGTTGCCCCTTCTTTCTTGAGGTTGACGATGATGGCGCGGATGTTGTTTCCGACTTGAGGGGCCGCGATTCCAATCCCATCTTCTACAAACATGGTCTCGATCAAGGTATCCAAAAATTGCTGAAATTCAGGGGTGGTAATTTCGTGTACTTCAAGTTCGCGCGAGCGTTCGCGAAGGGTCGGAGTGGGGATGGTGACAAGAGGAAAGGTGGACATGGGATGAGGGCGTAGTTTAGCGTAAAAACGCGATCGGGTCAAGGTCTATGATGGCGTTTTTGGCGCAGGGGGTCAAGGCGCTGAGCAGGTCTGTTTCGGGGGTTTGTGACGGGAGAATAAGGTGGAGAATGTAGCGAGTTCCGCGTGATGTGGGTTGGTATTCTGGAGCGAAGGGTCCGCGCCATTCTCCGTGACGGAGAGGAGTCTTTTTGAGATGTATTTGTGCTTGTTGCAGCCATTTTGTCGCCGTTTCTTCTGAGCCTTTAATCACGACTTTTACGATCCGGG
>CAZTQP010000013.1:6576-23995 GCA_964615825.1 uncultured Gammaproteobacteria bacterium
AGCCATTTTGTCGCCGTTTCTTCTGAGCCTTTAATCACGACTTTTACGATCCGGGCGGCGGGTGGATATAAAAAGGTCTGTCGTTCTTGTCGTTCTTGTTCTGTAAATGCCTGCATGCCGGTTTGGGTCATCCAACCTTGGATTTGTTCGGCAAGATCTTCTCGACATTGGAGGATAAGTTCGCCCTTGGCTTGTTGAGCACGATCCGCTAAGCGTCGAATAGCGATGCATTGTCGCTCTCTTCGTCGTATATCCTCCCCGCCGCCTAAGAGGCTCGCTTCGGTCACGACAATAAGACAGCCGGTGGGGAAGGGTTTTTCTAGCTCTTTAGCCGTGGTATCCCGCCATTCTATGGCAATGTCGGGAGCCGCTTTTTGCCAGTGTGTTTGAAGTCGTTCGATCCCTGGCGTACTTTTACTTAAATCTACGCCTCCACAAACGCCACATTCCTCGGGCATGGGGAAATGTTTGTGGCAGCGTCGACAAACGGCCCCTGTACTGTCGGCGCCTAAGCCACTCGTGCAGATCGGACAGGTGGCTTGCCATTGGCAATCGCGACAGGTGAGACGTGCTAATGATCCACGGATGGCATGGATGATGATGCGCGGCCCTTCGTGTTCGGTGAGGGCGGTAAAGGAATCGGCTTGGATGAGTGGAACAGGGGATTTGCCTTGGGGATGATGAACGTGGAGGCGCGGTTTATGCTCGATTTCTGGAGGAGGAGTTTGGGCATGGAGAGGCGGGGTAAGTCCGAGGCTTTCGATGCGGGTCAGACCTTGTTGTGCACAGAAGAGCAAGACTTTACGTGCGTCATAGCGGGGGGCGAGGTCGTCTTGCTTGTGGTCGTCTTGTTCAGGTTCGTCTAAGAGGACAACGTCACTGTCTACGGCTAACCAGGCACCAATTTTACTGGTGACTAAACAACCGGTTGATTGAGACAGAAATCCGGTCCAGGCACGGAAGGCATCTCCATCAGAAATATCGCTATGCAAGAGGTTTGAGCCAGGAATATTGGCATGCAAAAAATCAGCGCGCGTCATCCAGGGAGTGACGATGAGGACGCGTTTGTTTTTTTGGTATTCTTGCGCTCGCCGAATAAGTTCTTCGCCGGCCCCTGCCTGCCAATCTGCTTGCAGGCCGTGTTCTTTTGTCCGACGAGGAAGAAGGGAAAGGATAGGAGGTTTTTTGGGGAGTGACCGTAACCAGCTTTTTAGGACGGTGGGTTTAGAAGAAAATGTTCGAGCGGCAGTGGCTTGGATAAGATCAATGAACGCGGGAGGAAGATGAAGATCGGCATAGCGACCGGTGAGCGGCAACGCCTGTTTTTCAAAAGCAGAAGTCGAGCGTATTGCGGCGACGATTCCTACCTGATGTCCTCGTCGGAAAGGGATCGTAACAATATCTCCAACCTGTAGCGCTATGTTAGCGGGAACACGATAATCAAACCCCTCGATGCCGAGGGGGGTACGCATAACGGGGATGACATAGGCGAACGACATGGTTCTCTTAGGTTTGCTCAAATGACGTGGTCATGTAGCCGACACCGAATGGGGCTTCATAGCAAAGTTCCCGCATATTGCCATTTACATCTTCAAGGGCGCCCATGAGCATAACAATGGGTTGGTAGCCGCATTGGTCGGCTTTTTTGCAGAGATCGCTTTCCATTCCCAGAAGTTCGGCAGAATGGCGTGTGACGATGGCGGAGCGAACGGTTTTGTTAAAGAGTACGCCCTCTGGAGTTTCGCCGTGAGGGCTTTGGGTATTGGTGTGATGAGAGAGATCAGCCGAGGCGATGAGGGCAATGCGGCTATTTTCTTGCTGGAGGATTTGTCCAAGTTGACGTCCACATTCGTAGTGGGCTTGAGGAGCGAGGAGAGAAGGAGCCAAGGGGACGAGTTTCCAGTTCGGGAGGTTACGGGTTAAAAGGAGGAGGGGAATGGTGAAGCCGTAATCGAGCTCTGGTTGGCTGGTGAGAGTGAAGGGGATTTGTTGTTCGCGCATGCCGCGATGAATGTGGTCGAGTAACAAAAAATCTGCTTTGGCATGTACTTGCGTACCATGGTCGCCGAATTCTTTTAAAACCCCTTCAAAGGTGTCATGTAAGTTGCCGCTGAAGGCATCTGAATACATCTGGGCATGTGGGGAAATGATGACGATAGTATCAGGCCGAGCGGCGTAGAGGGCTTGCTCAAGTTCATCGTAGGCTTTTAGGGTATTCGCAAGCTTATCTCGATGCTCTTTGCCGAGCGTTGAGATGAGCAAGGGAGAATGGGGCACGATGGCCGAGAAAACGATCATAGGAGAAGGGGACGATGCAGTTAACGAGCGAGCTCAACATCTTGTTGGGCTAAGATGAGCGGATTTTTGTGTGGGTCCACGGGTTCTCCTACAGGATACTGCTTAAGCAAGGTTTCTGGTAGGACGACCACGTTTTTCCATTTCCAGCCTAATTCTTCAAATACCTCGCCGCTTGGGATAGGGCGTCGAATGCCATTTTCTATGACATAGACGGCTTTTTCTTTTGTGGCTTGCACAAGTTCTCCGTCACGCACTCGGTAAGGATCGCCGACGGGAAGGGCGGCTAATTGTTTTGCTGTTAAGAGGCGCGCGGGTTGGCTGCGAAAATAGGTAGCTAAGAGAGAAGGGTGTGAGATGAGCCGTCGTGTATCGTTCTCTATATACCAGTGTGTGCCTTTAGCGTCTTTGGCGAGAAGGCCAGTTGGATACGCGCTTGAGAGGGTGATGTCGGACCCATTTTCGTAGGCCGCCAGGTCTTCAGAAGTTGTTTCAATTAATTCGTCTTCGTTGAATCCAAGCCGTTCGAAGACGGTTTTATTTAAGATTAGACGTTTCTTTTGTCCGTCGATCAAATACTGTTTTGCATCTGCACTGACAAGGGAGTAATTGGCAAAGGAGAAGGGTTTGCCATCTGGATAGTTGCTTAGGCGACTATCATCTACGGGCACGATTTTATCTAAGCTAATCATGGAAGCAGCGACCGCACGGCTTTTAAACGGCCGTTTTTCTCCAAAGCGGATAAGGTAAATTTGTTTTGAGGTATTGCCTTGAACGATGGTGTCGTCAGGAAAGGTCAAGCCAAACCAACGGCGCCAGATGCGCCACAAACTCATATTGCCAGCGATATGGGGGGTGTAGCTATACAACATAGCCGTCGCCGTATTTTCTGGGATGAGGGTCCTACCGTCTACAATGCTCGCTTTTCCTGGCGCGTAGCCCGCAATCGTCTTTCCGTTTAGCAGGATTTGTTGTAGGTATTTTTCGCGGTGCTGTTTGGCTGCCCATTCAAGTTGTTTGGCAAAGCCTTTAAATTCTTGGATGCTAGGATCATCTTTGGCGCAGCTATCGCACACTCCATACCCGGTGGCCCAATCGAATTGTTTAGGGAGGGGGTCTCTGTCCTCGATCAAGCTCTGCTCTTTTTGTAATAAGGCGAGGAGATACTTAGGGTTAATGGTATAGGTGATGGAGACACGCCAAATGATATCGGCAACAGGTTTTTCGATTCCATCTATATCGGCGAGGCGGAGTCTTCCCAGAATGCCACGTTCATCAAGGAAGGTTTGGATATCCGTCTTGTCCATTGCGCCAATTTCAAAGATATCGCTATCATCAAGCACTCGTTCTGGTTGAAAGCTCTCATCTAAGAGAAAAATATCTGGAGGAGGGGAGGTTGCTTGTGCGAGGACGCCCAAGGGCTGTATCGTAGTGGCAAGTAAGAGCATCGTTCCGACCAAGGTTCGATAATAGATGGAGCTTCGCATTCGTCTACTATATCATGCAGCGCGTGTCTCTCAAACCGTCATATTGGCCATCCCTCCCGTGGGTAGGGGTAGGATTTTTGGCGCTGTGTATTTGTGCCACATCACTTGTTTTACCGTTTGCATTTCAGGGGAAGTATGCTTCGCCGGATGAGACGGCCGTGGCGGTTGTGGCGGAGCGTCTTGCCTCTGGGCAAAGTCCAAGGGTCGAAGAACCATTAGCGGTGGCATATCCTTGGCTCCATCCCCGGAGTTGGGTGAGTCAGGGAACGGCGCTCGTGCCGGTTGGATTTTTAGGTTGGCCTCTTTTCTTGACCCCGTTTGCTGTTTTAGGAGTGGGGGTGTTGCCATGGGTGGCCTGGATCTGGTTTACATCGGGGCTATATCCCTTTTATCACCTTTTGAGGCAACGGTTCTCCTCTCTTGAGGCGAGCGTTGGTATCTTAGTGATGGCGGCGACTCCCATGGTTTTGTTGTATGCAAATCGTGCCCTCTTTCCTAATCCGGCAATTTTGTCTGCTTTTTTATGGAGTCTGTGGTTGTTGGAAGTGAGTAAACGTAATGCGCGTTATTCGTTCTTGGCGGGTATTCTGATAGGGATCGCCGCTATTATCCGTCCGGTCGAATTGGTTTGGATGTTGCCGTGGTGGATTTGGAAGGGGATGCAGCTTCCTCGAACAAGAAAACATCTCCTCCCGCTTCTTTTTGCGATCCTATGTGTGAGTCTTTCTTTCTTTGGATTGAACCGAGCGGTTTATGGTCAAGCCTGGAAAGTGGGGTACTGGGTACGCGATAATATTCCTATGAATACGAAAATGATTCATACGGAATACCCCGTGTCTGTTAAGAAGTTTTTGCCGTTTGGTCTCCATCCACGGGCGATCTGGTGGAACCTTCATTCATTTACGGGGGCGTTTCTGTGGCCGCTGTTTCTTCTCATGAGTGCTGCCCTCGCGACCTATTTATTACCACTTAAACGTCTTTCGCTCATTTGGATTAGTATTCGTTCCTCCCCGTTTTTGTGGCTATCTATTTGGACGCTGGTAGCCCTCCTTTTTCTCTATGGAAGCGGGGTCTACCAGGACCATGTTCAGCCTGGAGCGATTACGGTCGGGAACTCTTTTTTGCGCTATCTCCTTCCGTTGGCTCCACTGGGAGGGGTTGCTGCCGCCTATTTGTTTGAGATCCATTCCAGAAGACGTTTCTTTGTTGGGATAGCGAGCGTCATGATTTTTGCCTTCTGTATCTTTGGTATCTATGCAGTTACGGTTAGGGATGATGAAGGGGTTTTATCTACGCGGACTGAGCTTGTTCGTTACGCAAGCATTAGCCAAGCTGCTCTTACCTTGTTTCCTCCGGGGAGCATTCTTATATCTGATCGTTCAGATAAAGTATTTTCTCACGCCTTTCGGACGGTTTCTCCTCGCCCAACTCTAGAGGAAATCGAACGGTTGGTACGTGATCCTGAAGTAGGGCTTCAGGTAGGGATATTTGCTCGTCCCTTTTCTCAGCGGGAAAAAGATGACTTTCGTGCGGTGGGTTTAGATGTTCTGGAAGTGGGTGCATTTGGCAGGGAGCGGCTGTATCGTGTTATTTCACGTTAAAATATGCGTATCGCCCGTTGGGTTGTTTGTCTGCTTCCTTGGCTAGGTGCTGCGGCGATTTTTATATGGTTATGTTTGTTGCGTGTGCCGCCGTCTGGTATCCGCATCCTGTCGCTCGCCTTTGATGGACGGAGCCCTTGGATGAATCCATTTTTACCGGGCTATCGGACGACACCGATTGGATGGCAGCCAGAGGGGTGGGTAGGACAACGGATCCAGGGTGAACCTGTGTACAGTACCTTGCGTTTACCAGGTGTCTACCATCAACTCTCATTAGGTTTGGAATTTCGTACACACAACCAGCCACTCTTGGAAATAGGAGTTGCGCAAGAGCCGACGCGTGAGGTTGCTCTACAGCCTCTATGGAGCGAGGCCTTAGCCAGCGGTTGGCGTCGTGTAACCTGGGAGGGCAAGCAGGGGTATGTGCGTGACGGCCAACCAGACAGTGCGCTCGGTGATACCGACATGAACCGTTTATTGGTTTGGTATGCTTCAAGTACGGTGCCGGCCTATATGGATGGGGAAGGGCGCGAGCGGGTCTTTCCGACTTCTTTGAGGGGCTCTTACGATATTCATGCCGTGCCGATTCAGGGACAAATTGTATTTCGACTCCGGGTTCAGGACATGAACCGTCAGCGACAAAAAGGATCGCTCATTTTTACATTGAGTAAAAATGGTGATCTTTTGTCATCAGAGGCGTTGAGTCTAGCTGGATCAAGAGATGATCGGCCTTCTGAGGTGTATACGAAAACCTTAGCCTTTCAAGGGTTAGCAGGTGGTGTCTATAAACTGTCTATTGTTGCGGATGATGATATCTTTACCCGTGAGATTTCTTCTCCGGTGCAGCACTGGGTTATCGGTCCTCGCATTTATTTTGGCGATCAGGTTGGATATGCGACGACAACTCTTCCCGGCAGAGCTTGGACGAATGCTCAGCATCTCCAGCTTGATACTCTACACACAGAGGGGTTACAGACGGTCCGCTTGGGCTCTGCTTCTCTGGAGGTCGCGGAGGTGCAGCGCAAATATGCTCTTGATCGATTACTGAAAGAGCAGGCAACGACCCAGATCTTCGAGGCACCGCGTGGCGATGTACGGGTGGTAGGAGATGGGTACTTTGCGCTTGCTCCTGAGTTACTATTTTTACCGTCTCCCAGACGTCTAACGGATGCGTCGCGGCCCTTGGATGAAGGGGTTAATGCGATTCTTACTCCCTATATCGCCCCACGTGCTATGGAAGGCGGTTGGTACCGATCAGATACGGCTCATCCTTTACCTGGTCGTCCTGGGATCCTGCGTCTTACCTTGGGGGCGCCTGGGATTCAAACTCGTGAAGGTCAGGTTGATATACGGTCGGCGCAACTTACATACCGTCGCCCAATTTTGTCTGGTCGTTCTTGGGTTCAGGTATTGTGGCAAGAACTTGGTTCAGCCTGGCGTATTCTATGAACGTTCCCTCTTTGTTTGTCAGTTTCCTGCGTCATACGGGGTATGCCCTCGTATCGTTAGGTGCGTTTTTAGTTGGAATTGAGTTTTTCGTTCCTGCATTTTCTACTCCGTACGTACATCTGTATCGTATGATCGTGCTGGGTTTGGGGTTAGCACTGTTCGCAGGGCGAACGGCACACGCCCATCTACGTGGAAAGTGGATGATTGGTCTTGGGGTGGCGGGCATTCTTCTGCTGGCTCTTTTTACCCAGCTTTCGGTGCGCGGTTCGACGATGTTTTTGGTTATGGCGGCTTCGTCGTTAGTTATCGTCTTCTTTGCTCTGAGTGTGTATTCTAAAGATCTATGAACAATTGCATTTTTTGTCAGGTGGCTGCTAAGGCTCTCCCATCTGCGCTCGTGTATGAAAACGAAGAGGTATATGCGTTTTTAGATATTCATCCCGTTCACCCTGGTCATGTGCTCGTCATTCCAAAAAAGCATGTCGAAGTACTCCCAGACCTTTCTGCCGAACAGGCCACGAGTGTTATAACGCTCGTGCAGCGCGTGGGACGAGCCTTGATGCAGGAACCAGAGGTGAAGGGATTTAATGTTTTGCAGAATAATGGAGCCGCGGCTGGGCAAGTCATCTCGCATGTCCATTTTCATGTGGTTCCGCGCTTTGTGAATGATGGATTAAAGATGTGGCCAGAAACTAGCTACCACTCCGAACAACAAAAACAGGAGACAGCGGAGCGGCTGCGGGCGGCGTTACAATAAGTTTAATTTATCGAGAGCTGCGTAGCCGGTGACGGTATCTGTCAGCCAGCCATTTTTTAGGTGTTCGCGAAAGTCTTTTAAAGGGAGTGTCACAACCTCCAGGAATTCTTCCGGGTCGAGTTCTTGTTTTTGGACGAGGCGGCAATTGGTGGCGACGAAGCTGTGATAGATGCGATTTGAATAGCCTGAGAGGGGACGGGTAGTGACAAATTCGAGGTCTCCGTCATAGCCTGTTTCTTGCAAGAGCTCCGCACGTGCAGCTTCGGCCGGAGTTTGGCCTGGATCGATGAAGCCGCCAGGGAGCTCGAGGAGAATGGCTTCTGGACCGGGGCGAAATTGTCTTACGAGTACGATATTTTGTTCTGGGGTAAGTGCGAGGATGCACACGACGTCCCCATCGCCTGTGATGTCATAGATGCTTTGCTTACCATCGGGCAGCTCAAACGTACGGCGGATAATAGTTCGATGTCCTACAGGGATGATGGTTTCCTCAAGTTTTTTCCATGGTTCGAGCATAGGCGGGGATTATTCTACGGTGACGCTTTTCGCTAGGTTGCGTGGTCGGTCTGGATTATACCCTTTGGCAACGGCCATCGTATAGGCCATGAGTTGAAGGGGGATAACACTTAGAATCGGTTGGAGTGGTTCGAGAGTTTTTGGGATTACGATT
Source organism: uncultured Gammaproteobacteria bacterium (assembly GCA_964615825.1). Lineage (GTDB taxonomy): Bacteria > Patescibacteriota > Patescibacteriia > 2-12-FULL-60-25 > 2-12-FULL-60-25 > JAGOUY01. Next base: position 14,836 of record CAZTQP010000013.1, read on the forward strand.
ACGTCGTTCGCCTGTGAAGAAACTTCGTCGTAGCCATCGGGGGTTGTGATCGCTAAGACACGTCCACCACGGGCACGAATTTCTTGGATGTTGGACAGCGTTTTTTGGAAGACGCTATCTTTTGGACAGAGCACGACGCAGGGAAGATTTTCGTCCACGAGCGCGAGAGGTCCATGTTTTATCTCTCCCGCAGGGTAGCCTTCTGCATGGATATAGCTTACTTCTTTCACTTTAAGAGCTCCTTCGTAGGCGATCGGGGCATGGAAGGTGCGACCGAGGAATAACATATTCGTAGCGTTCGCGTATTTTTTTGCGATTTCCATCAGGAACTCCTTTTGTTCAAGAATTGTACTCACTTGTTCTGGCAGGGCTTCGAGGGCGGTAATAATCTCCGCTCCTTGCGCGTGAGAGAGCTTGCGGCTTCTTCCGAGGAGCACGCTTAGCATGGCTAAGGTTGTGCATTGTGAGATAAAAGCTTTGGTGGAAGCTACGCCTAGCTCTGGTCCAGCGTGGGTATAGATTCCCGCTTTTGTTTCGCGGGCGATGGTCGAACCGACCACGTTTACGATCCCAAGTGGAAGCGCGCCCTTCATCTTGCCTTCCCGTAAGGCGGCGAGCGTGTCCGCCGTCTCTCCAGATTGTGAGATCGCGATGACCGCAGTGTTTTTTCCGACGACAGGATCGCGATAGCGAAACTCACTTGCAATTTCTATATCTGTAGAAATGCCTGTCCATCTTTCGAGTAAGTATTTTCCAATGCAGCCCGCGTAGTAAGCGGTTCCGCATCCTACGAGAATGATGCGTTCGATCGTTTTTAATTCTTCCGCCACGTCTTTTAATCCACCGAGCTTTACGCTTGCCTCTGACTTGGATAGGCGGCCGCGCATGGTGTTCCTTAACACCTCAGGCTCTTCTAATATTTCCTTGAGCATGAAGTGGGGTTGGCCATTTTTCTGCACATCCTCCAATGACCACTGCAACGTCTCCGCAGATTTTTCTATAGGGCCGGAACTCTTTAAGGAATGAATCCGTAATCCTTCGGGGTTGATGATGGCGACTTCGTGGTCGTCTAAAAAAATGACTTGGCGTGTATAAGAGAGGATCGCGCTTGGGTCTGAAGCAATAATGTATTCATTGTCGCCAACCCCAATCGCCATGGGGCTACCTAGACGTGCGACGACTAATTCGTTTGGCTGTTCTTGGTCGATGACAGCAAGTCCGTATGTCCCGTGTACATGGCGCAACGCTGCCATGACGGCTGCGCCTAGGTTCTTATCTGATTGTTGCTGTTTTTCTCTTTCGATTAAATGTGCCAATACTTCCGTATCTGTTTCAGAGATGAATGTATGTCCCTCGTTCTGTAAAAGGGTTTTGAGTTCGGTGTAGTTTTCAATAATACCATTATGAACCACGGCGAGTCGTTGCTGACAGTCTGTATGAGGATGAGCATTGCCTTCGGTGGGGGAACCGTGGGTGGCCCAACGTGTATGCCCTATGCCGATGGTAGCGTTTGGAAGGGTGAGCGTTTTTGGTTCTAGTGCGTTTATAGGCCCTACCGCTCGCTCACGATGGATTGTCCCATCTGAGATGAGTGCGATACCGGCGGAGTCGTAGCCGCGATACTCCAAACGACGCAAGCCATCGAGGATCACGGAGGTGGTTTTATCGGATCCGATATAGGCGACGATGCCACACATAGGATTATTCAATGATATGTTCCCAGACACCTTCTTGAATGCCGTCTTTGGCGGCAATGTAGAGGCGTTTGCGGAACAGAGTTAGGCTTCTGATTTCATCAAAGGTTGCTAAGACGGTTGTTTCACGTCCATCACGCTCATCTAACTCCAGAGCAAAGACATGTGTTTTATCTGCTAAGATGAGGTGTCCGCCTTCGGCCGCCCAGGTCGCGTCTACCAAGGGCTCTGCTTGGCGCCATACGAGCTTTGGATCTTGTGTTGGAGTCCATATCCAGGCTTCGCCTCCGTTGAGGAATAGGCCCGTACGAGTTTGTTCCGTCCCGTCACCTGTCGGAAGCCAACGCGGTTTATCGCCCCAGACATCACCGGCGTAGGCACGTGCTTCAGATAGATTGAGTGCCATCCAGTGGGGGAGAGCCTTGTCCTTTAAGAGGAGAATGTTCTCAAACTGGTCTATAGGCCGCCAGTCCGTATGGGAGAGTTGATAGATCTTATCTTGGAGGGAGCGTTTGGTGAGGAGCAGAATGGCGGGTGTTCCCGTCGTTTGTAGGGTGATGTCTTGATTTTGAAAAACAGTCTTCGGTGGGAGTTGTTGTCGCGATAAGCGATGGCTAAGAACGTGTAAGCGTGTCATGGCGACATCATCCGTTCCTACCAGCGTATCTGAACTGGTCCAGCCATAGATCCCTTTGGGGAGTTGATCCACCCCGTTCGCCTCTTCCGTGCTTCTCCAATAGGTAGGCGTGGACGTCTCAATCCCGTTGAGTACAAAAGATGTTCCTTCAAGATTCCAACGGATAATTTTGGAAATATACGGGCTTGCCTCCTGAAGAGGGCGGTGAGAGTAGCTGGTGCTGCGGCCCGGTCTCCACTGACCGATTTCATGGATGGTGCCACTTGTGGCGACGGTCGCGATCCATGTTTCTTCTGGGCTGCTAAGGAGTGAGGTAATGGGTTCTTTGAGGACGAGGGTTGGTTCTCGTTTTGCCCAGAGCCGGACATCATTCGCGAAGGTAACTTGTTCTGGGTTGACGGTGAGTTGTTTTTCCCAAGAGCTATAGCCGTCTTTTTCGACGGTGACGGTGTGCCCGCCGGGCGAGAGTGTTTGAAAAGTGTAGGGAGTTGTTTTGCCGGTATCCACTCCATCAATCGAAATGCGAGCCGCTTTGGGGAGGCCATCTACGATCAGAACCCCATTTCGTTCCACGATCCGTTTTTTCAAGTTGTAGGTGTAGCCCGCTGTATAGAGGATAAGAATTGGGGCGATGGTTAAAAACACCAAGGCGTACAGCCACGGCAGAATACGGCGCAAAAATGGAGGTTTATACATGGTCTCGACAGGGAATATCCACCACGGTACACTAGCAGCGATTTTTCGTCATACTCGCGTTCGTTTTGAGGGAAGACTCACGTCATACAATTTCTCCTATGAATATGTTGATCAAAGGTGGTCAGCGCTTGCAAGGCGCGATCACTGTTTTAGGGGCAAAAAATGCGGTTGCTCCTCTTATCCCCGCCACGCTCTTGGTTAAGGGCGATGTGTATTTTTCGAATGTCCCTCGTTTAACGGACTTAGAACAGTTATTAGATATTCTGCGCGGCATGGGAGCGGAGGCGGAATGGGTGGGTGAGCATGAGTTACGCTTGAATACTAAGACGGTGGATCCGACCAAGCTTGATCCGAAACAAATGAAACGGATGCGGTTTTCTATTTTGTTACTAGGGCCGTTGTTGGCACGCTTTCGCCGTATCATGGTGCCAGAACCGGGGGGTTGTACGATCGGCAATCGTCCGATTAGTGCCCATCTTGATGCGCTTACATGCCTGGGGGCAACTATTGAGCAGGATGAGCAAGGCGTTATGTTTATGGAGGCGCAGCAACTCAAGGGGGATTATATTATCCTGCCTGAGTTTAGTGTGACCGCAACAGAGAATCTCATCATGGCGGCGACGATGGCAGAAGGAAAGACTTCGATTCGGATGGCGGCGGCGGAACCGCATGTCCAAGATCTTTGTCATTTTTTGGTGGCCTGCGGAGCGAAGATCAAGGGTATTGGAACGCATGAATTGGAAGTGACAGGTGTGAAGGAATTGAAAGCCCCCAAGAAGCCTTGGAAAGTGGTTCCAGACATGTTAGAGGTTGGCACCTTCGCTGTAGCAGCAGCACTCACAAAAGGGGAGCTAGAAATTAAAGGGATTGTGCCAGAGCATTTGGATGCAATTCGCAACGCCTTGTCTCGAGCGGGTGTGCGGTATGAGCTTACGGCGAAGAGTCTATTTATCCGACGCACGGCACGGTTTGAAGCGTTTAAGCTCCAAACGATGATCTATCCAGGTTTTCCGACGGATCTTCAGGCGTTATTTGGATTGTTGGCAACACAGGCACATGGAACGTCGTTTATCCATGATCCTTTGTTTGAGGCGCGGATGGGATACGTGTCTGAACTTGTAAAGATGGGAGCGAATGCGGTGATTGCGGATCCGCATCGCGTCTATATTACGGGACCAACTCCCTTACGTGGCACTGAGATCCGTAGTCTAGATTTGCGTGCAGGAGCCACGATGGTCTTGGCAGGGTTGATTGCAGATGGTGAAACGCTTATCCATGATGCTGAGATGGTGTACCGAGGGTATGAACGTTTGGATGAACGCCTTATTTCTTTAGGGGCAGATATCACTTGCCTACATGAATGAGTATGGAAATTCTCTCTCCACGTGTGTCATGGACGATCCGAATTTTATCGTTAGCAGCGTGTGTGTGTTTGGGTATCATGGTTGGTGTTTCGTTTGAACGATTGCGAGCGGCGGCCGATTCCTCGGCGTTTTCTTCTGCTTCGTCTACGCATAGCCGTGATGGACGCGTCTTAGGGCAAGGTCAATTGCCTCCTGCGGGCTTAGTGTCTAACGATGTTGATTTCAGGATCTTTTGGGAAGTTTGGAAAGATATTAAAGATCGTTACTATGAGCAACCGATCAAAGATCAAGATTTGCTATACGGAGCTTTGAATGGGTTAGCGATGGGGACGGGGGATGCCTATACAACCTTTTTTGAACCTCAGGCGGCAGAAGATTTTACCTCGAGCATCAAGGGGTCTTTTGGAGGAATTGGCGCAGAGATTGGCCTAAAAAAAGATGTTCTGCAGATTATCGCTCCCTTGCCTGATACGCCCGCTGACCGGGCTGGGTTGTTAGCCGGTGATTTAATTGCTAAGATTAATGGCGAAGAAACGACGGGTCTCACCGTCGATCAAGCTGTGCAGAAGATTCGTGGCGAAAAGGGGACGCAAGTGACGTTGACCCTTTACCGCGAAAAAGCCACGAAACCTTTGTTTGATGTCACGATTACGCGTGACGTGATCCGCATTTTGAGCGTTAAATCTAAGATGCTGCCAGAAGGAATTGCGTATATCAACGTGAGCAGTTTTACCGCCGACTCTGCTTCGATGTTTGATAAAGCCGTCTCCTCCTTATTGGCACAGCGTCCAAAGGGACTGATTCTTGATTTACGCAATGACCCGGGTGGGTTGTTGGACCAGGCTCAACGGATTACCGCTGCTTGGACAGGTGACAAGATTGTGGTGAAGGAACGGCGTCAAGGGAAGATTGTCGAAGAGCTACGCGGGATTGGTTCTGCTCGCTTAGCGAATCTCCCGACGATGGTGCTCGTGAACGAAGGTTCTGCCAGCGCTTCCGAAATTGTCGCTGGGGCGCTGCAAGACTACGGATTAGCCACCTTAGTGGGGACTAAAACCTTTGGGAAGGGTTCGGTACAAGAAGTACGTGATTTTGATGATGGTTCTGCCCTCAAGGTCACCATTTATGAATGGCTTACGCCAAAAGACCGGACGATCCACAAAACAGGTCTTGAGCCTGATGTGATCGTGGAACAAACTCTTGAAGATTATGAAGCCAAACGAGATCCTGTCCTCGACCGTGCCGTTGGTATCCTCACAGGAACCGCGACATCCACGCGTGGTACGGTCACAACCTCAACCACTCCATAACTATTCCCAACGGTTACGCGTTGAGATTGGGGCTGGAGGGATTATCTACCGTCGTCGTGAAGGTCGGCTTGAGTTTTTCTTTTTGCGCCATGGCAAAGGACGTTGGACGTTCCCCAAAGGCCATCGTGATTTAGGCGAAAGTCTTGTTGAGACCGCGATCCGTGAAATTAAGGAAGAAGTAGGCCTCGTGAATTTGCGCTTCGTGGCTCCGATTGGCAAAACCTCTTTTCGGTTACGCAAAGAAGGCCAATTGATTGAGAAAAATATCCAATTCTTTCTTTTTGAGGCCGCGCCAGATGCCAAGGAGATTTTGACGGGTGAAGAAGCGATTTGGGAAGCGATTTGGGTGCCCGTGGAACGGATTTTTGAAACGTGTGGCTATATGAACTTAGCGAAGTTGCTAGTAAAGGCCTTGCGGATCATTAGCCAAGAGCAACGGCGTGCGAATGGACGGGGTTAATAATTGGTTCGGTGTTACTTTTTCCCTCCGGGTTGGTATGATGTTGATATAGGTATGTTATTTAATTTTCGTCCTTTCCTTGTCCTACTCTGTGCGGGATTGATTGGTGGCAGTTTTGTGCCACTTGTCCATGCGCAGTCTTCTGAGACGGCCTTACCTCCGCTCATTTTGCGTACTTCAAATGGGACGTTTACAGATATCCGTTCTGGGTTATCTGCGGCGACAGAGGCAGAATTATTGGCGAGGTTGGCTGGTACGCCTATTTCCGAGCCTACTCCTGTTGTTGAGCCTTCTGTCCCGATCTCTCCTCCGGCGACGTCTGTTGATCCTACCGTGCCCGCATTTTTGAATGGAATTGCCGCTCCGCGCGTCATTTCCGCTGTGCGTCGCGCGCATGCCTTGTTGGAGGCAGGGCGTGAACCTGTTCGGACGGTAAAGCAAAAGCCATCTGATTGGAGAGTCGTTACGTTAGCATTGTGGGATAAGAATTCTGATCAAATTCGTCTGATTTCCTTGGAGAAAAATGGGACTTCGTTGCGCAATGTCCCTTCGGATCTTCAGATCCACGTTCGGGGAGGAAGTGGATACGACACGGATTATGCCGTGACTCCGGCGCAAAATGTGGTTGTGGGGGTACGGTATCCGCTTTGGCAGGCGACGGTTGAGAAAAAGGTGACGGTATATACGCTCCGCCAGATGGTGTATGTTCCCTATAGTAAGTCTCTTCACACGCAAGAGGTGATTGATTGGGGAAAAGTGGTCTTAGATCGTCTGGTGCAAGATGCGTTACAGGATATCCGTACGAAAAATATCCCATCTAAAGCGTTTTCCGGTAAATTATTGGCAGATGTTGCTGACCCGGTTGCGCTTAAATCCATCATGGCGATTGAGCATATGGATCATGGGTCTGTGCGTTCAGGGGCCGACGATCGTTTAGACCTGTTTTATCTTGAGCTCGGGTTAAATGAACAGAATGCGTTCCATCAGGAGATTTCTTCCGCGGGGGCGAATGGGCTGCTTCAGTTCATCCCTAGTACGTATGCGGCGGTGGTAAAGCAGTGGCCGAGCTTGAATCTCATTAAAGACTTTCATGAAGGTACTGGGAATCTTCCGAATGCGCTTAAGGCACAGATTGCTTATTTAGATGGGGTCTGGTTTGACCTGCCTCCCCAAGCACGTGATCCATATCTGACGTCTCCCGAGTTTATGCGGGCGTATTTGATCGCGGCTTATAATACGGGCGGCATTCGAGTTCGTCGGGCGATTGCGCGCTTCGGTGCGGCCTGGGATGGGAATTATCGTGCAGACTGGGAAAAGCTCGATGCAAAGCAAACGGAATTAGCCATCGCGATTAATCGTCTGAAGAAAAAAGTGACGGCGGAGAAACAGGCGACGAAAAAGAAAACCTTGCAATCGGAATTGGCGACGACGCAGAAAAAACATGCGCAAGTCACAGAAGAGTTGGAAGCGTTGGATCGTAGTCGGTTAAAGGCAGAGACGTTGGGGTATCTGCAAAAATATCGTTTGATCGCTCCCAGGATGAAGCAGCCGGTACAGGTAGCGGTGGTAAATTAATCCAATAAGTAAAAGGCGTATAAGATTTCTTATACGCCTTTTGTGGCTCGTAAGGTTTTCTTGAGACGATCGATGATGGTTTGAGTGGTTTCGATGACATTATTTTCTTGTTTGACGCGAAAGACGGAGCGTTCGCGCGTGCCGTGGCCGTTGAAGGGTCGGGCGATTTCGCTGGCGGATAAGGGCGCAGCCGCGTGGAGGCTGACCACGATTTCGTCTTTTTGCTCGGTAAGGAGAGCGACGATTTTTGCTTCAGGGGCGTAGGAAAGGAGTTCGTCTACGACCCCGTCGAGTTGGTCAGGATGAGCGCCAGCTTCGAGTCCGTCGCTGATACTGAGCGTGGTCCACACGAGACCAAGTTCACGGTCTTGTTCGAGTCTGGACAGCGCTCGTCCCCATAATTTTAAGGTGGCAACAGAGCGGGTGCGCCATAAGCCATGGACAATGCCCTCGCGGTTGGCGCCCAGGCTCATGAGTTCTGACGAAGCGGCGAGCGTGCGTGGAGTAACGTGACTGCTGCGGAAGCTGTTGGTTTTGGCAATCATCCCTGCCAAGAGAGTAGTCGCTAAACGTTCGTCCATGAGACTTGGCTGCCATTCGTGGAGCCAGTGATAGAGGACTTCTGTGGTGGAGACGGAGTTTAGATCGATGATGTTCATTTGCCCCCAGTATTCGTTCGTTGGGTGGCAATCGATATTGATGATGTCGGTGCGATAGAGGAGGTCTGCTTGTTCGCGCGCGAGAGCTCCAAGAGACGCCATATCGGGTGCGTCGATGGCAATCACGAGGTCGTAGCGATCTTGTCCTTGGTCGGCGCCCACGTCTTGCAGGGTCCAGCTGCCGTGTTTGGGGATGAGGGTAATATCCAGGATATTATCCCGGATATCGTACATCAGTTCCGCCAGCGGAGTTTTCGCCAGGTTGACGCGTAAGTGGAAGCTGTGGGTTGCACCGACTTGGGGGCGGATCTCGACTCCTTTAGGAAAGATGTCTGGGTAGTGTTTGGGATCCCAGTTGGGGACAAGGGCGTCAAATGGCTTATTTAAGCGCTGTAAGACGAGTCCCATGGCGATAATAGACCCCAAAGCATCCACGGAGGCATGTTCATTGGTGGTGAGGAGGATTTGCTTGGCACGAAGGATGCGTTCGGCCGCTTGTTGGAGGGGATTCAACGCCATGGGAGAATGGACAAGGAATGGGCTAACTTATGCCATTATCATGGGGATGTCAAGGCTAGAGTTTCCCCTCCTCCGGTGAGGAGGGGTTAGGGGAGGAGTTCTAAGAACCTAAACGGTAATTTATGAGCGAGTAGGGGTTGGATAGTGATATATAGGCGGTGGGGTCGCATGTCTGGGGGGTTTTATTACTAAAGAAATCGCCTTGAGCCATTATTTCGGGCGTTTTTGGGGTAACCGAGGCCCCCC
>CAZTQP010000014.1:0-23220 GCA_964615825.1 uncultured Gammaproteobacteria bacterium
GAAGCTTGGTCACGTTCCGTTAATAATTCATCAAGGCTGAGTTCGCCGACCACATTGCGCATCGTTGTTTGCGCCAACTGGGAAGCCGCGTTCCACACATTCTCAACTTCAATGATCGAACGGCCCGCATCCACGATTCGATAATAAATAACCGCGTTTATCTTACATGAGACATTATCCTTCGTGATGGCATCCTGGTAAGGAACTTCAACCGCTTTCGTTCGGATATCGACCTTGGTCATGGTCTGGATGACAGGGAGCACCAATCTCCAACCAGGTTGGACGATCGAGGTAAACTTTCCAAACGAAAATTTCACGCCACGCTGATACTGGTTTACTTGTCGTACACAAAAAAATAACAAGAATAGCAAAACACCAAGCAACGGAAAAAGGAAAACCATAAAAAGATTAACTCTCCATCATGCGACGAAGAGTACGCCAAAGAATAATCATGAGACCAAGAAGCGCACCAAGACCCGCTCCCAAGGCTCCATTTTGGACAAACTCAGGGCGAGCAAACCAACGCGAATCTAACGGAGCATCAATAATCTGAACACGAATATTATAGCCAAAGTACGTAGGCGTCTGTGTCGCCATTTCTCGCGCAACTCCATCCACGATTAAACGTGCTTGCGCAGGATCACGGTGAAAGGCTGTTAAAGACATAATCCCCGTACCTGGAGTCACCGTCGTTTCAATCGACTGACGCCACAAGCGACGACGGTCATACTCATCCTGAGGAAAATACGTCTTATCAATCTCATTATTCGCGCTCAAAACATTATCAAAGAACGTCGTAGTGTAAATAAGCTCGGACAAACTCGAGGCCACACGCTCGGTAGATTTGATCGCCGTATACGGATCAAGACCTGAAGCCGTGGGCTGAGTTATGAGCACACGTACCGTGGAAGAACGCTGGAACGGCAGTATCAAAGAAAAGAGCAACGCAAAGACCAAGCCCAGTGCAGCCAACCCCACGGGCAACCGCCAAGCGGATAAAAGCGTGTGACGAATCATAAGCCTATCTATGATACCACATTCATCCCCTTCCCACAGCCACCCTTACTTTACTAGTTCGCTTGTCACCACGGAGCCAAGCACAACGGTCACTTCAAGAGGCTTCCCGGCACGCTTTCCAGACACGGTAAGCGCTGTCCCAGGCCGGTATTGAGCCAAGTACTCACCAACATTAGAGGCACCATCCAAAATATCACGGTCTAATCGCTCAATCACATCTCCTTCCTTGAGTAACTTCGCGGCTGGCCCCTTCGGATCAATCGCCACTATTCCTTGGGCACGGTCACCTCGCACCATAAATCCATTCACGGAACGGGTAGAAGAAACAGCTTCTGACAAAAGAAGAGAAGCATCAATTCCCGCAACTCCTAACGTAGGACGCCGAATTTCTCGCGATCCGAGCCAAGAATTTAGTGCATCTGTGGCCTGAACGGTAGGAATAACCCATGCACCCGCTACATCACTCGTATCCACCAGCCCTATTAACTGCCCAACCGCATTCCAAACTGCCCCGCCCTTAGGCAACGCTCCAAGACTCGTATTCATAAGAAAACGACGAGACAAGCGTTCACTCTGCACGGGCATTTCCCCTCGGCGACCTTGCACATCTAACAATACCTGAGGAAGAAGCCGTCCGGGCACCGTCTCGACCCACACAGGCAACCCCACAACTCCATCCTCTTTCTGCGCAAAGCTTGCAACCGATAAATCCTGGGCTACAATCTTAAGATAGACGAGATCTGTTGCTGTATCCCGCACCGCTTGTTTCACCGGATAGCTTCGTCCATCAGAGACCACCAAGAGATCCGCTAAGCGCATCCCTTCCATAGCACTCGCCGTCGTAAGCAACCAACCATCCACTGTCAAAACAACAGCTTCACCCAAAACACGATCCTTGGTAAAAAGATTTGTGTCTGTACCCGACAAAGGCTTGCGCGCTAAGAACAAAACAGGTGAACGACGATTCTGTAGAAAAAAGGTAGGAATGATCGGCGCAGCGGCCTCTCGTTCTACCCGGATCACCTCTACCGGCGAAGGAGCAGTACTCGTCACATGAGCCACATACTCGCTCACAGAACGCTGTAAGACGGCAAATTGCGGAGAAATATATGAACGGACGAGCAAAAACCCACCCAGAGCTCCCGTCACCAGGGATCCAAGCACCAATAGAACAGAAAAAGAAATACGTGACAGCATAGGAATTATCCCCAACGAGCGGTGAGTAAAATGGTTAGCCAAACAGTCAGTAATATAACGCCTTCGATTAATAATTGAGAAAACGACACCGTACGTTCGCGACCAATATGGCGCAAACGCAAAGGAGCGGCAAGGAGAAGCGCGGCCAATGCCCCATGCACTTCAAGCGTGGTGGGTAAAAGCAACATGAGCGCGGCTAAGTGCAGGGCGATAAGGATACTCGCCCACAACCAACGTCGTTCCCGTGTTTCACGCCAGCCAAGAGCCGTCCCCGCAAACAAGACGACAACACAACCGACACACGCCGCCACCAATATTCCAGAGGATACACGTGGTAAAAAGACATGGATTTCTTGCAATGTCGCAAGAATGTACCACAAACAAATCGGTACCAATGCCATGTGTAAACGCAAAAAGGCTCGCGACGGATAATGAGCCGAGTCATACAGCATGAACCAAGCTAGCTCCAAGGAAAACCAAGGGAGAAAGGCAAACAAGCCTGTCGTAAACACACGTAACCCCACCGTTTCAACAAACAAATGTCCAAAACCCACTACAAGTAACGCGACAAACGTCGGAAAAAGAGCCGTAAGTCCGTCACGCCAATGACGGGCTCGCCATAAAAATGCGGCTCCCACCAACAGGTAGGCGCTCACAGGCAAAAGAAGCGGCCAAGGATAAAGAGCGGGGACACTCCACTGCCACCACGACCCCAAGATCGCAAGACCCGCCACCAGCCAAGGACACAAACGTAAAAAAAGAAAAAACATGCAAAGATTCAGTTTCGCTCAAACCCATCTCTCGCCTGGGCGAGCAGCTCATCAGCCTTCGGCTGCCGTTCACTTAAGGCATTGAAGGCCAAGACCAATGCTAAATGCTTTGCCTGGTCTTCACGCGCCACCGTTAACCCAAGCAATGCTTCACGGGCTTTTGAAGCATTTTGATCCTGGTCATACTGACGCAAAATCGCCTGCACTTCAGATCGCCATCCTTGCGATAACTGTGCCGCGGTACGCGTATTTGAACGAGACGCCGCTCCCTCCGAGGAAGGAGGCCGAAAAAATCCTCGCTGTACCACAAACAAAATGAACAATAATCCTAGAATCACCAGTAAGCGCACCCCCCACCGTTCGCGAAACAAAGAAAAGGTCATAGAGTTTTTTCAAAACGGAATAATTCAGGTAAAGCTACGGAAATCGCTGTCGCAACCGGTATCGCGAAGATTGCTCCCACCACCCCAAACAGCTTAGCGCCGACCATGAAGGCGATCAAGCTCACGATCGGGTTAAGACCCACCGTCCTCTGCATAACCTTAGGCACGATGACATCATTCTCGATCCGCTGAATCACAATCGTCGCGATCAAAGCGGCAATTCCATGCGTAGGTGAGACAGAAACCCCTAAAATGACGGCCGGAACAGCTGCGATAAATGGGCCAATATACGGGATAAATTCCAACAACCCTCCTAGTAAAGCCAAAAGCAAGGCATATGGGACTCCAATAATCCAAAACGCAAAGAAATAGAGCAATCCGATAATCAGACCTAAAATCAACTGCCCGCGTAACCAACCACCCAACTTCTCCATTACTTGCCAAATTAAGCGCGAAATAAATTCTTGGTATTGCGAAGGAACAAGGTTGCGAAAGACATCTTTTACAGCGGACTCCTCCAAAATCATATAAAATGACAAGACGAGCACTGCAAAAAACGTCACAACCCCACTAAACACATCTCCGACCGTCGTAAATAAGCCTCCGATCACACGCTCTGTCTGCCCGCGTAGCCCCGCCAATGCCCCCTGCAAGTTGGTCTCAACACCAACTTTATGCAGTAATTCTTGCCATTTAGTTCGATCCCCAAATAGCCAACCCACGTGATCATAAGAACTAACGAATGAACCCATCTGCTCAATCACGCGTGGCACGAGCAAACCTAAAATCAACAAAATCGTCCCAAATAAGAGCAAGTAAAAGATAAACACGGTAATCCCTTTTGGAATCCGTTTCGCTTCCGCAAAATGCGCGAATGGATACACCACCCCCGCCAACAACATGGCGGTAAAAACAATCAGCAAGATATCCCGAATCAACCAGGCGACAGCAATCGTCGCCAAAATCGCCACCACCCGTAAAATGGTACCCGTAGAAATAATGACCATCCGCGACGAAGGACCCATAGACGCGTCCAGTGTAACATGTAACATACCACCTGTAACCGCATGCCTCCCAATATACTTTACACGGACCACCGTAAGGCCCGTCACCACTACGAAATCCTCGAAACCTTCGAGGGTGGCTTAGTCTTGACCGGCCAGGAGGTCAAAGCCATCCGCGAGGGCGGCGCCAAGCTAGACGGAGCCTATATTCGCGTTTTAAATGGCGTTTTAACCCTTGTAGGTGCCAGAATCGCCCCCTATAGCAAAAATGGCCAAAGAGACGACTATAACCCAGACCGTCCCCGCCAGGTCCTCGTCCATGCCAAAGAACAGCGCTACTTAGCGACAAAAATGCAGGTTCGCGGCTTGACAATCGTGCCCTTATCGTTCTATCCTAACGCCCGACGCATCAAAGTCTCGTTTGCCCTTTGCCGTGGAAAACAAGTCCACGACAAACGGGAAAGTCTCAAAAAACGCGATCTCATGCGCGAACAGCAGAGGGAAACATCCTAATTACTGGATACTTCCTCACCCCATGGGGATGAATCAGCATCGACGACGTTCTTTTTCTTTCTTGGCAAGCCGAGGTTGCGTGTGACCTCGTACCCACTCATACGCATATGACAACTGCCAACGTCATGACCAAGGTCCGCTCCGCGATCGCTTCGGCTTTCACGGTGCCTTCCTTTGCTCCGTCCTTCGCCTAAGACCTTCGTGTCCTAGTTCGAACTGACGAGCCGGCTCCCGTCGCGTGCGTCTCAAGCCGACGACGAGCTGCCATCCATTGAGACTTATTCTTGGGTGCCGTTCCACACCTAAGAAGACAAGGCCGGAACTTACTCAGAAGAAGGTGTTTATCCCCGCTCTTCTGAGGACACTCCTGGATAAACTAAGCTTGTGAACGACGAGTCAGGATTGCCCGCTCGGACGGGGGTGCGATACCCCCCATCTCCACCATCAACTCAGGCCTCAGGAGTCAGGCATGAGAAATCAGGAATAAAATCCTGATACCTAATCCCTAACTCCTGACGCCTACCCCACTAATGCGCATCCATCATCGCCGCCGCGGCGGCCAATATAATAAGAAGCCCGAAGGGCCCGTCTATCGCGTCAATGAGCAAATCATTGCTCCTGAGGTGCGCGTAATCGACGAAGAAGGCGTCGTGGCCGGTGTCATGACCGTCCCTCAAGCCGTCGCCCTGGCGCGCGAACGGAGCTATGACTTGGTAGAAGTATTTCCTAAGGCGGAACCTCCTGTATGCAAGCTCTTGGACTTTGGCCAATTTAAATACCAAAAAGAAAAAGAGATGCGTTTGCAAAAAGCGCACGCCAAAAAAGTCGATACCAAAGGCATTCGTCTTTCCGTGAAAATGGGAACGCATGACCTCGACATCCGCAAACGACAAGCGGAAGGCTTCCTGGAAGATGGCGATAAGATCAAAATCGAAATTCGCCTCCGCGGTCGTGAAAAGGAACATGGCGACATCGCCTACCAACGCATCCAAGAGTTCATCCAGCACCTCACACAGAAATACGGGATCGCGATGGAACAAGCCATCACTCGTAATCAAGGCAACGTTTCTGCTATTATCGCCCGCAAGAGCTAACCTAACCTCTATTATATGATGAAAACCCACAAAGCGATCGCAAAACGCGTACGCACCACCGCTACCGGCAAACTTATTAAGCGCAAGGCCGGACAGAACCACTTCAACAGCCGCGAAAGCAGCACCGTCACTCGCAACAAACGCAGCGACTTAGGGGTTTACACCACCTTTGCCCGCAGCATGAAGAAGCTTATCGCTAAATAGTCCTCCCCTCCTTCATTTTTTCCTCCTCCTCATATGCCTCGCGTCAAACGTGGAACCCATCGCATCAAGCGCCGCAAGAATATATTAGCCCGCACCAAAGGAATGATGTGGGGTCGCAAGAACCGCATCACCCTCGCCAAAGTCGCTGCCACCAAATCCGGTGCCAACGCCTACCGTGACCGTCGCCTGAAGAAGCGTGATAACCGTGGAATCATGCAGATCCGTATCAATGCCGCTGCCCGCCTCCTCGGCACGACCTACTCTCGTGTCATGGGAGACCTCAAAAAGCGTGGCATCATCTTAGACCGCAAAGTCTTGTCCCAACTCGGCGCAGAACACCCAGAAGTGTTCGCCAAGATTGTAAAAGCGTAAGATCAAACACAGACAAAAGCCATCCTATAAAAAGGGTGGCTTTTGTGATGAAGGAGAAAATTTGGTAGAATGAGAAATATTTTTATGCCCGAAGGCCCTTTGAGAAAACGAGAGGCGCTCGCAATAGATGACGATGCACCCGAGATAACAACGGGTGGTGTCACAAACATAAATCTCCGAGACTTCAGCACGGAAGATGGGGATCTTGGATTTGTCAGCAAAGTAAAGAATGGCATGGGCTCCATAGAAACAAGGAGGAAGGCTAAGCAAGGCAAACCAGAAACCAGATCAAAAAAAATAGAGCAGAAGCCTACTCATAGAGAAGAAAACACGATAATTGAAGTAGGGGCGAAAGATCTTGAAGACGCAACAGAAGAAGAAACAAAAGCCTTCTTGTTAAGGAAGGCTCGTATAGCATCCAATAGGCTCGTACCCAGCCTTTACGTCGGTGAAGAGCAACGACGCGCTCGTGCGAAGACAATTGACGAACAACTTGAAACGCTTGGGTTAGGGTTAGCCGAAGCTCGGTTAAAAAACAACGCTACTGTCATCGCGGAAATTGAAGAACGGCAAATTCCTCTCAAAGCGGAGTCGGAACGGCTCTCTCGCTATGCCACAGCGGAAGAAGAGCTTACCGCACGTATCACAGAAATGGCAGCATATCGAGAAAAACTAAGAGCACAAAAAAAACGTGTCAGCCCCGTGGAAACGGCTTTGGCCGATCTTAGAGAGGTACAAACTCACCTTATTGAAGCAAATACTTGGAGAGATCCAAAAAAAGCGGCAGACCTCGCAAAAGCCAAGGCTGACGAAGAATTACGTTTAAAGGAATTGAAAGAAGATGCGCAGCGGAAATTTAAGGAAGGAAAAAGATTATACCAAGAACGAATAAATCAAAAGGGAAGTGGCTCGAAGGCGGTCGAGCAAAGACCAGGAGGTCTTACCCTTGTCCAAAGGCTAGAGAAAAATCTCTGGGATCTTGGTCGTGTCTTCAAGAAAAAATACGGGGTTGACATAGATAAAGCTTTCACAAAAACGGAGACTATTAGTGAACGCGCCTATAGCTGGTGGAGAGATACACCAGCTGGAAAATTTTTGAGCAGCGAACCAGAACTCTACGGTGATCGGGACCGAGACAAGCAATCCATGCTAGAAAGCTACAAAAAGCTTAACGCACTTTACAAAAGAGAATTAGAGGGACGCTACATAGCGGAAGAACGACAAAAGAAAGCGGCTGGAAACGTCATAGCAACACCACTAGAAAGAGAACGGGAGGAATTGGCTTCACTGGTAAAAAGAGTCGTCCCGACGAAAATGGAAGCAGCAGAAGAAACGCTACGACACGTCGAAGAAGCAATAATCTCACCGCTCCTCTCTACAAAACAAAAAAACAGTGATCCCCTCTTAAAAAAAGTTGTCTCACCTAGACTAGAGGTAACACGAGAAATCGTGCGTCCGCTAGCAGAGATGGCAGCTATGCCCATTTTGGCCATCGCAGAGCCGATCCTGAGCAAATACCGATGGAAACGTGAATGGGAAAAGAAACAGGAGCGATACAGCGCTGAACTTGTTAACAAAATTGCGGAATCGATTCTAGATAAGCATAATGAAAATGCACTCGCTTATGTAGCTGAAGCCACCGGAATCGCACCAGGACTCCTCACCATACCAGATATTGCTGAATTCTTTTATACGACTGCTGAAGGCGACGCCTTAAGAGAAAAGTTAATGAGCAATCTACGCGAACAAATGAAGCAAAGAGAACAATCCTAACCCGAGCAAAAACCATGTCTCCCAAACATGGTTTTTGCTTTCCTGAGAACGTGATAGACTATGATCAAATATTTTATCCTATGGAACGCCCTTTTGAACGCAAGTCAAGTGATAATGAAGCAAAAATTTCTCGCCGAAGGAAGGAAACGTCCTCTGCACGAGATCTCATCGTAGAAGCCTACCAAGATCTAGGCGGAGTACCACACCCAATCGGCGTACCGCCACGAGAAAGAAAATCGCCTACACAAAGTGGGGAATTTAAACGAGCAAAAAAAGCTCCAAATGAAGAACAGGTCGTTGAAATTGACGACCGGGACGTTGAGCTAGTCGATTCGGAAGGAGAGGCAGAGCAAGCCCTAAAAATAAATAATAACAGGCTTGCCACAAGAACAAGAGAGATCATTCCTTATCTTGGCGATATAAGCCGGCAAGAAGCACGCGCCAATGCACGGCGCGGAGCAAAAGAAGGGAAACAGAGAGAAAAGGTTTCCGGCAGTAAAGATATTTGGGATGAAGTAGACGCGACTCCACAGACCGACATAAAAAAACCTCGCGGATTCTATCCAACAGGAAGTTTGAATGAGGTAATAGCAAAAATAGATGACATTGAAGCCAAAATACTAGACCTTGAAGATGGTCACGCTAATCTTGCTTCTAATACAAGAGCAACGGAAGAAGAGCTGCGCGCAGAACTTGAATTTCTTAGAGAAGGATTAGGAAAAACGGTGGGGATGGAAGAGAAAAAAGAAAACACCCTAATAGAAGCAAGGCCTTCCGCGGACGAAGAGTTGCCGGACCTACAGTTAAACAAAGACGGAAGACTCACAGAGCGTGAACCAGGTTTTGTTGAACCAACGAAAAACAAACTACCCGTCAAGAAAGAAGCAAAAGAAGCTAACGCTGATCCGGAACGTCTCGCCGATAAATACGGAATCGTTATATCTCCAGAAGCGCGTGCACGACGCCTCCATGAATCAAATAAGGTTCTTAAAGATCATGCTTCAGAGCTGCCAGAAGCAATCCGACTCGAACAACTTCTCACAGACGATGAAGAAACGTTACGAACCACAACAGACATCACAGATAGCAACAAAAAAAGTCTCACGGCAAGAATTCGAGAAACAAAGAAAAAACTTGCTCCTTTCTCAGAAGTTCTTGGGGCTCGCAATGAACGAGAGACGCTCTTAAAATACCCAACCGCCGCCGAGGAGGTTGAGTTCAACATGGCAGAAACGGAGAATGAGATAGCTCGGACAAACCCCAAGAACGCGATACGTCTTCGACAGCTCCACAACACATTTGCTGACCTAGAACGCATGAAAGATGTTCTAGAGACGCAAGAATCCCCAAAAGAGCCGCTCCCTTCGTCACAAAAAGAAATAGCCCTTACAGAAGCCGAACAGCTCGCTGAACGTTTCGGTATTACTCTCAACCCACTAGAACGAAAATCAGAAATCGCAGTCTTGAAGGGAGAGGTACAAGATTCACAAACAAAGTATAATGAAATTGACGACGAAATAACCTCTCTAAAAAATAAATTAAAAAGTACCCACATCATTAAAGTCGAACAACGATTGGCCAAACAAATCCAATTACTGGAAGAACAACGGAATAATGTTCGAGACCGATACTATCGTGCAGAAGATAGATACAATGAAGCTCTAGCGGCTCCCGCAACGGCTGAAGAAGAAATAAATGCACGTATACAAGAACTGCGCAGGGATCGCAATAATGGATTTAACGATACTACCGTCGTAGATGAACGGATTGCGGGATTGGAACGTTTAAAAAATCTCCTCCCTCCCCCACTTCCTCCAAGACCACCTGAAGCAAAAGATCTCGGAATAGATTACAGCTATACGCGCCCGGTAGGAGAAAAGACACCTGTAGATGAATCCGCAGAGCAGCCATACACATCCCCCCTCAACCGCCAAACACCTGAGTCTCTAAAATCAGCCGCAGGCGAGCTAGAAAAAGTAATCACAAAAGCACGTCAAGACATCGTAAATGCGAGAGATCTAAACGCACAAGAGGCAGCGGTCGGACGTCTCCATCGCCTAGAAAAAGGACGAGACGTCCTTCGGCAAAGAGGGGAAACAATGCAACAAGTCACCGAGGAACGTTCGCGTGAAGCGACTGTTCCTCCCCCTTCACTCATCTTAGAAGAGAAACAACCGAGACGAGAAACTCGCGTACTAAAAACCCAAAGACAGCCAGAAAGAAAAATAGAAACAAAAGATGACCGACTCCTCCGAGAATATGAAACCGTCCTAGAGGCAAAAAATAGAAAAGAGACCGATCAGTGGAACCTAGCGCAAGGCTACCTAAAAGAGGCAAAAGGCATAGCCGCTAAATTAAAAGAACAGGGTGAGATAGTGACAGTACCGGGAGAGAAGGTTACAGAGCCAAAGCAAAGCTCTTGGCGCTCTGGTTGGAATAAAGTGAAAGAATTTACTTTCCGACGCGACATAGGAGCACTTAAACGCGCATTCGAAACTGCCGTAGAACGGTATGAAGAAGCATTACAGACCCATACTGCGATCATACGGGACATTCCGTACTTTGGACGGGTAGGCGCAAGAATAAACGGGGCATCAACAGGAGCAGGAAGCATCGACGGAGCCACATATCGCGTCAGGGAAGACAACGAACGCCTAAATGAAGAAGAGAAATTCAAGCAGCGGTTAGATACGGTTAATGCCGCAAAAAAAGCACTGGAAGAAATTCCTATGTCATATTTAGCAGGTATGACTCCAGATGGCGGGTTAATGAACGACCAAAAAAGATTTGAACTCTTGCAAGAATTCCAAACTCAAGTAAACGACTTCAACAGACTCTTTAGAGGCCTAGATAAAAACGATGCTCTCTACAAAAAAGCTCAAGAAGTAAAAGCCATGGAAGTTCCATTTACCCTCCTATTAGGCATTCATGCCGAAGAGCATCCAACTTCAGAAGAAGTAGATGACGCTATGCGGGTGGTGAGTAGTGAATTCTACCTATTAGAAGCAGCGGCTTCCGTAAGAAAAGATGACAGGTATTCTAAGGCAAATGAAGCCATAAACGCATTACGAACCATAGCAGGAGGAAAAAATGCCGCAGAAACGGTTCGGCGCACGGAATGGCTCATCACAGCAGCTATGAGAATACCTTTCATCGAAGACATGGCAGATCGCTCAAAAGAATATGTAGCCCCACGTATGAAAAATAATTTAGAATTCATACGAGACGCACAAATAAGCACAAAAGCAAAAGAAGCCTTGAATGTCTTAATAAAACAATTTTAAGTGAGATAAAAACATCCCGCTCAGCGGGATGTTTTTATGACCTTTATTCTTTATAACGCCCTCTCTTTCACCTCCCTCAACACATCCTGCACAAACACCTCCTTATCTAACATCTGCTGCTCCGCCTGCCCCCGTCGACGCACCGTAAGCGGCCCACCCTCCATCTCTTTGTCTCCCACCACCAACATCACGGGATACTTCGCCTTCTCCGCATTCCGAATCTTCTTACCCACAGATTCCGTCGAGCTATCCACATGGACACGCAAATCATGTTGGCCCAACTCTCGTCCCAACATCTGCGCAAACTCCACATGACGATCTGCAACGGGCAAAATCGCCACTTGAACCGGTGCCAACCATACAGGGAACGCACCCGCAAAATGCTCAATCAACACCCCCATAAACCGTTCGACTGAACCCAGAATCGCACGATGGACCATGATCGGTCGTTTCTTCGTCCCATCTGCATCCGCGTATTCAAGGGCGAAGCGCTCAGGCTGGTTAAAGTCTAACTGGATGGTTGCCAGCTGCCATTCACGCCCGATGGCATCCTTGGCCATAAAATCGAGCTTAGGGCCGTAGAAAGCCGCCTCCCCTTCTCCGATCTCGACTTCACGCCCAACGCCCCGCATAATCTCTGCTAGAGCTTTCTCTGCAGAATTCCACGCCTCATCTCCGCCTAAATACTTTTCCGGCTTCTGCGGATCACGCACACTCAAACGCACCCGATGGAACGACATGCCAAACCCTGCATAGAATTTCTCCGCAATATGATAAATCGCCAGTGCCTCATCCTGCACCTGGTCAGGCCGACAAAATACATGCGCATCATCCTGCGTAATCGAACGCACACGCGTAAGACCCTGCAACTGCCCGGTATTCTCATCGCGATACACCGTCGTCACCTCACTCATGCGAATCGGCAAATCACGATAGCTCCGAGGTTTCGAAGCATAGATCTGCGTATGATGCGGACAATTCATCGGCTTCAAGACAAATTCCTCATCCGTTTTCTTGCTCGAAACATGGAATAGGTCATCCTCAAACTTATCCCAATGTCCAGATGTCTTGTACAAGTCAGATTTTGTGATGTGAGGAATCCAAACACGCTCATAGCCATATGGCTTCATGAGTTCCCAGACAAAATTCGTGAGCAATTCACGGATCGTGACGCCTTTAGAGGTAAACAAAGGTAGACCAGACCCAACTAAAGGAGAAAAGGCAAACAAATCAAGTTCAAACCCTAACTTCCGATGATCGCGCTTCTCTGCTTCAGCCATCATGGTCTCATGCGCTACCAACTCCTCCTTGGTCGCAAAACACAGCCCATAAATACGCTGCATTTGCGGGTTCGTTTCCTTCCCCCGCCAATAGGCTCCCGCCACATTCTTCAACTTCCAAACCCCAATCTCCTTCGCCTCCGTCACATGCGGTCCACGACACAAATCCACAAAATCCCCTGCTCGATAGATCGAAGCTACTCCCACGTTCTGCGGATCCACATCCTGCGCTTCTTCGAGCGACACTTTAGTCGTCCCTTTTGTCTTAAGATCCGTCAACAATTCAACCTTATACACTTGCCCCATTCCTTGAAATAAGGTAATCGCCTCGTCCAAAGACAGTTCTTCGCGCATAAAGGCGGGATTTTCAGACACAATCCGCTTCATCATCTTATCAATCGCTTGCAGGTCCTCAGGAGTCACGGAACGACCAAGATCAATATCATAATAGAACCCATGTTCAACGATAGGGCCTACGCCAAATTTTGCCTCTGGAAAAAGACGCTTAATGGCGGCTGCCATGATATGCGCCGCACTATGACGGCGTGTCTCGATCGGAAACATACAAGATAGGGAATGATGATAGGACACACGTCCTAAATGAAATAAAAAACGAAACACTTAATAAATGTTTCGCGCGGGACCCTATCTCTCGCAAGAGTCAGGGCGGTTCCACCCGCATTGCCAGCTAAGCCAGCCCCTTCATTTCTTCGTCTGTCGACGCTGGTTGGTGAGGCCAGAGAATATCCCTACTATGAAAGAAAAGGGCTTGGGTTGTCAAATACGATATAAACTTGACATCCACTCTAAATAGGCATGGAATAGATGATGAGGCTTTTATTCCTAGCACTACATATATGGACAACAAGAATAACGGCAATACGAACCAACACAGCTCCTCTACTTCAGACATGTCTACCTTCGCAAATAAGTCCCAAGAAACCATGAATGCCATCAAACAAGAAGGCGAACGCTATATCGGCCAGGCCAAAGAACAATGGAACGACCTTAAAGAACAAGCTCAAGATAAAGGTAAAGAGGTACGCGAACACCTCGACGAAGTAACACGCTCCGCCGATCGTTACGCTCGCCAAAATCCTTGGCATGTTGCAGGGATTGCTGCAGCCATTGGAGCATTAGCCGCTCTTGTCTTATCCGGAGGTTGCCATCATCGCCGTCGCGATTAATTCAGTGTCTTTAACAAACCTGGGAACCTATACAAAACTATAGACTCCCAGGTTGTCTGTTATTATGCCAATTCTTCAACTAGCCATAAAATATCTTCTTGAACGCACAGGTGAAGCTGTATCTTCTCGCGTAACACACGCCATTGCTCCTGTCGCCCCCTATCTTCGCCAATTAAGCATGGGGGTAGGCTGCATCATCTTGAGCCTCCCTTGCTTCATGCTGACATTGCTATTTTTGACCGCTTCCCTCTTTTTGCAGTTACTACACGGCTCAGACTGGAGCATCCCCGCTCTCTGGACATCCCTCGTTACAACCATCTTAGGCGGAGGATTTTTAGCAGCAGGTCTTACCATCCTTAAAAAGAAATACCGTCCCGAACAGGCATGAATAGAGACACCTATGTCAGCTCAACCATCTCTAAAGACACTCTTTAAGAAAGCGTATGCTGGCTGGCAAGAAGATCACGGCTCCAATCTCGCCGCGGCTTTAACGTATCATGCCATTTTCTCCATCACCCCTCTCCTTCTCGTGGTACTAGCGGTTGTTGGGGCCATCTACCAAGATTCCAGTGCGGAATTACTTGCCCAAGTACGTACCTTTGTCGGTCAAGATGCGGCGACTCTCATCCAATCCATGTTAGAAGGAGGAAAAGTGGCTGCGCAAAGTAGACTCGCATTTATCGTAGGAAGTCTATTAACTATTATTGGGTCAATTGGTCTCTTTAAACAAGTAAAAACCGCCTTGGACATCATCTGGGAAATTCCTCAGCGAAAAATTTCTTGGCAAGAAATTGTAAAACGCTATGTGGGCTTATTCTTGCTCGTCATTTTTACCAGCTTCTTCTTCATTTTGTCATTAGGCATAAGCACCACCCTCTCTTCAACTCCCCTATACGCTCTAGATATTGTTCGTGGCTCACCGCACCTCTACGGAGCTCTTAACCAGCTCATTTCTCTTCTAGGAAGCACGCTTCTCTTTGGAGTATTATTCCGCACCCTTCCAGACACCAAGATCGCCTGGAAACACGTCTGGCGCGGCGCATTCTTCACCTCCATTGTTCTTGCCATAGAAAAATACGCCTTCGGCTTTTACCTCTCCCACAGCAGCGTCCAGTCCGCCTACGGAGCCGCCGGCTCCCTTGTTGCGCTTCTCCTCTGGATCTACTACTCGGCCCAAGTATTCCTTTTTGGAGCAGAAATCGTAAACGCGGAACAAAAATAGAATCTTTACTCCCCACCCACCTCACACCCTTCTAGAGCCCACGTACGGTGCGGATAAAAAGGAGGCTTTTTAGACCCTTGTGTCTCCGTAAGACTTCGCCCAAGGATGACCGAATATAAAAGAGGGATCCCCGCTCGGCTGCGAGATCCCTCACTCCATATAACTCCGTTCGGGATGACAGAAGATAACCTCTTACTCAACCTTGATATCAATCCTATCTTTTAAAGTAGGGATCTTTCCAAACCATTTTGGCTTAATCGTGACTTGCGCATCATCAACACCCTCAATGGATTTAAGAATCGCAATCGCTTCTTGCGGCTCTTTCCCTGCTACAACCGTCTTCTGCAGCCCAGGACTTGAAGGCGTAATCCGATACGCACCCTCTGCTTTTATGCGGACATTTGCCGTCTCCGTTTTTGCATCCGCCGATTGAATCTCTAGAATCAACCCACTTCCGGTCGCAGGCGCAAGAAATTCACGCTCGCTCGGAATCTTCTCTTTTAATTTAAGCCGCACCAAAGACAGAAGATCCTCCTTAGGATAAAAGACGGCCGTAACATCAAGTTTTAACGAAGCTAAAAACGTATCAGAAGATTGTCCCACGGATACATTTGTTTTAAACCGATCCGGTTTGCGGACTAAATAGACAACCTCCATACGACTCAAATCTCCCAAATCTGCTCCCAGCGTCTTTTTTGCTTGGTCTAAAATCGCTTGGGTAAGCACTTGTTCCGCCGCGTCTAAATCAGCTTGCACAACAAGTTTACCCGTCGTCGAACGAGGAGCGGCCGGAATAGGGGTGGGCGCAGGTGAAGCTGTAGACGTCGCAGGCGTCGTAGCCGCGGGAGCGCTCACAGCTTGAAATGGACTCGTCGACTCCGCATAAATATACTTTTGCAAATCGACAAATAATCCAGGGATCGTAAACGCCGTGGGACCAATCACAAACTCCGCGCCAGGCTTGTCCGCATACACAGGCACCTCAATTGATTCACCGGGTTGCAAACGAACCGTTTGATCAATGCGATAGAGTTTTTGATCCGCTGTAAGCAAACGCGTCGTCCGAATCAGCGTTTGTGCTTTTGAATATTTATTATAGACACGCACCGTTCCACGCGCCGTAACCGTCACAGGGGCCACAGGGGCAGCAGGTGGCGGGGTAACCGGAACAACAGGAGCAACGGGAACAAGGGGAAGAGTAGCGGTCGCAGAGGTTCCAACGGGAAACTCCTGGATTTTTTCAAACACCCCATTTACTACTCGACCGGGAATTTGCCCTGGCTGAGGCTGACGAGCTACATCTACGACACCCTCATACGTAATTGGGGTACGTTTTGTCTGGACCACAATTGTCGCTCTCGCCGAAGACAACCACAAAACCGCCAGCACCACGATCACCGTGAAGGCGATAAAACTGTAGGCAATATTGCGATAAATATTCGTACGCGGTGCAGTCGGAAAAGAAGGAGCCGTAATCGGGACAACATGCGGACGACGAGAGCCACGTAAAGTCATAGAAAAGAACAGCTCTATAGTACCATATTTTTTTATAACGTCATACTCCTCAAGACTACCTCACAACTCCTTTTCCTTTCGCGCCTTCATCCGTTGATAAATCCGTGCTTAATCCAGGTTTTACCCTTCGAATTGTTTCATTAACGCGCACATCCGTCCCTTGAAACGACGTCTCCCCCAATAAAGACGCAAACCTCCCCACGTCAATTGCTTGAGGTGTCAATGCGACCTCAAACCATCCTTCAATCTCACGCGTATTCTCTAGCATACGATCCATACTCCACGTCACCGTACGTGTCTTTTCATCATAGGCAATTGCCCCCGTCGACCCTTCCGTTTTACCCGTCCAAGCCGCAATCGTGGGCAATACGGCTCGAATCGTCACATCACGCACTTCATGTAAACGCTTCTGCACCGTCCAATAAATGCGATACGTCGTCGTCTTCCCTGCGGTTGGAGGCAAGGGACCAGAACCAAGGGGCGCGCCTTCCTCAGAAAAATAGCGCGGCTCAACCACGACATCCGCATCGGTGCGATACGTAAGAGCAACCGGCTGAGAACGGATAAGACGCGGCACACGTTCTCCGCTAACAGAGACCTGTGTTTGTGCGGAGACACGAATAAGTGCATCCTTCGTCCCACTCGCAACAGGTAACGTCAACCATCCAACATCAATCGTGCCACGCGCCCCAGGAGCAAGCTCTGCCAAGAGCGGAATACGTGTTTTATCGTACCGAATCGTCTGTACACGGGACTTGGTGGTAGATGCACCCTGCTTGGGATCATCAAATTCTTTCCAATTAATTAACGACGTACCCGTTGCCGATCGTCCGTTCACAACCGATTCAAGCTGAAGCGTTATGATGGCATCACGAACCACCTGCGTACTCACATTTTCGTAGGCAACTGTGGCTCGCATCGGTTCACCTGGCTCCAAGGAGCGCCCTTCCTCCCCTCCATTTACGATCAAACGTACCGCAAGATCTCCGGGTGCAATCGCAAGCCTCGCTTCACTCCGTGCCGCCACCAATAACCCATTCTCAACGCTTATACGCCCCGTCTCTGCGCGAAATATCGCTTCTCCTGTTCCTCCCGAGACAAATACACCGGGCAAGTTCGCGGTATAAAAAGATCCAGCCGCGAGACTCCCAATGGAAAATATAACCGTACGCTGGGCTAAATCTATTTGAGTACCGGTGGCTACTACTCCAGGAATAAATCCTGGAGGAAATGAAAGCTTTGCAACGAGCTGATCTAACGGCTGCGTACCCAAATTCGCAATGGCGTACTTAATTTGGGTAGGTTCACCTGCTAAGATCCGTTCCGGAAACAGAATATTCCCTGCTAATACCGTCCCCGTATACCGAATAGTTTGCAAAGATGTTTGCTCAGACACCGCCTGTGTACGGTTCGCACGATAGGTACTCAAAATTTGAAGCGCCGTTTGCTCTCCCAGTGACCCGACAAAGAACCCCTTCACACGAATACGGCCCGTTGCCTGCGGCTGCACCAGCCCTAGCTTCCAAATACGCAAGCCTGAATCAGTCGGCGCTGGCTCAAGAGCCGTCACCGTAAAATCGGTCGGAGTATTAAGCCTGATCTCGACATCCGTTAACAGCTGAGGCTCCATATTACGCCATACCAATTCATACGTCTGCTCTTCTCCTAAAGATACGTCGGCCGATCCCTGAACCACCACCGTAAAAGCTGAGGCGGGTGTCGTACCCCTTCCTCCGAATATCCAAAACCCGCTCCAGGCCAACACCGTTAACAACAAGCATAACGCTCCCCCCGCGGCAAAAAACCACGCCATACGCCACGAGCGCGTCCGTTCAAATCGATCCAATTTAGGCACATCGCCCTTAGAATCTACATAAATCGCTCTCAATCCACGATCGATAGCTGTACGATCTTGTTCTTTTGTCGTCGCATCTATTTTAGACGCCGCCGAGACTCGTTTTTTAAAGAACGCCATATTATTTTTTAAAGGCCAACTTCAAATAACCCCGCTAAAATTCGATCGCGATCCCAAGGCGCCGCAAGTTCAAACAAACCCTCAGAAAGCTGGTTTGTCCAATGAGTTTGCCAACTCGCGGGAACCGTTACCCGAGTATGAATGTCACGATTCGCCTTGCCCGCTTGGCTCGTCAAAAGCACCATATATGCCGCTCGCTTCAAAGGCGCAGCGCCTGTCACCAGCCCCTCCCCGGTACGCTGAGCTAAATCAAAGGCCGTAAAGGGAAGAGTATAACGAAAACGGGTCACACGCGTTTCCCCGGGACGCAACTGCAACCAACCTCCAAAAGCGGTTCTACCAAATTCCTGTGTCACATCTACCTCAGAGACAGGACTGGATCCTGGAGTCACCAAACGCACCACATCAGGATCTAGCTGATCTTCTGGTAAGGGGATTTCAAATAAACTCGACGAAGGCGACTCAAAACCCGTCGCTTCTAGCAACTGAGAACCGGTCGGCACATACACGCGTACATACGAAACATTATTCGCCCCTTTAAATAATTCTCCCTTTGCCCCTGCATGGACGCGCGTCAGCGTAACCGTATCTGTAATCGTGCCATCCTCCGCAATATCCACTTCATGATCAACCCGTTCCTGGATAGAGGTATCCGTCTTTTGGCCAGCAATATTTGCTTCTACAATCGCAAGTGCATCGCCCAGCGTAGGCTTAAGCCGCCCACTCCAATCATACCGCTCAACCAGCTGCTCCTCTTCGCTCCGGGTCATCCACACCTGCACGTCTTTTGTTTCCAGAGCCGTCACTCCAAGCTCCGCTAACTTCAACCAATCTTCACGCGAACTCACCTTTAAGCGGGATAAAAGCTTCGGCATCAAGTCTCCAATAATCTTCTTGGGTTTATTCTCCGTCTTATCGTATTCAAGCTCAACCGATTTCTGCAATTCCACCACAACATTGTCGGCACTCAGAGTTTTCCCATACTCAGCCATCTCAATCGGACCCGTCACACGCAACAATCCTTCTAACAAGGTATCGTTAATCGCAATCACCCCATCAAGAGTTGGTTGCCCTGCCTGACTCCAAAACCACCGGATCTTGTCGGCTGCCGCAGGAAAATCCGGAAACCAGTTTGCATCCTGAAATTCCCAACGACCACCAACCAGCTGCAAAGGACGCGGAGGAACCACGCGAGCACGCAACTGGCTACGCAAATCGTAGGGTCCACCTCCCGGTACATGAATATTTGTAATTTCCCCTCGGTCAAACGTCACCTCTGCCACAGATCCCATAAACCCACCCGTAGGACGTAATTCTGCATGGTTCTGAAATACAAAGAGATATGTACGCGGCGATTCATGCCCCAAAGCCGTTTGCAAAAAGACAAGCAGCGTCTTCGCATCCTCAAACGAAGAACGTCCTGACCCCACCATCGAACGCAATTCCCCTACCTGTACTCGTAAACTTTCTGGGAGAGCATCAGGTTCCACCTTCTCCAACGCCTGTAATGCCTCTTCTAAGAGAGGTGAGGCATAATCCAAATACGTTAAAAAGATCCCGATTCGCTCATCTGGCCGCAATTGATTCTTGTCTTCTAACGCACGTGAAATACCCAACGTGAGCAACTTTGCCGCTTGTGACGTACGCTCACCTGCTGTGAGCAAAGCCTGCGCACTCCCATATTGAGAACGCGTTTGCGGCAACGCTTGCGCCAACCCCAACGCCAAGGTGTTTGCTCGCAGCAAAGACTCACGTGCCTGGCCAAATCGTTCAGATGCCTGCGCCCAAGCCTCAACCTGTCCAGACGGCGAACCCTGTAAAGCCGTTTGCACCTCCGATAACGCGGCAACACTCTGCACCTTCACGTCTCGCACCGAAGAGCCAAAGGAACGCGATAAAGACACCGCCCCCGCCGGAATAGACACGATCGCCAATAAGCCAAAAAAACCAGCCATCACCCGCACCGTATGTAAGCGTGGTACGAGCACAGGCACATTCCAAACCTGTTTTATTTCTTGTGCCACCTCTTCAACCTCTTCCTCCACCACCTCCAAACGCTCCATCATCTGCTGTTCAACGTGAACAACTTCTTTCGTCGTTCGATCAAACACCGTCACTAACCGACCCAATCCTTTCCTAAGACGGGCAACCAATCCATAAGACCCTCGGTACGCCTCGTCCGCATCCACCGACGTAAACTGCTCACGTACATCAACTCCCAAGAGAGACTCAGACTTACTAGCTTCCTGAGGAAATGAGAAAGAAATCGCGGGGAGCTCATTCTGAATCTCCTCCGATACCCCCATCGATACCGCCTCTTGTTTCAACCGCTCCTCAGTAACTGCTTCCCATTTAATAAACGGCGCAACCAGCTTCGATAAAAAATCATAGCGAAGAGAGTACGCCACATCCGGATGCGCTGGCGTAAATTGTTCAAAAAAACAACGTGGGTCGATTTCCTCCACCCATAAATCTTGCGTCGCAGACACCATTCCCTCCAACGAGGGGGGAATCTGATAGGGAGCCATCCATTCACGCACCGTCTGCCCAAATGGGTCACGTGACGCCTCTACCATTGGCCGAGCCGGAACCTGAAATTGAAGAATATGGTCACTCGCTTCATGCGCCGAAAAACGGACCGGCACCTGAGAAGAACGCTGTTGACCTTCTATAAAAGAACGTGCACCACCTCTCTCTGCTGCTCGGGAAGCATGTAAATGCACTAATAATCCCTTATCTAATTCTGTAACGGGATGGATCAGGGGAACACGTGGCACCTCTGGCAATAATTTTGTTGCCATGCGTGGCTCCTGCAAAGAACGCCGACGGATTCCGCGTCTCGCACGTTTAGATATTCTCGACTCGTCCAACAACGATGTAGATAAAACTCGTCCTTCCTCTTCCAGGACTTCGAATAGTTGCGATTCTAACAGCAAAGACAGCTCTTCTTGTGAAGAACTTCTCCGTCCCGACATATGTCGAGGCGCTCCCTCCTGAGAAACGCGAGCCATTACACATGCTCTATCGTGTTGCGATACCCTTCCACCACCCGTTTTGCACTGGTACGCCAGTCATGCTGCGCCGTAACAACATCTTGTACCGAGGCAGCGCGCGACTTGGCACGTGAAGGATCACCCAACACCTGTTCGAGCACGCGTATTATATCATGCTCATCTCCATCCCGAAACCACTCGACACCTTCTCTCGGAAGCACTTCACGCAAACACGCACTATCACTCGCAATCACCGGACATCCAAGCGATAACGCTTCAAGCGGAGGCAATCCAAATCCCTCATACGAAGAAGGAAACACAAACGCTGTCGCTCCCTTATATAATCCCGCCAACTCCGCATCCGTCACTCGTCCCAAAAACTTCACTCTCTCCTCTTCAACGTTTGAGTTTTGAGTTTTGAGTTTTGAGTTTTCTCTTACTTTTTCCATAAACACATCCCTCTCCCCCGCAATCAATAACGTATAGTCGGGATATTCCTCTTGCAGCTTCTCCCAAGCATTCATTAACAAATCCAACCGCTTATGTGGATACGCACTCCCCACGTACAAAAGATAAGGGGTCGTTGAACACAAACGTGAATCAGTCTTCGGAAAGCGCGTAATCCCCTCTCCCGTAACCAACGTCGTACCTTTCTGGACGGGTAGACACGCAGCCACTTCATTCGCGATAAATTCCGTCGGCACAAATACCTTTTGCGCCTTCATAAATGCTCGACGAAGTACCAGACGAAATCCCATCTGCTTAATCGTGCGTGTAAAAAATCCTTTCGTAGACACCTTGGCACTCATCGGCTGCCGTAACAACAAGACATCATGTACGGTCATCACAAACGGCTTGCGCATACGCACAGACACATTCCAGTGCGGCACATGAATAAGATCCGCCCCAATCCCCTCCAAAATAGATCCCATCCGCATCTGCTCCCCCAAGGAATACCACGGAATATCTGCTACGACGTGATCCACCCGTGGATGCCCCGCAAACGGCGTCCCCACTAAGTCACGCACGACCAGGGTGTACCTCAAATCATGATCCACTTCTAAAGCCGCCCGTACACTTTCTTCAATATATCTGCCAATTCCCCGTGTATTCCCCGCCCCCATCATGCGAGCATCAAGCGCAATATGCATAGAACAATTCCTCACTATCGTGAGGTGTATCGTCTAAATCGTCAAACGAACGACCCTCTAGACGTCTCTCCCATCTTCCGCTAGGATACCCCCACTTAGCCATAGTCTTCAGAGTCGGGGCGTAGCTCAGTTGGCTAGAGCGCCTGGTTTGGGACCAGGAGGCCGCAGGTTCAAGTCCTGTCACCCCGACTCTGAGGAGTATAGAAAACAACAATAAAATAAGGCGTAGCTCAGTTGGCTAGAGCGCCTGGTGAGGGAGTTAAAGCGAGCGAGCGGAGCTTTAACA
>CAZTQP010000015.1:0-21171 GCA_964615825.1 uncultured Gammaproteobacteria bacterium
GGGTGTTGGAGCCGTCCCGTACGGCTTGAGCTAGGAGGAGGCGCTCAAGCCAGCGGAACGGCTTCAAAATCCGTCGGATTTGTGAAGCGTTTATGAGAAAAGACGTGCGATGGGAGGCTCAAATCGATTTAAGCGTCCTACGTACGTCTTTCTCTTTTTATGTCAATGAAGCCGTTTTAACCCCTAGTGCTTACAAAAGCTGTTAGTCTGGGTACTGCCTTAGACACGTGTCCCATTGAGGGAACGTATAAATATACCAGAAATTACCCATTTCGTCAAGGGTTGCCAGCCAGCAAAAAAACCGCTAACCTAAGGCCTACTCACCCGTCCTTGTCGTACAATGGATAGTACAGCAGCCTTCTAAGCTGCGAATGATGGTTCGATTCCATCCGAGGACACCATATAAAAACAGCGCATATAAGCGCTGTTTTTATATATCACGCAGCGCAATACCAATATCTTCGCTATGTAGAGCGTTTTTCGCATAA
This sequence comes from uncultured Gammaproteobacteria bacterium, assembly GCA_964615825.1. Lineage (GTDB taxonomy): Bacteria > Patescibacteriota > Patescibacteriia > 2-12-FULL-60-25 > 2-12-FULL-60-25 > JAGOUY01. Next base: position 489 of record CAZTQP010000015.1, read on the forward strand.
AAAAGAAGCGCCCCCCAACTTGCGTGAAGTTGAGGGGTTTGTGAGCCTCCGGCACAGGCCGGATAGACAGCGGGCTCGAGGAAGAGCTGTCAGTTGGGGGGGAAGGGGTTGCGGCGGAGGTAGTCCTCGCGGTCGCGGTAGGCCTTGGGGCCGCGGAACGTGATGTACCGTCGGTTGATGTCCACCGTCTCGGTGCAGACGCCGCAGGGCTGCTGCGTCCCGGGGACGCCGTTGTTGGTGTTGTTGTTCACCACGAGCGGCCCCTGGAACAGGGGGACGCTCGCGTCTCCGTTGCCAGCCGCGCGCGGGTTGGTGCCCCCGTCGCCGTTGGCGCCCGCCTCGACCACCCCCGCGTCGTTCCAGTCGGGACCGTCGGGGTTGGGGTCGCGCTGGAAGGCGCCGGCGAGAGCGTTCCCCACAATCAGCAGGGCGAGCAGGGAGGCGCCGGCGATGATGCCGGTCTTGGCCACCCCGGCCCAGTTGGTGGGGGGGGTGACGACGGGCTGCGCGGCCTGCTGCTGGCCGCCCTGGGGCTGCTGCTGCTGCGCCCAGGGCTGGAAACCCTGCTGGGGCGCGGCGCCCCCCTGGGTAGGGGCGATGCCGCCGCCCTGCTGGTTGGGCTGGGCCGCGCCGCCGGTGGCGGTGGGCGGCGCGGCGGGCTGCTGGTACGGACCCCAGGGGGGCTGGGTCATGCCGGCGAGCAGGACGGGGAGGCCCTGGGCGTCGATGACCAGGTTGGCCGGGGGGTTGGGGGCGGCGACGAGCCACGCGCCACCCGCGTTGGCATTGTTGGCGCCGAGCAGGGAGCCGTGGCGCCGGCACCGGCACCCCTGGCAGAAGAGGCCGTTGTTGGGCTGCCGATGGCCACAGTTTGCGCAGAACATGGCGATTTCTCCAATGCACCGTGAAAAGTCCGAGAACCTGCATACCGACAACCACGTCAGCAAACAGGGTCCGGCGGAGGGTGCACACTCCGCAAAACGAACTGATAAGTATGGCATAAAATGGATAGTTTGTCAATATAAAAACCCCTGCTTATATAACAGGGGTTTTTACTACTCCTCTAGAGAACAATGACTGATCTACAAAGGGGAAAGTAGCAAAACGTCTCGAGGAAGCCTCGATCACACGAGGTGAGACGCGCTACTAGGGGAAGGGGTGGGAGCACTCGCCGCAGAAGCGGGTGTTGGGAGCCGCCTGGGTGCCGCACTCGCCGCAGAAGCGGGGGGGGGAAGCGGACGCCGTGGGCATGCCCTGAGGCACGTATCCCGCGTGGGCCGCAGGCGCCACAGGCACGGTGGACGTGGCAGCGGGCTGCTGCACAGCGGCGGGCACCGGATCGGGAGCCGCGGGGGCCGGCGCCTGCGGGGCGGCCGGACCCGGGGGGGTCACGACCGGCGGGGTGGGCTGCGAGGAGGCGGCCGAGCCCTGCTGGCCGCCGCCGCTCCAGCCGACGACCGCAGAGGCGGGCGTGGCAGACGCGGGGGGCTTGATGGGCTGGAAGCCCGCCACGACGCCCATGGCGGTGGGCTGCACCGCGGCGGAGGCCGCCTGGGCGACGGCGGGCTGGGCGGTCGGCGCGATGGACTGCGCGACGGCGGGCTGCTGACGCGGCTCGCTCTCACCACGCACCGTCTTGCAGCTGGGACACGACTTCTCGTCGCGCGGACGGAAGTCGTATCCGCACTGCGCGCAGAAGGGCCGCTTGTTCGGCTCCGTGAGCGTCACCAGGAGCTCCGGGATCCCGTTGAGGATCCGGAGGGCGAAGGAGTGCACGATGCTATCGAGGGGGTCGCCCTCGGTCTGCACCGTCCCCTTCTGCCCGAGGTACAGGAAGTGCAGGTCGTAGCCGACGTGAGCCGTCGGGCCGTCGCCGATCCAGTAGACCTGGATGGGGTTCTGACCGGCGAAGCCCATCTGGACACGCCGGTCATCCGGGATGAGGAGACCGCCGCTCGCGGGCACGCTGTCGACCCGGAGCTTGATGACCAACCGGGGCGACTTCGCCTCCATCTGGAGCTCGAAACCGGTGACGGCACCGCCGATGGTGCCGTTGCTCAGCGCGGCCGTGAAGGACGCGTCGAGACCGAACGGCACGATGCGGAAGGGGACGACGCACTTGTCGCCCCTCTCCAGGGTGAGTGCCTCGAGGGACTTGACCCCCTCGAGCTTCACCTTGGCCATAACGCTCGGCAGGACCTTGCGGTCGCCGGCGGGGCTGGTCGCCGCCGGAGACCCGTGCACGGGGGTGGACTTCATCGCCGCGCCGCCCTGCTGGGCGGGAACGACGGTCCCGGCCGCGAGGGCGGCCAACGCGTCCGGGGCCTTCTGGGCCTCCGGCTGCTGGACGGGCTTCTCCTCGGTCTTCGCTGCGGCCTTCTTCTTAACTACCTGGCTGAGATCACGCATGGGACGACTCCTTCTCTTTCTGTGCCTGGGAACTGCGAAAATTGACTCCATTTCCTCGTCCGAAACCGTACGGACGGGATGATAGAGCCATTTACACACCAAACGATGCTGCTGTGTAAGTGGCTCAAGAGGATGTTGATGATATAAACCATCATCGTGACGATAGGGTTCGTCTCATCCTCTTTAGTAGGTGGGAGGGGTGGCGGTGGGTTGATCAGCTCTGCGTGGCGGCGAGCTTCTTGCGCGCCCGGGGCTTCTTGAGCTTGTTGGCGACCGGCTCGGCGTCGGACTTGGCCTTCTGCTCGGCCGCCTCGAGCTCCGTGAGGAGGGTGACGAGCTGCTGCTTGGCCTTGTCCTCGGTCCCCTTGCTGGGGACTTTGAGGGGCCGCCTGCACTCGATCGAGTCCTTCTGCACGCCCGTGCAGTTGACGGGCCCCTTGGGGTAGAGCCCCAGCTGCTGGTGCCGCGTGCAGCTCACGTTTGTGCACCACTTGGCGTCTCGCCCCTCGGGGAGGGGGAGGCCGAAGAGGGTGCCGGGCGCACCGGGCGTGCGCGCCGCGGCGGGGGGCGGCTCGACGGGCTTGGCGGCCGCGGCGGCGCGCGGCTTGAACCGCTCGTCGTCGTTGTCGCCCTCGCCCTCACCGCGGATGACGAGGAAAGCGTCCTTCTTGGGCGCCGCCTGGAGGTTGAACTCCGGGTAGCGCTCGAGGAGCACGCGGGTGTCGCTCTCGAGCCAGCCCGAGTCGAAGACGGCCGCCGCCAACATCTCGAGGATGTCGAGCGGGCTGTTGGGGTCCGTTTCCATGATGCAGATGCGGTGGCGGCCCTGGCGATAGCCGCCGACCGGATCCGGACGGTACAGGTTCCCGAAGATGATCGCGACGATCTTCGAGTCCGACCCCCCGCCCACGGCCTTCTTGGTGTCCGTCACGACCCAGAAGAACCTGGTGTCAGTCCCGAAGGACATGTGGTTCTGCTCGTCGACGGAGTGCCCGGCGATGAGACCGAGGGGGATGTAGGCCCTCTTGTGCGGGGTGCCCAGCAGGTGCTCGGGCACCTGGTAGGTGGGGCGGTACACCGGGACCACACCCGACGCGATGGCATCGCGGATGGGCTTGGGGATCTTCGGGTACTTGTCCATGAAGTCGCCGAGCCACTTGACCTCGATGTCGGGGGCCTTGGCGTCGTTGACGCACTCGCCTTCGTAGACGTCGACGACGAGGCAGCCCTGCGCGGCGCGGAGCTCCTCGACGCCCTCGTCACCCGGCACGCGGTACGCCTGGACGCGCGGCACCGTGGAGAGCATGAAGCGGTCCGTGAAGACCTTCTCCTGGCGCAGGTTGTTGGTGGTCGGAGTGCCGGCCACCAGACCGATGATCTGGTGGGGCATCTGCGTCTGGAAGGCGACGCGGGGGACGGGCTTCTTGATGTTATCCATGGTGGCTCTCCTGAGTCCGTCCCAGTCTCAAGACTGGGGATTCGATGGGGATTACTCGGCTGTCTAGACCGAGCGTGGAGTGAGCGTGCAAATCCACTGCTTCGAAAACGTCTTTTCTCTATTTCTCACATCACCGGGCATTTCTGGCCAGTCCCGCAGGAACCTATATTCGCATCTGACGGCCGAAGCAGGTCAGATACGGAGGTGTGTTACGGAGGATGTGTCGAGACAAAATCGCTTACCTAACAGCAAATCCACATGCGTGAAACACAAACTGTATGTATTTGATCAACCCACTCAAACTGTCAAAGATCAAGAGACTGTGTAGAAATAATGAATGAATCCGGGCTATACCCAGACCAGGAAGATTTCATCTCCCTGAAAAAGACGCTAAGATAACGCATTTTTCAGGAAAATAGAACCATCCGCCCCTGTGGCGATAAAAAGTCCAAGAAGGAACAGAGGAATATAGCAAAAATTCGCAAAAATGTCAAACGTTTGCTAGGCTAAACGCAATTCCATGTCCCTTCGTCCCTACTTAACCGGCTTCCGCCTCGCCCTTTCCCAAGAACTCATTCATCGGACTAATTTTTTCATTGGCAAAATCCGCGACCTCATTTTTTACGCAGCGCTCATCTTTGTTTTTCAAAACCTTCCCCAAGGCGTCGGTCCTTGGCCTCAAGAATCCTTGTTAACGTATACCCTAATCTCCACCTTTATTTCGGCCCAGCTCAGCGCGCAAACCATGCACACCATTTCTAATGAGATTAGCGAAGGAGACCTCACAAATTTCTTGCTCCGCCCTATAAATTACTTAGGCTATTGCTGGGCACGCGTGAGCGCCAGTCGGGTTCTTGCTGCCATCGGCGGCCTCGGAGCCATGACTATTTTGTTATTCGCCTTTCCCCACGTCACGCTGGCCATTCAATCGAGTGCGACCACCTGGCTCATGACCGGCCTCCTCTTCCTCGGCAGCCTCGTCATCATGCAGCTCATCGATTTTATCGCCGGCCTCCTCTCATTTTGGACCGATCGCGCCTACGGCCCCCGCTTTCTCACCCTCATCCTGCTACAATTTTGCTCCGGAGCGTTCATCCCTCTCAATACCCTTCCGTCCAGTCTCCAGCGCGTCTTGCAGCTAACCCCATTCCCCTCTCTTGTGTTTGCTCCCGCTCGTACCTGGATAGAAGGCATGACCCCATACACCATCCAAGCTCTTCAAACACAACTTCTCTGGATAGTCATCTTGAGCGTGATCGTCTTCATGATGTGGCAGCGTGGCCTAAAATCCTACGCCGCCTACGGAAGATAAGCCTATGCCCCTTCCTCTTCATGACACTCGATCCTCCCTCCTTCGCTACTTACGTATCTGGCGCAAAGCAGCCGTCTTAAATTTCACTATCCTCGTTTCATCGCGCATCGATTTTTGGACATTTATTCCTTCGAAATTGATCCGTATGGGATTATTTTTCGTCTTTGCCCTTTCTCTTTTTCGTCCCGGCACCACCATTGTTGGCTACTCTTCCGGTGAAGCTCTCCTTTTTTTTGCCGTCATGAATATTATCGACGTCATGCTACAAATTTTCTACCGCGGACTTACTGACCACCCGCGCATCGTAAAAAATGGAGATTTTGATTTCATCCTGACAAAACCGGTAAGCCCCCTCCTCTGGTCAACATTCCGCATGATCGATCTCTTAGATATCATAACTGCCCCCGCGGCATTCGCCCTCTTCTTTTACGCCCTCAAACAAGCCAATGTCATCGTTACATTTCAAACCGGCATCCTCACCTTCTTCTTATTTATTCTAAGTTTTATCTTGAGCGTTTGCTTAAACATCATCATCGCAAGCTTAGCCTTTTGGACCACGGAAACAGAATACGTCTGGAGAACGTACCGCGAAGTCGCCTACACCGCTCGATTTCCGACAGAAGTATTTCCAAGTCTCACACGCACGATCTTCACCTACCTCATCCCCATCTTCGTCATCGTTTCCTTCCCCACCAAAGCCCTTCTCCATCGTCTCTCTCCCTTCGATATCAGCTGGGCCTTCATCGTCACGATCATCACCGTCATCCTCGCGCTCACCATCTGGAACAAGGGAATAAAACACTATACCTCTGCTTCCTCATAGCCTATGTCCATGATCTCCGTCTCTCATCTGTCCAAAACCTACACCTCCTGGAAAAAACAACCGGGATTTTTAGGCACGCTCAAAAGCATTGTGAAACGCGACACGATACAAGCCACCGCCGTGCAAGATCTCTCGTTCTCGATCGAAGAAGGCGAATGCGTAGGCTTTCTTGGACCAAACGGCGCCGGCAAAACCACGACGCTCAAAATGCTTTCCGGTATCCTCTGGCCAACGAGCGGTACAGCCCAAATTCTCGGACACACACCCTGGAAACGTGAACCAGCCTTCCAACGACAATTCGCCATCGTGCTCGGACAAAAAAACCAACTCTGGTGGGATCTCCCCGCCCGCGACACATTCGAGTTGAACAAAGAAATTTATGATATTCCAGATAAAGCTTTTCAAGCTCGTCTAACAGAATTAAGCGAACGCCTCAATGTCTCCCACGCCTTACACACCCCCGTCCGCCAACTCTCGCTTGGCGAACGCATGAAGTGCGAACTCATCAACGCCCTCCTACACAAACCCCGTGTCCTCCTCCTCGATGAACCCACCATCGGACTCGACGTCGTCTCCCAACGCGCCGTCCGTGCCTTTCTGAAAGACTGGAATCGCAAAGAAAAAACGACAATTTTATTAACTTCGCATACGATGGCCGATGTAGAGGCATTATGCGAACGTGTCATTTTGATTGATAAAGGACATCTTCATTACGATGGGAGCCTCACGGACCTCACCCAAACCACCCAAGGAACCAAAACCGTCACCGTCACGCTCGAAACCCCCATCACCAAAAAACTCGCCCAAACCCTTGGCAAACTAAAATCCTTCGACCCCCTACAAATTAGTTACACCGTCGAAAGAGAAAAAGTCCCCGACCTCACCAAAACCCTTTTAGATAATCTTTCCATCGTAGATATCTCCATCGACTCTCCGACGCTGGAAGATACAATTCATCAAATGTTTTCGTGAGCGTATAATACGCAACATCAAATCTTCTCTCTCTTCCCTACTCATCTAGAGCCCACATGCGGCACGGAGAAAAGGGAGGCTTTTTAGACGTGATGACGGCTAAAACCGAGCAAATTTTCTAGCAGGAAAATCTGCGTACTCCCTTTTCTCCGTGCCGCATGTGGGCTCATCGCCTATATTTCACAATCCAACCCTTACAGGATTCAATCAAATATCTATCTTCTCCCTCCATTCCCTTAACACCCGTATCTCCTCCTCTCGTGAACGTGCTGCTGCTTTTAATGGAGCAAAATCTCTCCAAGAGAATAATAAAATACCCAAGTGTCGAGCAAATAATCCCACCACCATCACCGTGGCAACAACCGCCAATAATTGCCACGGCCAAGAAGATAACGGCGAATGCACAAATAAGGAACGCCATTGATCAAACACTACCTCGCCACCTGGCAACACACGCGGATCAATCCCATCCATCCATTCACGCACGCGTGTAAGCCCACGAAACGTCCACAACGCTGACACGATCAAAATACTCGTCACCACAAATCCTTGCAGCGCATCCGTAAACCGCCACCACACAAACGTCCGCGCCTGCTCCGCCAACCGGATAAATTCCGCCCGATGCTGAATCTCACGCTCTAAAATTAACGACGCCTTCGCCGGATTTGCCGACAGGACATCTGCGACGCTAAGAAGCGCCGGCGGTGCCTGCTTCGCTAAGCGTGAAATAATACTCCTCGCGGATAAAGAACGACGCCTCTCAGGCATACAGAAAAAAGATCAACTCCATCATATCACACTCCTCCGACTACTCCCTTTGCGTATCATGAAACGCCGTGAACACATCTTTTAATTGCCGGTTTGTTACATGGGTATAGATCTGCGTAGTCGTAATCGAAGAATGACCCAAAAGCGTCTGAACACTACGCAAATCCGCGCCGTTAATCAATAAATCCGTAGCAAACGAATGACGCAGCGTATGCGGCGTTACCGTTTTTGGAATCCCGGCCGCAATCGCATAATGCTGTACCAATCGCTCAATCGAGCGCGGCGTAAGCGCCCCAATTTCACGCGCGCCACCCTTCGCACGGTCATGACGCACAAAAACATGCGGCACCTCATCCGTGTTACGCATATCTAAATAGGCTTTGAGGGCTACACGCGCCTTTGGCGACATGAATACGACGCGAAGCTTGTCCCCCTTACCTCGCACCGATAATTCTTCACGCGTCCCATTCACCTGCTCACGTCTAAGCGAGGCAAGTTCAGACACACGCAATCCCGTGGAAAAAAAGATTTCCAAGATAGCCTTGTCGCGTGCCTTCACAATCGGGGATGCATCCGTGGCCTCAGGAGCTGCCAAGAGTCGCTCCAAATCTTCCTGCTCCAAAAACGCCACCTCACGCGTTCCTTGTTTCGCAAGTTCAATTTTTTCTGGCGTAAGCGTCTTCACATCCCGCTTCATCAAAAACTTCAAAAATGATCGAAGCGCAATTAAATGATAATTTTGCGTATTCTTTTTAAGGGTATGATCCCCTTCTCCGCTCGCCAATCGATTCAAATACAACCGATAATTATGGATCATCTCGAGCGTAACATCCGCCGCATCTGGATCTTTTGCCCATTCAATAAATCGCTCTAAATAAAAACTGTAGTTGCGCACCGTCAAATGCGAACGTCCCTTCTCTACTTCCACATGCTCCAAAAATGGACGTAAATGTGACGACAACTTAGACATATATCCCATTTTGCCATGAAAGTGGATGCGTCGCAAAAAGAAAAGCCTCCCGCTCCCCTCTCTCCTCATCTAGGACTCGCAGGCCGGCGCTTTTTTCTAGCGACTGCTGGCTGAGCAAGGAGCTAATACCATTGCTCTCGATTTGCGGCTGCAGGTGTTAGCTCCGGTCCGCCAACAAAAAGCTCTCGACGGAATGCGAGTTCAGTCGCTAGAAAAAAGCGCCGGACTGCGAGCACATCGCCTATATATCACAATCCAATCACCATGGATCGGAACATAACCCTCCGCCTTCGGCACCCCCCCTCACCTTAAGGGGAAGACTAGGTTTACCTGTTTGGCTGCGAGATCCCTCACTGCGCCGGACTTGGTTCGGGATGACGGGAAAAAGAAGGAGGAAGGGAATGGACAAAAGATAAAATATGTTACACTTAATCCATCCTATGATCCGTCGGCTTGATTTGACGTTTAGCGCTTTGCTCGTGCCATTAGACTTTATCGCCCTCTTGGGCGCTGTCTTAACCGCATACGCATTACGTCATTCACAATTTTTTGTCACTACCATCCGTCCCATTTTGCAGCACATCCGTCTCACGGATCACCTCGGCTCCATTATCGGCCTGATTTTCATCTCCCTTCTCATCTTTGCGCTCGCAGGCCTGTATTCGATTCATCCACGTCGCTTATGGAATGAGTTCGGACGCATCATCGTCGCTTCCACCGCCAGCATGATGGTCGTGATCGCCACCGTCTTCTTCCGTCGCGAAGTCACGACCTCTCGTTTTCTCGTGCTCGCCACCTGGATCATCGCGATCATTTACGTGTGTCTCGCACGCAGCATCTTACGACTCATTCGACGCTTCATCCTCAAGCGTGGAATCGGCCATCAACGGCTCGTTATCATCGGGCAAGGCCAACCCGCGAAAGATCTCGCAAGCGTCTACCAAACCTCACCCGTCTTAGGTTTCACTGTCATCAAACAATGTAAGACGTGGAATGCAGATGTGCGCAGCCAACTCACGCGCCTCACAAAACAACACGCGCTCGACACCATTCTCCTCGCCGACACGGAACTCAGCAAAGCACAAGCACGCGACGTCATCGCCTTTTGCGAAGACAATCACTTAGGCTTTCGTTATCTCGCCGACGTTTTTGCGGCTAGTTTTGCCAACGTCGAAATCTCAACCGCCGAAGGCATTCCCATCATCGAACCAAAACGTACACCCTTAGATGGTTGGGGTCGGATCGCCAAGCGCGTCTTCGATATCATGTTTGCGATTCTCATCCTCACTCTCACCTGTCCTCTCACCCTGTCCGCCATGCTCATACGCGTCATCGAAGATGGCTGGCCCATTATCTTTAAAAACACACGCGTCGGAGAACGCGGCCGCGAATTCAATCTGCTCAAGATTCGCTCCATGTGGCGCAAATATTGCATTGGCCCACAATTCAAAGAACACGAGGCTGAAAACCGAAAACTCTTGGAAAAAATCACCCGTGAATACAGCATCGACGACGGCCCCGTCAAACGCATCAGCGAACGTGACCCCCGTATTACCCCGCTCGGACACTTCATTCGTCGCTGGTCCATTGATGAGCTCCCACAAATGTGGAACGTTCTTCGAGGAGAAATGTCCATCATCGGCCCACGCCCGCACGAACCAGAAGAAGTGGCCAATTATGCCTCCGAACATCGTCGCGTCCTCGCCATCAAACCGGGCATCACCGGCATGGGCCAAATCTCCGGCCGTCGTAACTTAAGTTTCAACGACGAAGCCCGCCTCGACACCTGGTACATCGAACACTGGTCCCTCGCTCTCGATTTATACATTCTCATAAAAACTCCGTGGGTCGTGTTGTCGAAAAAAGGCGTGTACTAAAACATGAAACAAGCAACATGTAACACGTAACAATCAGGCCCCTTCCCTTCCCATCCAGGGCTCGCAGGCGGTGTGCTTTTTCTTTCTACTGCTGTCTGAGCAAGGAGAGGGCACCGTTGCTCTCGATTTGCGGCTGCAGGTGACGGCTCCGGTTTCGCCACAAAGAGCACAGTAAAGGCGAAATGCGAGCCCGCCGCCTACTCTTCTATTTCCCCGTCTGCTACTCTTTCCTTAATGAAAGTTGCCCTGGTACACGATTATCTCGTCCAAGACGGTGGCGCCGAACGCGTCTTACTTGCGTTACACGAATTATTCCCCGCTGCCCCGATTTTCACCTTATTTCACGATCCCAAAACCACGCACCCCGATCTCAAAGGCGCAGACATCCGACCGTCTGCCTTAAACAACAAATTCCTCTCCCCCAAACGCTATCAATGGTATCTCCCCTTGATGCCCCAAGCCATCGAAACCCTCGATCTCTCTGAGTTCAATCTTGTCATCTCCAATTCTTCCAGTTTTGGTAAAGGCGTCATCGCCTCCCCTCATGCCCTGCATATTGGCTACTGCCACACTCCCACGCGCTTTCTCTGGCAAGAACGCATCGGCTACCTCAACGATCTCCCTCAACCAAAAATTATTAAATGGATCCTCCCCCATTTCTTACATCGTTTACGCCAATGGGACCGTCTCGCCGCGGAACGTCCCGATATCTTGCTCACCAACAGCCAAATCTCACGTTCACGCATCAAACGCTATTATCAACGCGACGCGCATGTCATCTATCCGCCTGTTGATGTCCACAAAATCCAACTATCCCACGAAAAAAGTGATACCTGGCTCGCGGGTGGTCGTTTAGTTGCCTACAAACGCTTTGACCTCATCGTCCAAGCCTTCAAAGAATTAAATCTTCCTCTTATTATTTTTGGTGAAGGCCCAGAACTCCCTCGCTTAAAATCCCTCGCTGGTCCTCGGACCACGTTCCTAGGCCGTGTAGACGAACAAACAAAAATTGCTCTCTACCAACGCTGTCACGCCTTCATCCATCCGCAAGTCGAAGACTTTGGCATTGCCGCTGTCGAAGCCATGGCCGCCGGCAAACCTGTCATCGCCTACAAACATGGAGGCGCTCAAGAAACGGTCATCCATGGACAGACCGGCATCCATCTCGACGCCCAAAGTTGGCAAGATATTGCTACCGCCGTCCAACATTTTGATGAATACCGTTTTGACCCAGCCGTCATTCGCGCGCATGCCGAACGTTTCTCCCACGCGCGTTTCCTTCAAGACATGCGTGTGTTCATTGACGACGCCTGCAAAACCCACGGCCTATGCGCTGTCTAATCGACGCCCGCGTCCTCACCGATCCGAATCCCGGCGGCGTGACTCGCATCGCGCACTCTTTGATCTCAGGCCTGATCCAGACAGCCTCCCCTGCCGATACCTTTACCCTTGTAACAAGTGGCGTTAAAAAAACCAGTGTCCCCATTCTCGATTCCCCATTCTCGATTCCCCATTCTCACATCCCTCTCCCTAACAAACTCATCGCCCTAACCACCTTCCTCAACCTCACAAGTCTCGATCAGCTTTATTCTCGATACTCGATTCACAATTCTCGATACCTTAATCCAAATGCTCTCTTCCTCCCTAACTTAGAGATGGTCGGCCAACCCCGTCTCCCTTATGCCCTCCTCATCCACGACCTCTCCTTTTATCTTGAGCCAAAATGGTTCTCCCCAAAGTCCCGCCTCTGGCATCACGTTACCCGCGCCCACAGACTTATAGAGAACGCCAACGCCCTCTTCACCGTCTCCGATCACACCAAGCAAGATCTGGCAGATCAATTTGATGTTGATCAAAAAAATATCCAAGTCCTCCCCATCCAAGTCCCACTTCTTCCTCAAGAAAACCACGAACTTCCACAAAAGTTGAAACAAAGCCGCTATTTCCTCGTACTCGGAGCAAACGACCCAAGAAAGAACGTGAATTGTGTCATTCAAGCCTTCCAAGAATTCATAACTCACTCAAGCGGTAATGATAAGGACGTAAAACTCGTCCTCATCGGCACCTCATCAACCGATCGTGATACACGATACGTTTATTTTTCCCGTCCTTCCGACATCCTCCTTTCTACACTGATGCGTCACGCGAGCGCCCTCCTCTACCCGAGCTGGTACGAAGGCTTCGGCCTCCCTCTGCACGAAGCCCACGCCCTCAGCACTCCTATCATCGCGTCCACCAGCGGCGCCCTCCCAGAAACCGCTCCTCCCGGCACGCTCTTCGCTCCTCCTTTCAAACCCCATCTCTGGGCTCAGGCCATGGATCACATTCTCAAGCAACCCAAGATCGTCCCCACGACACCAACGCCCTCTCCGAAAGCAGGAGAACTGATTCTGGAAACCCTCCATCGTATCGCCAATAAAGATTGATCCGCTCACCTATGACAGAACCGTCATCATCCTCAATTGAAAACTGGTCAAACGTCTTCGTTCAAAACAAAGAGCGTTTCTTAGAGGCGGTATCTTTTATTACAACAAATGCGCTCGTATCAGAAACCTTTTACCGACAAACGTTCAACGATCCACATACGCCTCGTGCTTCAAAATGGACCCAACGAACATATCCAGCCATCGCCGAACACCTACGCATAACACATGCTTCCTACAATCATCTGCTGGATTGTGTCGCAGAACTTCCCAATCTTCCTCTGTATGACGTTGAAACGTATACCCTTCTTCCAAAAAAGATCGAAGAAAGAATGAAAAATGAACCCGTAACCCACCCAACCAAACAAAATCTCTCTCAATTCATCATTACTCCGTTTCATCAGAGAAACGTACAAGAAGCCTGGCTCGGCCAACTTTTTCGTCTCATAGAAGCACGCGCCCTCCTCGAAGACCAACCCCAAAGTACTCGCAAAAAACTTCTGGCCTCCACAGATCCATTCCATCCTCACAACCCCGTTCAAGAATGGGTCTACGTCATCACCGAAGACATTCCTCGCTTAAAAAGAACCATGGAAAAATATATCGAAACCACTCCCTCCCATCTCCCGACGAGCATAGACGCCGAACACTTTCTCAAAAACATCTATCGCACACACATCCATCTTCAAACAATGCTCACGGAATGGAATGAACGCGAGTCCCACAACCCAGATAATAATAACACTTACCTCTCTCGTGAGGCGTTACAAACCTGGGTCCTCAATGAAGGCATCTGGCTCAATAGCGACATCGAATTACGTCGATTAGGGTTTGACTATAATCTCGAAACAAATCAAATTGAAGAAAAGAGCCCGTAGCCCGTCAGCGCATGAAATAGGGAGAGTTCATTCGTCGGCGGGTTACCACAAGCGGCCTAAACAGCCGCTTGAACGGGGAGGGAGTACCAAAACCCCGTGAGGAGATCGCTCTCTCCAAGGGCTTGCCCCCTCCACAGGCAAGCACACCCGCCGAGAATCTCTGCGCCTCCGCCACGTACGACGACGGAGGCGCTTTCCCTATCTTTCACCAGGAATTGACAATAAAGCCGATTCCAGACAAGATACCTCTTCGCTCTTTTCACAGAGGACGACCGCCTTTAGGCCATATTCAGGATAATACGCCCTAAAGACGGCCGTCCTCACCCCACACAAAAGGAGCACGCCGTGAATGCACCAACAAAAATAGAAGAGATGCGCGCTCTCGAGCAACTCGCCCTTAACCTAGGAATAGATCTTTCATTCGGCCAAGAACGGCAGCGCCGTCTCGGCTATCTTGCGAGCGCCCTTATCTCGCGCCCCTGGGCAGATATCCATCGCCTATCTTCAAACGCAAAGGACGAATGGGTTGGAGACCGAATCTGGTCCCTCGCTATTATCGAAGAGGTTCTTCAACGCTACCCAAGAGTAGATATCTACACCCTCGAAGGATGGCGCTATGCCCTCGCAAGCGGTGAGGAGCAATACTACAACGCGGTGCGACTGGGAATACACCGATCGGTGAAAATTCCAAAAGGGTATACCCCATCTGAGCGGACACACAAGTTCGAAACCGAACGAGTGATCATCGGCAACGCCCTCGAAGCCATCCTAGGAGCTATCGCTCGCTGGAGCGTACGCGCAGCAGTGAAATGCGGACGTCAACTCATACAACTGCGCATGCGCACACGAACATACGTTAAGATCAGAGATGTCATCGCCGGGGGAGATGATCGTCCCTTGGATATCAGTAATCCTTTGCAGCTCTTCGGCTTTAATCGACTTGCTGTATTCGTAACACGTGAGCTCGTCAGGATACCAAACCTCAAACTAAGTAAGGCTCACGCGATTCGTCAAGAAATCCTGGGCACCCCTGGACTCGCTCGTCTCGCGCACGCAGCTAGAGCCGCAAAAAACCGAGATAAGGATGTCGAAGCCATGCAACAACTCCTTACTCGAACAGGAAGTGGAAGGAAACTCGATCAACAAGTGAAAGACGCTCTGCACCAAGCGGTACAAGCAGGCGCAGACAAGCTAGACGAGCCACTGCGCAGACGGATCCATACCGTAGAAACTGGTCCGCATTCCGCTGCCCTGGGACAACTCAAAGCGCTCACCGAAGCGCATAGAATGTCCCTTGAATTCATCGGCCGCCCACGTGGAGGTGGGATGAGTCGCACCGTCGCCGCCATCTGTCATGTAAACGGCAAAAAGGTTGCCGAGGCAGAAGGCAAAACCCTCGACGAAGCCAAAGAAAAGGCCGCGCTCGCGACACTCGTCTCCCCTCTCTTCGAAAAACTTCTTTCAGAACACTAACCTAAACGCCCGGTCTCTAGAGATCCGGGCGCTAATTTTATTTATAGGTATTATAAAAAACTTCTTCTAAACGCTCCTATCCTTTCGGGAAGCCAAGCCTCGCCGACGCAACTCTGCCAGCTCCTGATCCAGATTCTGCACCCCATCATCATCATTCACCGCAGAACTGTTCACATTTCGTGGGGCTTCTCGTACACCAGAGGGCGGAGAGACCTTTTTCTCTACCGATTTGTTTGCTCTAAATCGACGAAACTCCTCACGGGTGGGTAGAGGACGAACAGGAGGTACTTTTTCCGGAGGAACCGCAGACCCGGTAATACCTAACCCACGCAATACCTCCCGCTGTTTTCGTGCCGTATCAGAATCAATAAATTGAGTGGCCTCATCGGGATCCACCATCAAACGACGAGCGGCTGCGTCAGGCTTTACGTCTCCCTTAGGCCGATCCTTCGAAGACAATGGCGGCTTGCGTAAGGCCTCCTTCTTCTTTGCAACCATCTTTTTATAATCTTGAAGCTCTGGAACATCAACAAGCTTAGACAAAACCCTCGTATGATCGCTATCAGCGTCAGAAGAAGATCTATCGCCTAAAGAGGAACGAATGGGGGCGGGGGCAGAGGGAATGGGTTCAGCAAACACATCGTTAAATACACCTGTAGAAAGACCCAGATCAGGCGCCTCAAGACCAACAGGCTTTAAGTGACTTGCCACATGAAACGTCTCATCCGGATACTCTTTTAGAGCATCTTTTATTTTGCTTAAGCGAAAAAGACGGTTCTTAGTATCAATACCTGGTGGGAACATCTCATTCCACAATGCTTGGCTAATTTTCGCCTTCCCTGTAAACCCCTCAATCACATCCGCCAACCGAATAAATCCCGGCTCCTTTTCCGGTTTAGACGGCTTCAAAAACTCCGGCGTCTCTCCCGTAGAAACAGTAAATGATCTAGCTTCTGACATATAGACACTACAATACACGAAAAACCAAAAACATTCGACAATCTATCCTTAAGCCGCTTTTTTATCACTGGTAAAAAAGTTCTTCACAAAACCAAACAGTCTCTGAACAGGACGAGGCTTTTCTTTTGGAACAGGAGGAGGTACCGCCTGCAGGAGACGAGAAGGCATCACTTCGACCATGTGCTCATCTAAATACGCGTCACTTAACTCTTCCCCTTCATCCTCAATGACCACTTCTTTCTTTTTAGGCATCTTCGGCAACCCACGAGGAAGCGCTTCTTTCAATTTCGCACGACGTTCTTTTTGTAAACGAGCCTGCTCAGCTTTATAGGATGGAGAACCCGGAAAATGGGGAAGCGTAAGCGGCGGAAGATCTTTATCCGAAACCTCAATAGAGTCTTGCCTCGCTTCTTTTTGAGCACTTGGATATCGCTTAACCGCATCTTCCTCACGCTGACGACGCTCCTCAACTAAACGAACCTGCTCCTTCCTATGGCTAACGGAGCCAGGAAAGTGCGGAAGTTTGTTCGGCAAGATATCCTTCTCAGTCATCTTAAGCGTGTCTGCGGCGGAAATCGCATCTTTCTGACGAGCAACCACTTCTTTAACAGAAGGAAGGCGCTTTGGACGTCGAGCGGCATCCGCCTCCTTTTGAGCACTCGGATAACGCCGAATAGCGTCTTCAACCAACTGACGATGGTCTTCATCTAAACGAACCTGTTCCGCTTTATACGATGCGGAGCCAGGAAAGTGAGGCAGCGAACCTTTGATAACTGCTTTTGGCAGAGTGGAAAGATCCTTTAAAATCCGACCCGGCTCCACCATTTTCTTAGGGATAGCGTCCCCTCTCTTCAACCGCGCTTCAGTCAACCCACGAGCAATCCCCGGATCAAATTTTTCTAAAATAGGATCAAACTCGCCTCCCGCCTGATCCATAGGGTCAAACTCCGTGCCATGAGAAAGCTCTTCTTCAGATAGCTCAGGGACGGAAAGATCAAAATCATCCTCTACCCATCCTGTACGAGGGCCTTTTCCCAGCGAAAACTCCCCCGAATCAGGGCCTTTTTTAGCAGAAGGCGCAGCACCAAAGGTTTCTTTCATAGAAATTTTTAATATATTACCAAATTTTCCCCCACCCAACAAACCTCCTCTTATCCACACGACCTTGACAAAATCGCTAATTTCTGGTAATAATACGCAGTTCTGTGTCTCCCTTTATGGCCACAGACACCCTCATATTTATGCTAAAAATGCCTACATTCTCTAAGCGTATTGCCTTGGTGCTCTTGGCTACGCTTGCGGCCGCCGCGATTACGATCCCGGCGATTGCCACCCTCGACCTCTGGAGCTGGACCGATAAGTCCGCGCTTTTGCCTGTGCGCGAAGGCATCTCCGTTAACCTTGTCAGCCATCGTGCCGGCAGCTGGTTGATTTCCGATAGCCGCCGCCTCTATCGTTTCGATGGAGAACGCCTTAAAGACCTGACCGCCGACCTTCGTGGGAAGGGCGTATCTGGTATTTCCAATCTTTTCTCTGATGGCAACCAATGGATGGTCGTAAACAACGCGATTGATCGCGACCAACCCCAAATCTGGTTAACGAACGGCGAAAACTGGACCGAAGCTAACGGCGTATTTCCTTACGCGCAAGGCGGCATTGATGCGGCTGGCTACCAAGGAACCTGGTACGTCCGTACCTACACCAAGGCCCCCGCAAGCCGTCCCGCTAACTGGACGCTCTATCGCTGGACTGGTGTAAACAGCACTCCAGAGCAGATCGAGATTCCTCTCGGCAAACTCACCAACCTAGCCGCTGGCTGTGTAAAAGATGTGAGCAGCTCCACCTTGTGTACTGGCGTCAGCACCCCTTTCCATGTGAATGGACAGTGGTATTTTATTGGTGGTACGAGCCAATTAAAAAATAGTGATAACGTGATTTCACAGACGGCGAGCACCCGCTTGTGGAAGCTTGATGGCAACCAATGGCATGAAGTAGCAATGCCAAATGTAAAATTTGTGAGCGGTGTCTGGCAGAGTGAGGAGCAAGTCTTAATCGCAACCACCGATGTCACGTCAAACCCCTTCGCAACCGATCGTTTCTGGGTTTTTGATGGCACCACCATGCGCGAAGTTTCTGACCAAGCGCTCGGAGCAGGTCTCTTATCGACCGATGCACGCGAAGTCAAAGCTAGCTGGAATGGACGCGCCTGGGTAATTGTCGCGGGCAAAAACCTCGTCCGTTTCGATGGACGCACCATGACCCGCGAGACTCCTTCCCGCGACCTCTTCTTGAATCTCGCTTCCAACAGCGCTGGTGTCACCGTCTTTGTCGGTGCCGCTTCTACGCCTGACTCGAACGTCCCATCCAGCCCCCTTATGGGTAAGCTCGTGGTCCTTGAAGAAGACTTTGCAAAAACGGTCACGACCCCAACCACCGTAACAAATCTTGGACCAGAAATCCTCTCCAAAACCTTCGGACCAAACGTGACTGTCACCAGCAATCCTGGCGATGCACGTATTGGCGATGGCAAGCGCTTCACCTTCAGCGCGCAATCATTGGCGTCTGATTTGGAACGCATCGATATTTATGTAAATGGTGCTCGCATCAAAAGCTGTTACGACAAAGACTGTAGCTATTCCCAAATCTACTGGTCTCTCGGCAACACGCGACGCGTCCAATTTGTCGCACGTGCGGTCAATACCCAAAACATCGCCCGTGAAAGTGCCACGATCTCATTGATTGTCGACGCGAATAGCGCCGCTTCCGCCCAAGACGTGCCCGTCACGTCAGCGCCTGTAGCCAACGACAATAGCGTGCCAACCAGCGCGAGCTGGACGACCGACCTCGCTAATGGCATTTCCTGGTCTACTTGGATAACACCGAATGAAACGATCTTGCGCACGCAACCTGTAACCCTTCAAGTCGCTGCTCGTGCCGCCAAAGGCTTGAGCCGTGTCGAGTTCTGGGTCAACGGAAGTGTCAAAGACACCTGTGTATTTGACGGAAAAACCGTGGACACGCGCACCTGCCGTCTCGTCTTGAATCCAAGCGAACTTCCAAACGGTGCCGACGTGTTTGTAAACGCGCGCATCATCGACAGTCGCGGCTTAGAAACCTGGACCACCGGAAAAAACTTCCATCGTGAACGCGTAAACATTACGTCTACCCCTTCCAACGGAACTCCGGCTCCAATGATCCCAGGAAAAATCTTCAACGCTACCGCTACCCTTGAACCAGCAATCACCAGCATCTTACGTGGCGATCGTCTCACCTACCGCGTCAAAGCCCAGAACAACATCGGCGGCTTACGCTTAGTTGAAGTCCTCGCAAATGGTGCGGTCAAACGTGCTTGTAGCTACGGAGCGGTCGTCAGCGCGGTCAACTGTGATCTAACCCTCGATACCTCTAACTATCAGCCTGGAACAACCATCACGCTTCTTGCACGTGCGATTGATAACAACGGCCAAGAAGTTTGGAGCAATGGAAAATCCGTCTTAATTCGCTCCAGCGAACAAACACCGGAATCCAACGAAGCTCCTGCGAAAGGTGGCAACGGTCTCAGCGTTTGGTCCTGGATGAATCCGTCCCAAGACGTGATCGCCGTGAATGAAACCGCGACCTATACCGTCGGAGCCTGGGCTCCAAACGGCATCAAAACGATCGAAATGATCGCCGACGGCATCACACGCAAGACTTGTACGTTCGGCAACAAAGGCAGCAAAGAATGTTCCTACACGATCGGCACCAACGACTTCAGCGACGAACACATGGTCGTCATGAACGCCCGCGTCACCGATATGGATGGCGTTGTGAGCTGGTCCGATGTGCGCGCCCTTACGGTGAAGCGCACC
The DNA here is from genome assembly GCA_964615825.1 of uncultured Gammaproteobacteria bacterium. Classification (GTDB taxonomy): domain Bacteria; phylum Patescibacteriota; class Patescibacteriia; order 2-12-FULL-60-25; family 2-12-FULL-60-25; genus JAGOUY01. The sequence continues at coordinate 20,643 of CAZTQP010000015.1, forward strand.
TGGAATAACCTTTCCAACCCTCCTTCTTACGCCCAGGTCACGACGAATTACCCTCAAGGCTACGTCAAAGACGCCCAAATCAGCTTCACCCTTCGTGGCTGGTCCCCTCGCGGCTTAGATCATCTCGATCTCTTCGTGAATGGCAAAAAAGTCTTCACCTGCCCGGGCGAACGTTGCACCTGGACGACCCCAATCTACAACCAAGCCACTCTCGAATACCAAGTCCGCATGGTCGACCAAGCCGGACAAGAATCCTGGAGCGGATTGTACGGATTGCGTCGGAAATAAACGAAGATAAAAAGAAGAAACACCCCCGGCGTTTGCCGAGGGTGTTTTATATATTAAATTATTTTGAGATGAATACGTCCCGCACGGCTTCACGCGGCACAATCCGAACCTTCATGGTGATCTCTTGATATCGTTTCAACCACGCATCCACCTGCTCCGGCCATTCGAGACAGACAATGACTCCTTTTTCCTCCAACAACTCTTCCAATCCAAGCGTCATCACATCCTCAGGTTGATCCAA
>CAZTQP010000016.1:0-3616 GCA_964615825.1 uncultured Gammaproteobacteria bacterium
AGCGGATGCTTATGCGCGCTGACCCATTGGGTTGCCGACGCAAAACCGGCCTGTACTTTTTCCTGGAAAGATCGAAGGAGAGAACGCATAGCTATCGGACGTTAGGATAGCATATGACGCGTAAGAACGGAATGCGTCCTTTTCCTCTTATTATATAGGCTTTGGAGCGTTCCAAATATTCATCACCCTCTCTGTCCCCTGCTCGATCCAATCTTCCATTGCTTTCACAGACGACGACAGGACTTGTTCGACCACGGGTTGCTCCTCCTTAGCAAATCTCTGTAAGACAAATTCTTCTTTTGGCAGTTGTCCGGTTGGACGTCCGATGCCGAGACGTAAACGTGCTATCTGCTCTGTTCCGAGCTGCTCTTGGATGGAACGGATGCCATTATGACCCGCTGGACCTGCTTGGGCACAGAACGCCTGCTTTCCTAATACGTAGTCCATTTCATCTTGCACGATAAGCACCTGAGAACGATCTGCCTTGTAAAACGTTAAGAGAGCTCCAAGCGCTTCTCCCGATCGATTCATGTAGGTGAGTGGACGGACCAAGAGTATTTTTTCGCTCTGGAGGGAAAGCTCAGCGATCTCGGCCTGAAAGCGGGATTTTGTTTGGAATTGTACACCGTTTTTGTGCGCCAATAACGTCACTGCATCCCAACCAATGTTATGGCGGGTGTACGCATACTCTTGGCCATGATTTCCCAAACCGACGATAAGCTTCATAGGAACGAACAAGGTCTTTTACACTTATGTTTTCTGACGACGACGCGTTTGGTTTACGACCGGTTTACGTTCGATGATCTTTCCTACCGCTTCTTCGTACCCAGGACCAGACTTATTCCACTTGCGTCCACCTTTAGACGTTGGAACGTTGCGTGCTTTTACGATGATTGGCGTGCCTTTAAAACCAAATTTTTCACGGATGCGTTTCTCAAAAAACCGGACCCAGTTGTCGTGAACACTCTCCTTTTCTCCTAAAATCGTAATTAAAAAAGTTGGAGGCGCTTCACGAACTTGGGCAACATCATAAATACGCGGAGACTTTGGCCCGTAACTTGGCAAGGGCTTCTTGCTCTTGATACAGGCTTTCAACAAGCGATTAATCGCGTTGTAATCGATTTTGCGGTGACGTTCGGATTGGACCGTCATGGCCATATCCAAGAGTTCACGCGTACGCATGTTTTGTTTGGCACTCACGAAGACCATCGGTGCCCAGGATAAAAATGGGAAGAGCTGACGGATCAACATCTCAATTCCATTGGCCGTCTCTGGCTTCTTATCTGGAATCAAATCCCATTTATTCGCCACGAGGATCAATCCTTTACTGCTCGTTTCCAAAATCCCTGCCAAATGACGGTCTTGGGCGGTTGGATCTTGGGTGACATCGAAGACTAAACATGCAACATCACATTCGTCGATCGCCTTCATGTTGCGCTCAATCCCCGCTTCCTCAACTTCATTATCAATGCGAGCTTGCTTACGCATCCCGGCCGTGTCGACAAGCATGACGTCACGGTCTTGGTAGCGGAGCCAGGTGTCTTGTGGTTCACGCGTTGTGTGTGCCACAGGAGAAACAATGACACGATTTTCCCCTAAGATGGAATTTACCAAGGAAGATTTACCGACATTGGGACGTCCCACGATCGCGAGTTTGAGCGGTTCAACTTCGTAGGTAGGCACGGCGGGTTTACCTTGGCGTTCCAGTTCGTTCAGAATTTCATCTAAAAGATCCCCCGCTAAAAATCCAGTGTTGGCACTAATAAGCTTTGGCTCCCCTAACGCAAGTTGATAGATGGCCGGATCATGCGCCATGGAGGCGTGTTTCATCTGGTCAATTTTGTTGACGAGGAGCCAAACGGGTTTGCCGGTTTCGCGGGCAACACGAGCAATCTGTTGATCTTGAGGCAGGACGCCTGATTGCCCGTCCATCATAAAAAGGAGAAGGTCCGCTTCTTTGAGCGCGTGAACCGTTTGCGTGCGAATGCCTTCACCAATTTCGTTGGCTTCGGTGTCCATTCCTCCCGTATCAATCAGATCGAACACGACGCCACGCCAAACGACCTGCCCGTATTTACGGTCGCGAGTGGTGTGTGATTGGGGGCTCACCAGAGCTTGGCCGGTTTCGGTCAAGCGGTTCCAAAGACTGGATTTCCCAACATTGGTGCGGCCCACAAGGGCGACCAGCGGGCGGTTACGGGCGGGTGGAACTGGAGCGGGCATAGGAAGGGTTGATAAACGCGTCACTGGCTTCACCCAAAATAATGAGAAAATCGACGTTTGGCGCGGATAAGCGTTCCGGCGCGAGACCATCATTCAACAAAATCTTTGGACGTTTCGGATCGGCTGGATCAGGAGTGGGGGTAATGGTAGAGACATCTGCTTGCAAAAGACGCCGCAGAACGCTTAGTTGAGCGGGTTTTTTGCCATTTGTCAAGTCGTAAACCACCGTTCGTTCGTAGCCACGGCGCACCGCATTGCCAAAGGCCATGATTTCATAGCCAGAACGTTCAAGTTTTGCGGCGACTTGTGAAGCGAAGCCGGTACGAGCTGTGCCGTTTTTTACCTCTAATTTCACGGTTTCTTGCTCAGGCTCGGTCTTTTTATCGGTAGCCGTCACCGCTACCTGCGTTTGCGTTGAAGTGACAAAAGGATTTTGGGCAATTTCCCGGATTTGAGACCAGTCGGGCTCTTTTGGGAATAGCATGAAGGCGCCGGCGACATTGGCGGCTACGAGCTCGCCATCCGGCGCATCCGTGAGAACACGCATGGTGATTTGTTCACGTGAGAAGTCTTTTGCCAGAGGTGCGACCTGCAAAAAATCCCATAAGGTGAAGTCCGTCTGTAAATGGCTGCTCACAACGGAATACAGAGAACTGAGCTTGGTTGGGTTGCTAAGGGTTTGCAGAGAAAGGAGCTTTTCTCGCACGGCCAGCATAAGGAGTTGTTGGCGACGGCTACGTGCAAAGTCAGATCCTTCGCCGTTATTGCCGTGACGGGAACGTGCGTACGTCAACGCCTGCTCACCGGTAAAATGTTGTTGGCCTTTTTTGAAGCTGACCGTTGTCCATTTCTCGTCTGGGGTAGGGTACTGCGGATCGGTAAAGGCGCGCTCGACATTCACATCGACTCCCCCGATCGCGTCAACAAATTTGGCGAAGCCGGAAAAATCAATACGCACGACATGGTCTACCTTAACTTCTAATAATTTTCCAATCGCATCTGCGGCCACGCGCGCGCCTTCACCGGGATGATCCTGTTCTGCATAGGCTTGTACGGCATTGATTTTTTCAAACCGTCCCCCGCCTAATGGATACGCGGTATCACGTGGGATGGAGAGCATGGCGACTTTTTTCTCTTTGAGATCAATGCTGGCTAGGATAATCGTATCCGTTAATTGAGGACCATCGTGTCCATCCCCACCTACGCCAAATAAAAGGACATTCATCCGATCGCTCTTCGCAGGTTGTTCGGCGGAAGCTTCTGAATCAGTCCCAAACATTAAGCGTCGGATATCGGCGATCATGGGGACGGCTCCTACTTCACCGAGTACGCTCGTGCCGCGCTGCACAGAACGATAGGAAGCGTATGCTCCCAAACCAGACACAACGGCAAC
>CAZTQP010000016.1:3716-12454 GCA_964615825.1 uncultured Gammaproteobacteria bacterium
ATATGGAACGGGGTAGGTATGTCCTTTACTGATGAACAAGTGGCGAAAATTTGTTTGGCGCACTTTCGGGATATGGGGAGTCGGCGCATGCGCATACTGAAACAAGTGACGGGGTCGTATGTAAACGCTCTGTCAGCAAAACGCTCTTTGTTGCAAAAGGCTGGGATGCGTGCGAGCACGATTGAGCGCTTCTTGTCTTGGCGAGCGCAGCATGACGAGACAGTGACTATCGACTTCTTAGAAACGGAAGGGATTCGCGTCGTCTTCCCGGAAGATTCTGATTTTCCTCCCCTCTTGGCCGCCTCGAGCGATCCTCCCGAAGTGTTGTTTGTTCGTGGAATTTTTCCGTCTGCCCCAGCGGTGGCGATGGTGGGAACGCGGAAAATAACTCCCTACGGTGAACAGGTAACACGCAGTCTCATCCCTCCGTTGGTACGTTCAGGCTTATGCGTGGTGTCGGGCCTGGCTCTAGGCGTAGATGGGCACGTCCATCGGGCTACCCTCGACGCGGAGGGGATCACGGTCGCCTTTTTGGCCACGGGGGTAGACCGCGCCTCAATCTATCCACGCGCGCATGTACGGTTAGCGGAGGAAATTATTGAGAAAGGCGGATGTCTTATAAGCGAGTCTCCTCCTGGTGGCCAGGGACATGAATATCTTTTTCCGTTACGTAACCGCTTGATTGCGAGCTTCTCACTAGCGACGGTGATCGTAGAAGCAGCTCCGAAAAGCGGGTCTCTCATTACCGCAACCTTAGCTTTGGAAGAAAATCGCGAGGTATTGGCGGTACCGGGCTCGATTTGGAACCCACAATCTGAAGGGACCAATCACTTACTTAAGCTGGGAGCAAAACCATGTACGGCCGCTCAAGACATCCTTGATGCGCTAGCGCTTGATCGGCCAGATTTAATCGCCCAGGCCAGAAGCGAGCTTCCCACGACCCCACAAGATCAGACGTTTTTGTCTTATCTTAGCCACCCGATTCATATTGACGTGTTAGCAACTCTCGCCAAACAGGCGGTCTCACATGTATCATCCCAATTATCCATTCTTGAATTAAAAGGACTGGTCCAGCATCTCGGTGGCCAAACATGGGTTCGCGCATAGACCAGTCATCCCTCCCTTTTCTCTTGTCTTCTGACCTTATTATGCATCTAGTTATTGTTGAGTCCCCTACAAAAGCCAAAACCATTCGTAAATTTCTAGGCTCTGAGTACAAAGTCCTAGCTTCGATGGGCCATGTTCGTGATTTGCCTGAATCCTCGACAGAAGTGCCAGCGGCGTACAAAAAAACCCCTTGGGGTCAGTTAGGCGTGAATGTGGCGGATAATTTTGAACCGTTGTACGTCGTTCCTAAACGAAAAGCGAAAACCGTTACAGAATTAAAAGCGGCCTTAAAAGAAGCGGATGTCGTGTACTTGGCGACTGACGAAGACCGTGAAGGAGAAAGTATTAGCTGGCATTTGTTGCAATTGTTAAAACCAAAGGTGCCGGTGCATCGCATGGTGTTTCATGAAATTACCAAGCAAGCGATCGAAAAAGCTTTGGCGCATCCGCGTGATATTGATGACCGATTAGTGCGTGCCCAGGAAACGCGTCGCGTGTTAGACCGGTTGGTCGGGTATACCATCTCCCCTGTCCTTTGGAAGAAGATTGCTTACGGCTTGTCGGCGGGACGCGTGCAATCTTCGGCCCTCAAAGCGATCGTGGATCGCGAACGCTCACGTATCGCATTTAAAACGTCGAGCTATTGGGATGTGGTGGCGGATGTGAAAGCCACGGATGGGAGCTGTGAAACAAAACTCATTGCGACAGACGGGAAGCGAATTGCGATTGGCAAAGATTTTGATGAAACGACGGGGGCACTTAAAACAGACAGCGAAGCGATCTTGATTAATGAAGAAAAAGCTAGGGCGATTACGGAACAAGTAAAACAGGTGGACTGGACGGTAGACGAGGTGCATGAAAAGCCAATGACGCGTCGCCCTCCTCCTCCCTTCATCACATCTACGCTGCAACAGGAGGCAAACCGTAAACTGGGATTGTCCTCCAAAGAAACAATGCGCATTGCCCAAACCTTGTACGAACATGGGTATATCACCTACATGCGTACAGACTCCGTCGCTTTGTCCCAGGAAGCCATCCAGGCTACGCGTGGCATGGTGAGTGATCGTTTTGGTGCAGAGTTCTTGCCTGACGCTCCACGACATTACACAAGCTCAGACAAAGCTGCTCAGGAAGCACACGAAGCCATCCGTCCAAGTTTAGCCCTCATTCCTCCCCATGAAATCGATCTGAGTGGAGGCGAACGCAAGGTATACGAATTGATTTGGATGCGCACAATCGCTTCCCAGATGAAGGATAGTGAACAATTACAGATGAGTGTCACCTTTAAGGCAGCGAATCATACGTTCCAAGCCACAGGGTTGAAAATTGTCTTCCCCGGATTTTTACGTGCCTATGTAGAAGGAGAAGAAAATATTGAAGGAGCGCTAGGTGATCGGGAACGCTTGTTACCAAAACTCACGCCCAAAGAGAAGGTTACCTGTACAGATGCCCACGCCGAGGGTCACGAAACAAAGCCACCGGCCCGCTTTACGGAAGCGAGTCTGATTCAATGGATGGAAAAGGAAGGAATCGGACGTCCAAGTACGTACGCAAGTATTATCGGAACCCTTGTCGATCGTGCCTACGTCAAGAAACAGAGCAGCGCTCTGGCTCCAACGTTTACGGGATTTGCTGTAACACAATTCATGGAGCAGCATTTTGCAGATTTAGTGAATGCAAAATTTACCTCTGGCATGGAGCAAAGCTTGGATGATATTGCCGAGGGGAAAACCGAATGGCTACCGTATTTAAAAGAGTTCTATCTCGGTGAACAGGGGCTAGAGAAACGAGTTGCGACAGAAGCAAAAAATACTTCGGAAACCGACCATCGTCGTGTGCTCCTCCCTCAGATTCCTGAAGCGGTTGTACGTGTTGGAAAATATGGGGCATACGTAGAAGCACCGCATCCACAACACCATACCCTCGTTAAAGCTTCGTTTTCGGAAGACATGTTCCCAGGTGAATTAACGGAGCAGACGTTAGGCGAACTCCTCTCATCCGCCCAGCAAGGACCTACGACCTTAGGGCTAGACCCCGAGAGTGGTGAGCAGATCTATTTGCGCACAGGAAGTTACGGACCCTATCTTCAATTAGGAGAAGATCCTGCGGAAGATGAGAAGAAGGCCAAGAAACCAAAACGCGTGAGCATCCCGAAGAACATCCCTTTGAACGAGTTAAGCTACGAGAAAGCCTTGAGTATCTTGGCACTCCCTCGTCTTGTTGGTACGCACCCACAGAGCGGCAAAGAAATCCGCGCGGGATTAGGACGATTCGGACCGTATATCGTGCACGATGGCGAGTTTCGCTCCCTTAAGGCGGAGGATGATTTGTTCACGGTAGAGTTAGCTCGAGCCTTAGAGCTACTCGCCATCCCCAAAGGAGTTCGTGGAGGAGGAGCCGGAAAATCTCTTGGCCAACATCCGAAGGATAAAAAACCAGTTACGTTACATAATGGGAAATTTGGCTGGTATGTAAAACACGGACGGACGAATGCCACGATTCCAAAAGAAACGAAACAGGAAGATGTCACGCTTGAGATGGCGGTGGAATTACTCGCGGCGCGAAAAGCAAAAAAAGGTTAGATAAAATAGAGACAGGCGATATCGCCAGTCTCTATTTTATCTAACCTAACTCTATTTCCAGAATGTAAGCGCTTCAACAAATTGTGCCGCTCCTTTGTAAAGCCCCGTCTCCTTAAAGGACTCCCACACGCTCTTTTCCTTCTCTCCTCCCCCACCGCTGGTGCGGTTTTCTGGAGCGGCAGTCCCTTTACCAAACGCGCCTCTTCCACCTTGAACGGATAGGACGGGCAATGTTTTACGTATCTCTTCTTCTCGCGGTGCTTCCGCCAATCTGAGTCTAGCCAATCGGTCTTGCCCATCCATGACTTGTATCACGAGCTTCGTGACATCCTCCTGATTCTTTAACGCTTCAAATGCCCCTGCTTGGTCTATCGTCTCTCCTCCCCTCTTTTGATATTGTCCCCATAACATGCGCCCGGAGATACCGAGGAGAGCTTCTCCATCTTTGAGCAGAGCCTCTATGTGTCTTTGTTGGTTTTTTGCGAGTTCGAGGCGTCCATTTACTTCCTTGAGTTTCTCCACGTAGGCATTCTTATCCGCCATCTTTGTCACCTTGAGTGGGTTGTAGGTTTCGATATCGGCCGTTAACCGCCTTATGTCTTGGGCAACCTGCTTCTGATCAGCTTGGAGTTTTTGGTAGGTTTTTTGAGCCAAGGCGTAGGCACTTTGCTCCTTCATGCCATTAATGAGTCCGAGCTGGTCTTGCAAGTCTTTATTGGCTTTTGATTTATCGTTCGTTAAGCTACGCAAAATTTCGTATAAACGGCCTTTGATATTCTCTCCTGTGCTGTTTTTGTTTTCTCCTGAGCCTTTCAGCACTGATCTCGCGGCAGCCGGCAATGCATCCCATTGTTCAGAAGTGATAGGACCGCTGGGAGCGTTATCTAACAATCTCAAGGCTTGCGTGATTTGACGCTCTGTCATGTCTATAACATCAAATCTCCGTAAGGCTTTACTGAGCCCGATGGTGGCTTCTTGCTCTCTCAAGAAGGCCCGAAACATGGCTCCAAAATACGGTTCGGCTTCTGAATTTTGCATTCTTGTTTCCATCCGGGCGCGCAGACCCTCGTGTGCCTGTGAAGCAGTATCTGCCACTTCTTTCCAACTCGTGTCTTTCTGCTCAACGCGTGCCTCACCGTCGGCTATCTCGTTTTTGAATTTACTCAGATCTTCATTTGTGGTTTCGACAATGACGGCCTCCATTAACGCTTGTTCCAATTCAACGTTCATTTCCATCAACTCCATTTCTGCATCGATCTGCTTTAAACGAGCCTTTATCTCTGACTTGGATCGTTGGAATTGGCCAGAGTATGGCGTATTATCTTCAAAATGTTGCGCATCGCCTTTCAGCTGCCTTCTCTCTGCTTTTATTTCTGAGAGAGCCGCCTCGGCACCAAGAATCACACCCCCTTCTCTCAAGCGCATAAGGACCGCTTCACGCTCCATCCGTTCTTTGTCTGTTTTTGCTTCGGTTAACCGAGTTGTCGCATTGACGATGGACTCTAATCTTGCCAGATTTAATCCGAACGGTTCGTAGCGTTTGCGTGCCTCGTCTAAATCTTTGTCGACACGCAATTTTTGCGCACGGTCTACGCGGGGCTGCTGCGCTTTTAACCACGTGAGGATGGTGGCGCGGTCTCCTGCAGAGAAAAGCGCTTCATTCGCAAAGCCTGGCTCAGATCGAGCACTGGCTTTATCGGGAGCGGGTGGGGCAGGGGGAATTACGTCTGGAGTGGAGGGAGGAACTACAGGAGGGACGGGGGCGGCGGCGTCTGGGGTAGGAGCAGACGTTTTTACGTCAGGAGCTAGAGGGATTGCATCTGCCGATATAGGGGCAGATGAGGCATCCAGGGCAGGCGTAGCGTCTGGTGCGGGAGGGGCATCTGGTGCAGGAGCTGGCTTCGCATCTGGCGTTGGCTGAGAGGGTGATTTAAGGAACGCTTCAAACAAGGGCTTCAAGGCTTGAACAGCCTCTTGGCGTTTTTCCAATTGTTCAATCCATGCTGCGTTCCTTTCACCCTCGGGCTTGTTTTTTTCTTCCGTGATCCAAGCAGAAAACTGCTCTGCGTAGACAGGCTCATCTTTGCTTATGACTTCAAAGAGGCGTTCCTGAAGACGTTCTAAGTATCCACCCCTTGTTAACCGTGTGCGTTTATCTTTATACGCCCCATCCACATCACCTCTTGCCAGAAAGACTTCATCGTGCGCCACAATCTCTTCAAAACGTTTAACCGCCTCCTTGATGAGCTTGTCGTCATGAACAAGATTATTCTTTGTATCCCAGCTCCCGATATTGGCTTTTATCTCCTCAAGTCGGGCGCGGGCAGCTTCTGTTTGAGTTTTGAGGTCAACATTCTCTGTGTGATCCTTAGCGGCTTCAGGAGAAGTGGGAGGTGTGGCATCTGGAGAGGACCTGTCAGCATCTGCATCAGCAGGTTTTGGAGCCGTCTCAGGAGTTGCTAGAGCAGGCACTGCATCGTCACCGCTTATTTCTACGAGTGGATCATCACCATGCGCCATCTCACGTTCTACACGTAATGCCGTCATGTCATCCGGTTTTGCACGTATATTCCCTTTTTGTTTTGAACGAATTTGAGCAGCGTTCGTCAATGCTTCTGTTGGGTTTTTTATCGCCTTTAACCCATCTCTTAATTCAGCATCCTCTAGCTTGTCATATTGTCCTGTAAGAATGAGCCTGATCTCGCTCTTTTTCAGGTTATCATGGATACCATCTGAGGTAAGCAACAGTTCTTTTTCTCCGTCTAGATCATAGATGTCGACATGTCCACCGCTTCCTGCCTCAGCACTAATAACATTTCTTCTGAGAAAATAGTCTGGGACCAGGCTCTCAAAATCACCCTGTCTTTCTCTAAATATCTTAATTTCCTCTTCAGAAAAATCCAGCGCTTTTAATTCCTCATTAGTTTTCTGTTTGAACACCGTCCAATCGTCCGCCTTGTCTAATTCATCTACGACTTGTTGAAACACAAATGCAACATCATCATCAAAATCTTCTCGAATTTTATCCATCGCTTCATTGCTGTCCAATGAGAGGGAGCGTAGCTTACCGTCTGCTCTTCTCCCGTACACGCGGCTATCTCCGGCCTGCCCAATGACTACCTCGTTGCCAACAATTTTAATCAGTGTAAGCGTAGTTCCCATTCCTTCTAGTGCCGGATCAGCTTGCTCGGCTGCGCGCAGCTCTTGCGCACACTTATTCATCATGTCAGCCATTACCTGGGCTACCGCTTCTGCATCAAGCCCTTCAAACTCTTTCACGCGAGACTGGACATAATCTCTGACCAGCTGTGAAGCCCTATCTCCCGCAGCACTACCCCCTATTCCATCAAAGACGCCAAAGAACCCATTTTCATGGTCTACAAGAAATGTATCTTGATTTTTCCAGCCGACTTCTTCTTTCCCTAAACTTGAAGCGGAGCCAATAAATTTTTCGACTTTTGTTTTTATTGCCTCAGGCGTTGCTTGCGCTTCCTTTTGAGCATTATTCGCTTTATCCTTGAAACTATTACCCGTCAGTGCTTCCATGAGCTGCTTGCGAAGTTCAAGAAGTCCATCACGACGCACTTGTAACGCTTGCACCTCATTTTCCGCCAATACCGTCAATTTTGCCTTATGCTTCCCAAGCTTCGCATCAATCAACTCTATCTCACGTGTCGCTTCTTCCAGCTCTTTCCGTTGACGATCTTTCTCGAAGGCTTTGGTGGCATCTCTGACAAAGGACCCTAATCCTCCTTTTTGTTCAGAAGGTAGGACTTCGAGAGCGACGGATCGAATTTCTTTTTCATCTTGGAATCCAAACGCTTTACCGGCCGTTACGACAGCCGAAAGCGCATAGCGCGATTCCATTACCACAGCTTTTGCATATTCATCCGGCTCAGACTCATTGGCAGCCATTGCTTTCATCGTCTCACCTTTGTCGTTCGTTCTTTCTTCCCATGCCTCACTTGCTGGTAAGCGAACCATCTTTGATTGACCGTCCATGAACTCAACAAGCCAACGAGCTACTTGTACTCGAAGGTCAGCATCTATTAGCTTTTCAACAGCCTCTTGATTGGCCGCATCGCCCTTGAATGTCGCTATGCGCGCCATCACCTCTCGTTTTCTATCGGTCTTTAGCTTTTCAATGAGACGGACAACATCTTTCAATTCCTTTTCCCCCCGTTCTTGTGCGCGAGCATCTTTTTCCGCCCGTAACCGCTCTGCGACCTCCGTAGGTACGTTGATAGGACCGCTCCCTCCTGCACTCAAAGAGGCATCCGGTGCTTGCGGTGCTTTCTTAGTATTTGGATTCCTACGAAGCATCTCGGCGAGATCCGCAATATCAGCTACAGGTTCGATGTTTGACGTAGTAGGTTCTTCTGTCGCTCCTACTTCTTCCTCCTCCTCTTGTATGCCAAGTTGGTTTACTAGTGGCTCAGCTCTTTCTAAGGCTTGATACATTTCACGAGCCGCTCGTAATTCTCCTAATTTCTCTACGTATTCTGCTCGTTGACTTTCGTCAGCTTTAACGCGTCGAGACAACGCATCTGCGCGAGTAGCTAACAACATCATCCTTTGAAAGGGACCCACTAAGTCCTCTCTCTTGGGGTTTGGAGCATCCATCACAGCTTCTATCAACTCTTCATCAGACAAACCTCCTTCAACACGCTCTCCGGGCACAGAAGTCGACGTGATCGAATCTACGCTTGCAGGAGTTTCTTCATCCAAAGCCATATAGGCGGCTGCGGCAGATTCAACAGCTTTTATAGACTCTTCATATGCTTCGAAATTTTTTAGGTCGAGCTTTTCATCTACCCTTCCTTCATTTTCATCTACTCTTCCTTCGTAGGCACGTAGTTTGCTAAGCGCTTTGTAAGCCTGGCTCGCCAAGTCAATTAACGCCTCGTACTCCTTGATATGATTACTGGGCTTTTTGTACTCTAAAATTGCTGATAGAAGATCCTCATCCGCCCTAAAATCTCGCGTGAAGTGTGCATCAATATCATCCATCCACGCCTCTCTTTCATTATCTCTTTTTTTAGAACGAGG
>CAZTQP010000016.1:12554-15413 GCA_964615825.1 uncultured Gammaproteobacteria bacterium
CAGCTTTTTCCCCCTCTTTCAAAACCTCCACCAATGCCTCCCGATATTCTTTTAATGCTTTTTCAACATCATCTTTCTGCTTTTTTTTAAGGCCTTCAACCGCACGATTTAAATCTTCTTTAAGCGTAACTCCAGCCAATCCTGCTTTTGCTTCCTCCAGAATCATTTCGAGCGGCGCGCCCTCTCTCTTAACACGCGCTACATCATCTTCAGCAATAGCAAGAATCTGATCGATTCTGGATGTGTCTTTCTTATTAACTTTATCGCTCCCCTCTTTTTTAAAAAGAGCCTGTATGGCCTCGCGAAACTTTTGCAATTTTTCGCTGGCACGCGCGATGATTCCTTCGCGTGTACGTTCTTGCTGTTGGGCTCCAAGGCCCGCACCTCCGTCGGCTGGCATATGGCGCGCAGTTTAGCATACTTACGTTTGGCCTGCATCTCGTTGCGGAGAAGGCTTGGACATGATAGGAATAGCGTATGACTTCTCCCTTTGTCTACGCCACCACGATCGATGAATTATGCGATCAGGTGGCTGCCTTTGACCCGCAGGCTGACTTAGCATCCGTACGGCATGCGTATACATTTGCGGAAGAAGCACATCGTGGGCAAAAACGCGCGACGGGAGAACCCTATATCACCCATCCACTCGCCACAGCCTCAACGCTCGCGCAAATGCGCTTGCCAGTTCCGATTATTATTGCCGGTCTCCTGCATGACGTGCCAGAAGATACGGCGCGGACGCTCGAAGATATTAAAGAGACGTTTGGTGAAGATATCATGTCGATGGTAGCGGGGATCACAAAATTAGGAAAAATCAAATACCGGGGCATGGAACGGTATATCGAGAACTTGCGTAAAATGTTTTTAGCGGTGGCCGCGGATGTACGTGTCGTGTTTATCAAATTTGCGGACCGGTTGCACAACCTCCAGACGCTGGATGCCATTCCACCTAAGAAACAACAGCGGATCGCCATGGAATCCTTGGAAATCTATGCTCCGATCGCCAATCGCTTGGGCATGGGAGAAATGAAGGGACTTTTAGAAGATGCCGCGTTTAAGTATGTCTCTCCCAAAGAATTTGCCTGGGTAAAGAACTTGGCCAAGACGACTCGCGAGGGTAAACAAGAGTACGTTGAACACGTCATGGAATTGACTCAGAAAACCCTCCAGGAAGCGAATATTCGTGCGCGCGTACAGGGTCGGGCGAAGCATCTCTATTCCTTATATAAGAAACTTCTTAAGAATGATCGCAGCATCACCCGTATTTACGATATTACGGCCATTCGCGTGATTACAAAAAATGTTACGGACTGCTACGCAACTCTTGGGATCATCCACGGCAAATGGTCGCCCTTAAAAGGGAGAATCAAGGACTACATCGCTCAGCCAAAACCGAATGGCTATCGCTCGTTGCATACGACCGTGTTTTGTGAAAAAGGCGAGATTGTCGAATTCCAGATTCGTACGGAAGAGATGCACGCAGAGAATGAGTATGGGATTGCGGCTCATTGGTCATATGATGAAGAGAAACAACGCTACCTCTCAAAACCCACCACCGTGCCAGATTGGGTGCATGAACTAGCAGATATCCAAGAAGAGCTGTCGGACAAAAAGAACTCTCTTCAGTCATTGGAAGAAATGAAGATCGATTTGTTTCACGATCGTATTTTTGTCTTTACCCCAAAAGGTGATGTGATTGATCTACCGGAGCAAAGCACCTGTGTCGATTTTGCCTATGCCGTACACACGGATATTGGGAATACGTGCATGGGAGCAAAAGTGAACGAAGAAGTTGTCACCCTCGATCGCGTCCTTAAAAACGGTGATATGGTCGATATCATGGTCGACAAGAACCGTAAGGGACCAAATCCTGACTGGATTAAGTTTGTCAGAACGAGACACGCTAAAGCCCGTGTCAGACAGTTTGCCAAATCAAAAATTACGTCGTGGATTAAGGGAATATTTCCCAAGGGGAAGGAGTAGGACTAGAGACGGGAAACGCTTGAATTATCTAGCAAAATCGGGTAGCATTTCCTGATATGTCTTTGGTAATGCGTTTGAGACGGTATCTGCCGGGAATCGTTCTGGGAGCTGCGGCTTTCTTCCGCTTATATAGCCTTGGTAAGCGGGATTTTTGGTATGACGAAGCGTTTACCGCCAACATGATCCGTCATGACTGGAGTAGCATGTGGAGTGAAATTGCCTACGACGTGCATCCGCCGTTCCACTATCTCCTCCTCAAGGCGTATTCCATGATCGCAGGAACGGGCGTTGTGGGCTTGCGGATGTTTTCCGTCGTGTTTGGACTGGCGAGTGTCTGGCTCGTGTATCTCATCGGAAAAGCTCTTTTCACCAAGCGAGCCGGCCTCTATGCCAGCTTCTTAGCAGCTCTTTCCCCTTTTGCGATTCAATATTCCCAAGAAAATCGGATGTACGCTCTGTACAGCTTTCTTATCCTCTTAGCGGTCTATTGCTTTGTGCGAGGCATGTCTTCTCGTTCAGACGATCGGTGGTGGGTGGGGTGGGGGGCAAGCTTTGCCTTCGCGTGTCTGACGCATTACATGGCACTCCTCTTTGGGGCCTGCTTTCTCGCGGCTTGGTTCATTATGCGTCTTGACCTTAAACTCCTGGGGAGTGCTCAGCTTCGTCTGCGCCTCAAGGCAATTAAAGATCTCTTCCCATCAAAAGGAATGTTGGCAGGAGCCATGGTCGGCTTCCTTATCTTTCTTCCCTGGTTGCAAACATTTTTAATACAACTCGCCCGCAGCAAAAATATTTCCAGTTTTAAAATACCTCCAACGTTTGGTGACCTCGCCACGAATCTCCAAATATTCTTGCTGGGAACACCGAAGGGGGAAC
>CAZTQP010000016.1:15513-19434 GCA_964615825.1 uncultured Gammaproteobacteria bacterium
GGTGACCTCGCCACGAATCTCCAAATATTCTTGCTGGGAACACCGAAGGGGGAACTTTCTCCATGGTCTTCAAATCCTAATACGCTTCCCGGGTTATCTACGGAGACCATTACTTTTTTTGTCGTGGTGGGAACGGCGCTCATCATTATCCACCTCTTACACCGTTCGACAAGAAAAACCCTATTTTTACTCAGCCTATCTTTTGGTTTGCTGGTTCTCTCTTATCTTCTTTCCTCATTTGATAAATATTATTTTATAAGTCGGTATGTCCTTCCAGCGGCCTATATCATATACGTCCTCCTTGGGTATTGGCTAAGCTTACTCCCGCGGATACGTACAGGGGCAGCCTTTGCTCTCTATATGACGGCTCTACTCTTGATCCAACCGACCTCCAACTCCCAAGGATTCAATGAGCTAGCAGCCCATCTACCCGAATACTCGTCGTTCCATTTCTATAGCCTCAACACCTTCGATTATATGCTGGCGAAATATTATGTTGGCCCTGATCGGCTTACGCTCTACAATACGAATTGGCCGCCCTATGATAGCCGTCCCTGGCCGGGGATCGGCTATTCCACGAAACGTGTGGAGCATTTTGAGGAACTAAAAAACGATTCTCAAGGAATCGTTATTTGGAATGTTCAACTTCCTCTCGAGCAACGGGACGATCACAATTTTGATACGAGCCAGTTTGAGCGGATCGCAAAATACCAGAACGTCGAGCTGTACCGACCAAAACAATTTATTGAGCAGCCTTAGCCAGGAAGACTATTCTTCACTCGGAATCCCTTCTGATAATTCGTTCATGAGGGTGCGAAATTCTTCGTCGGAGAAGAAGCGGAAGCGGATTTCGCCTTGACCAGTGGGCTTGCGTTTGATGTCGACTTTGCAGCGGAAAAGCTCGCGCAATTCGTTCTCTGCACCCATCACGTTTGGATCGCGAACAGCGCGGCGGCGACCTAGGCGGTCGCTGATGGATTCTTCTGCTTCACGAACGGTGACATGGCTTGCCATCATCTTTTTAAAGACCTCCATGCGGTCTTTGTCGTTGGGCAGTGATAGGAGCGTGCGTGCTTGCGACATAGAAACACGCCGGTCGACTAAAGCTTGCTGGATTTCGGCGGGTAATTGCAATAAACGAATGGTATTGGCAATTTGCGAACGACTCTTTCCCATCTTTTGCCCGATCTCATCTTGGGTAAGATGGAACTGGTCCATAAGCCGGATGTACGCTTTCGCCTCTTCAATTGAGTTGAGGTCCTGGCGTTGGATATTCTCAATCATAGCCAACTCCAATTTTTGTTGGTCGGTGGCTTCGCGTAAAATTGCAGGAACGGTTTTTAATCCAGCGATCGTTGAGGCGCGCAAACGGCGTTCACCGGCAATCAATTCATAACTTCCATCGGGACGACGCGTAACGACGATTGGTTGTAAAATGCCGTGCTCCTTAATGCTCGCGATCAACTCTTCCATCTCATGATGGTCAAAATGCAAGCGGGGCTGATGGGGGTTGCGTTGGATTTTTTCGATGGGTACTTGAAGAACCATCATACCTTGGGCAGACTCGTTTTGTGTTTCCGAAGAAACGGGTGCTGAAGAAGATGCGGGAGACTCTTCCTGCGGAATTCGAGGAGAAAGGTTGGGATTTGCTTGCGCGGAATTTACCGGTGCGCCTACCTTTGGCCCATTATTTACGGACTCAACCACCACACCCTCCCCCATTTTCCGAGGGGGGTAAGGAGGCGTAATAACGGCGTGGTTTGGCTTAGGCGGGATGAGCGCTCCTAATCCTTTTCCGAGTCCTGATTGGCGGCCAATAATCATAATGTGCGTGTAGGTAAAAATTAACGTTCAAGCAGCTCACGCGCTAAGCGTTCGTAGGCACGCGCCCCTTTGGACGTCGCATCAAAATGCACGATCGTTCGACCAAATGAGGGAGCCTCGGCTAAACGGACATTGCGAGGGATAACCGCGCGAAAAATATTGTTCGGAAAATACTTGTATAGCTCTTGGAGAACGTCATCCGATAATTTGGTACGGCCATCGTACATCGTGAGCACAGCCCCCAAGACGTCGATTTCTGGGCGAATGCGCTCTTTCACAAGCTGGACGGTTTCTAATAATTGACCAAGCCCTTCTAGTGCATAGTACTCCGCTTGCACCGGAATAAGGATCTCATCTCCTGCGACAATTCCGTTTAACGTGATCAGTCCCAGAGTAGGGGGACAATCAATTAAAATAAAATCGTAGTCGTTACGGATCTCTAATAATGCATCGCGCAGCCTGTGCTCACGGCGCTCCATATCCACAAGCTCAATATTAAGACCGGCGAGCGCCGTTGTCGCTGGTGCGACCCGCATGGTTTCGTGAGCCGTTGGTTGCGCGATGTCTTTTATCCGTACCTGCCCCAGAACCGCTTCGTAGATCCCCTGATTCAAGTTACGGTGGTCAATGCCAAGTCCTGCCGTGGCATTGGCTTGAGGATCCATGTCGACAATGAGGACAAACTTCCCTAATTCCGCTAGATAGGCGCCCAAATTAATGGCGGTCGTGGTTTTTCCCACGCCGCCTTTTTGGTTTACGATGGAGATGATCCGCGCCATAAGAAACATGCCTAGTCTAAAACGGATGGAGACAACTAGCAAGCGAACAAATATAGAACTACTTGTCCTAGTGCAACACATTCCAGCGATGGTGCAGGTCTAGGCTATGATCCTCTTTTTGATTAAGACGTTTACGCAAGCCTGTTACGTGCTTACGTTTTTCTGAGGTGAATTTGCCCGAGTCATGCTTAAGCAAGTCTAAAAGCATCGAAGCATATTTTCCTCCCAGCTCATGTGGAACGACGACATAACTCGCTCCCCCTTTATATAACTCCATAGCTTCATTAACGGTGTTTGCAAGCAGGATGACCGAAGGGGCTTTTCGAATTGAACGAGCTTCGCGCAAAATTAGGTGGCTGATTTCTCGATCAGGCAGGGTGCTGATGACAAGATGTGCTTGTTTCAGCGAGATATCATCTAATAGGACGCTGTCGGACGCATCTCCGTAACGACAAGGGACGCCGCGTGCGCGTAATGCATGAATGACGCCGGGATCAAAATCTACGACGAGGTAAGAGCATTTCCAGCTTTGGATAATGGGGAGAAAATCTTCCCCGAGACGATGGCAACCAAATAAAATCACTTCGTATACCTCATTCTCTTCTTCTTTTTGCACCGAGGCACGCCGTTCGTGCCATGGCCAATATTCCATGAATGTACTGAGTCGATCGTACATGCGTTCGGCGTACATCATGAGGAGGGACGAAAGAGCGATGGTCACACAGCCGATCAGGGTGACCGTGGCAGCGACAGAGGTCGAAACATGGCCGACCTGTATCCCTAAGCCTAATAAGATAAACGAGAACTCACTCACCTGCCCCATAGCAACTCCCGTTAAGAAACTGGTCTTACGATGGAATCCTAATACCCCCATGAGCGCCATCATGATGAGTGGCTTGCCAATGAGGACAAAGGCCGCGAGCGCAACAGTTGCAAGGAGAACAGTTGGATTCGTTGGACCCCCCAGTTGAGCGCCCAAACTTACGAAAAAAACAATTAAGAAAAAATCTCGCACGACGCGCATGCGGGAGCTAATCGCTTGATGGTATGGAGAAGACGCAAGCGTGACCCCAGCCGCTAACGCGCCTAATTCTAACGAGAGCCCCGCTTCGTGAAAAATTCCTGCCATCCCGATTCCCCAGCCGGCAGAAAACAGGAAGAGAATGTCTTGCGAAACGGCAAAGATCGGTGTTAAGCGGGGCAAGATTACTTTTGCCACCACATACATGAGGACCAACAAACCAGCCGCACGCGTGAACGAGAAGAGGAGACCTTGCACTCCCCCACCTTGGCCAAGCGAGGTGATGACTACGAGACC
>CAZTQP010000017.1:0-14203 GCA_964615825.1 uncultured Gammaproteobacteria bacterium
AGAGGAGCCTGAGATTATCTTCGTTACTTCTTGCTTACGTTTTTCCATTTGTTCGATGTTCTTCGCTTCTAAGTTGAGACGTAAGACGGGTTCTGTATTTGAGGCGCGTACGCTGAACCACCAATCTTGGGTGGGATTTTTTCCATCGCGGAATTCGTAGCGCAGACCATCCAAGGTCGAGATGCCTGTCGCTTGTTTTGCGTAATAATCTTCTAGAGATTTGAGAATTGTCTTTTGATCTTTGACGTGAAAGTTTATTTCTCCGGAGTGGAAGTATTTTTGTAATGGTTTCCAAAGTTGTGAGAGAGGCTTCTGTTCGCGTGCAAGTAACTTAAGCATGAGCAACAGTGCGTAATCACTCGATTCTGCGAACCAGAGATCGGCAAAATAGAAATGCATGGAAAGCTCGCCTGCGAAAATCGCTTGTTCTGCGCGCATCTGTCTCTTTATATGCGCATGACCTACACGACACATTCCTGCTTCTCCACCACCCTTCTCAATCGTCTCAGGAACACTCCAGGAAGAGCGAAGGTCATACAACACGCGCCCTGATCCACGTTCACGGAGTAATTCCTGTCCAAAAAGCGCCGTTAAGATGTCCCCCGGAATTGGCGTCCCCTCTTCGTCAATAAACCCAATCCGATCGCCATCTCCATCGAAGGCAACACCGAACGCACACTTCTTCTCTTTAACGAGATTTTGAACGGCGTTCAGTGTTTCGAGGTTGAGAGGATTCGCTTCATGATTTGGGAATGACCCATCAAGATCCCAATATAAAGGATGGATCGTCAATGAGGGCAAGTGTTTTACAAACTCCGGCAGGATGTAGCCATTCATGCCATTACCGGCATCGATTGCCACGGACCACGAAGGGATTTCGGAAGGAAGATTTGCGAGTTTGAAGATATGATCCAAGTATCGCTCGCGGACATTGGGATCGGTGGATACCTGTTCCGCTGCCAGATCCCTCTCTCCGTTGGACTTCGCTCGGGATGACGAAAGAGAAACAAGATTCGTCTCTGAACAAGCCAGATCGCGAATTTCTTCCATGCCGGAGCCTTGACCAATGGGTTGGCAGTCGCCTTTGACGAGTTTAAAGCCATTATATTTGGCGGGATTATGCGAGGCGGTGACCATGACTCCGAGATCGTATTTCCCGTTCCCCTCCCCAACCGCAAAATAAAACATGGGGGTCGAACAGAGACCGATGCGTGTTACGGCTACTCCCATTGAAATAAGTCCTTCGATCAGGGCCACCTCTAAATCTGGCGAGGTGGTACGCATGTCATGTCCAACGAGGACGTGTTTTGGTTTGTAGATTGAGGCGAGGGTCTCCCCTAACCGCTTGGCGACGGGGACGTCAATCTCTTCTGGTGACAGACCTCGGATATCGTAGGATTTGAAGATGGAAGGGGTCATATTCAGGTTAAAGGCTTTTAGCAGTATGAAAGACCGGCCTGGTTTCATCAAGGATCTGAAACCTAAAAAAAAATTTCTCTTGCGTCGTAAAACGTTTTAACTTGACCCGTATTGCGGTTCCCTGTTTTCGCATTGACCCCTTCTTCGCTTTTAGCTACCCTATCTATATGAATACAACCTTTATCTTGCTAGCCGTCGTCGTTGTGGTCGCTCTTTGGCTTATCATGACGTATAACGGCTTAATTCGCCTTAAAAATCAGGTGGATGAGGCTTGGTCGGATATTGATGTGCAGCTTAAGCGCCGCTATGACCTTATTCCTAACTTGGTCAGCACGGTCAAAGGCTACGCGACCCACGAATCCGGTGTGTTCGAGAAGGTGGCGCAAGCTCGCTCCGCTGCCATGGGAGCACAAAACCCAGGAGACAAGGCCGCGGCAGAAAACATGCTTTCAAGCACGCTTAAATCCTTGTTTGCTGTGTCTGAGGCGTATCCACAATTGAAGGCGAACGAAAACTTCTTGAAACTTCAAGATGAATTGTCCGATACGGAAAACAAAGTTCAAGCCTCCCGCCGCTTCTACAACGGCAACGTGCGCGACTTCAACACCAAATTACAAGTCTTCCCTACCAACTTCATTGCGAATATTCTTGGATTCAAAGAGCGCGCATTCTTCGGTCTCGAGAACGAAGCGGAGCGCCAGAATCCTCAGGTACAGTTCTAATAGAAGCTCAAACAGCAAAAGCCAAAGGCGGGCAACCACTGCCTTTGGCTTTTAAACTTTGACGCTTGACCTCCTTTTCTATGTACCAACAAATTGATTCTAATAAGCGCAATACTTGGATTTTGCTTGGGCTTTTTATAGGTCTCTTAGCGGCAGTGGGCTACGTGCTCGGTGCCGTTAATGGGGATTGGGGTGGTGGGTTGACTCTTGCCCTCATTATTTCTCTTGGCTCGACATTCATCTCTTGGTTTGCGGGTGACAAGATCGTTCTATTCACCTCTGGCGCCAAAGAACTGACGGACCGTGAACAAAATCGTTACATTTGGAATTTAGTAGAAAATCTTTGTATTACCGCCGGCCTCCCACGCCCTCGTATCTACATCGTTGAGGATGATGCCCCGAATGCGTTTGCAACGGGTCGAGATCCCGAACATGCATCGATCGCACTTACCACAGGGCTTATCCGCGTTCTTGAGAATGAAGAACTGGAGGGAGTGATTGCGCACGAGTTGTCGCATGTAAAAAACTACGATACACGCTACATGATTTTAGTAGCGGTGCTTGTGGGCACCTTAACGATGGTGGGAGATATCCTTATCCATGGTGGCTTTCGACGCCGTTCAAATCGGGATAGTGGTGGTGGGGTAATTATGATTGTAGGGATCATCTTCTTGATCATCTCCCCTCTCATCGGTCAACTGATTAAGTTCGCGATTAGCCGACAACGTGAATACTTGGCAGATGCGTCCGGATCTCTTCTTACGCGCTACCCGGAAGGCCTCGCACGTGCGCTCGAGAAAATCTCCCACCATTCACAACCCATGCAAAAAGCTTCGCATGCCACAGCCCATCTCTGGATTTCGAATCCGTTTGGAGATGAAAAAGGGATCACCTCTAGACTTTCCAACCTGTTCTCTACCCACCCTCCTGCCGCACAACGCATTGCGCGTTTACGCGGCCTCGCCAAATAACGCCTATGCTGAACCCTGACCTTCTCGCTCGCTTTACCACGCACTTGAAAGAGGCTTTGCAAAAAAGCCTCTTATTTGCCGTTCGCAATGGGAGAGCCCTCTTGGAACCGGGTGACCTTCTGGTAGGCTTGCTGCAAGAACAAGGGTCGATTGGGGCAGAAATTTTGCATAAAATCGGTGTAAAACTCCCTACCGCGGAAGAGTACTTTGTTGGGCGAACAAAAGCGGCGGCGCCTAACACCGCCTTGGCGCCGGACCTATCCCCGGGCACCAAACGAGTCTTGGAGAAATGCGTGCTCTTAGCACACCTGTCGGAACATAAATACGTTGGAACAGAACATTTGCTTTTTTCGTTGCTTGATCTGGCCTTGCCAGAAGTACATGAATTTTTGACGGAACAGGGTGTAAATATCGTCCAAGCCAAAGACCAAGTCTCACAGATCTTAAAATCGACCGCCCGTTTTCCGGACTTGACGCCAGATGCATCTGAGGAAGCTGGTAATCCCTCCGAGGAAGGCGGGGGAAGCGAATCAGATCGGCAATCCGCAGCAGAACCTCGCGGACGAACCTCCCGTGACCAACGTGTAAAAGCCTTGCAGGTCTTTGCGCGTGAATTGACCGCCGTGGAAATGGTGGAAAAGCTTGACCCTGTAATTGGGCGCGAGACCGAAATGGATCGCGTGATTGAGATTTTGTGCCGCCGTACCAAGAACAATCCCCTCCTCTTAGGTGAACCAGGGGTGGGAAAAACAGCGATCGTTGAAGGTTTAGCGCAACGGATCGTAAGTGGCGATATTCCTGATATTCTGCAAGGGAAGCGGTTATATGCCTTAGACTTAGCTCTGATGGTGGCAGGAACAATGTATCGCGGAGAATTTGAAGCACGTCTCAAGCAACTCGTGGAAGAAGTGAAGGCTGATCAAAATATTTTATTATTTATCGATGAAATCCATACGCTTGTAGGGGCGGGCTCTACGTCGGGCTCGATGGATGCCGCGAATATTTTGAAACCCGCTTTAGCACGTGGGGAAATCCATTGTATCGGGGCAACGACTTGGAATGAATATAAAAAACATATTGAACCGGATGCCGCGTTGGAACGCCGCTACCAAACGGTCCAGGTCCAGGAACCAAGCCAGGACACGACCATTTTGATGTTACGAGGCTTAAAAGAACGCTATGAAGATCACCACAGCGTCGTGTTTAGCGAAGCCGCCCTTGAGAGCGCGGTTCGTTTAGCTGGACGTTACCTTACCGATCGGTTCTTTCCGGACAAAGCGATTGACCTCCTAGACGAAGCCGCCGCCCATGCGAATGCCCATCGCCGCTCTAACGAGGCGGTCGAACGGTTGCGCGCACTTGATATTGCGATTAACGTTTCGCGTGAGCAAAAGGAGGAGGCCATTGAAAAAGGCCTGCTAGCAGAGGCATCGAAGGCTCTGGCGCAGGAGGAACGTTTAAGAGAAGAACGCACCACCATCCAGGATACGATTGAGAAGGGTCGTAAAGCAGATCGGCTTGTGGTCGGGCCACAGGAAATTGCAAAAGTAGTGGCGCGCATGGCGAACATTCCGCTTTCCCTTGTGTTAGCAAGCGAACGTGACCAGCTCGTAGAACTTGAAACCCGTCTCGGGAATACCATTGTCGGACAACAGGATGCGGTACGGCTTGTGAGCGACACCTTGCGAAAGGCGCGCTTAGGGTTATCTGATCCGCGTCGTCCCAAAGCCAGCTTCTTATTTGTTGGTCCGTCCGGAGTCGGAAAAACGGAGTTAGCACGCTCGTTGGCGAAGGAGATCTTTGGACGTGAGGATGCGCTCGTAAAATTGGATATGTCTGAGTTTGCGGAAGGACACTCCGTTTCAAAACTGCTTGGCTCCCCTGCTGGCTATGTGGGCTATCGTGAAGGCAATCGCTTGGCCGACACGATCCGGAAAAATCCCCATGCGGTCTTCTTGTTTGATGAGTTTGAAAAAGCGCATCCAGATGTACAGCACATCCTCCTGCAGGCCTTAGAAGATGGACAGATGAATGACTCCACGGGACGCCCTATCTCCTTTCGTCACGCTTATATTGTCCTCACTTCCAATGCGGGTGCAGATCTCATCAATCGTGGGAGTCTAGGGTTTGGAGAAGCGGCTGTTTCTGGCCATGCGTATGATGAAATGGTGAAAAACCATTTGAAAGAACGGTTTCGCTTAGAATTGCTCAATCGTTTGGATAAGATTATTGTCTTCCGAAGCCTAGAGAAAGACAGCTTAAAAGAAATTGTGCGTCGCGAGGTGGAAGAAGTTGTGCGCCGCTTGGAACGTGTTCAGGCTGGCACGTATACCGTTGGGGATGACGTCTTGGAATGGTTGTTAGCGCAACAGCGCCATGGGGATGAAGGGGCGCGCGTGGCACGCCGCTTAGTTGAACAGGAGGTGACCTCGTTATTAAGTAAGGCGCTTTTGAACCAGCCGAAGAAGAAGATCTGGAATATAAAGGTGACGAAAAATAAATTGGCGGTGAAGTAACCCGCGTCCAAGATAAGAGAAAAGACCCGTCACGCGTCCTTGACGGGTCTTTTGGTTTTTGCTGGAATATATTTTCGCGCACGGTGCTTTCCCGTGGCGTGGACACAGAGGATAAATGAGGCCGAGAACGAGAATGGAATTCGCTATGAACTGGTTGCGTACTGCGTGTGCGGTCGCGACGCCTGCCGAAGCGGATCGGTACGAGAAAGAGCTCGAAGCGCTCGAGCTCGGATCCGGCTCCGAGAGGGAGCGCCTCGACGCGCTCGAGTATAAGTATATCCTCCCCCCGGAGGAGTGTGCGCGCATCATCAGGGCGCGCTTCGAGGGTGACGTTTCGCTGCCCGACGCAATGCCCATCCTGCGCGTCAACTGGGTGGATGCTGAGCAGCTGCGCTCGCTCGAGGCGAGGCAGGACTACGCCTCCGATGCCGACTTCACGTGGAACGCGTTCGATGCCTTGCTCGTGCACTACCACTTCTGGGAGCGCCTGGGTCCCCAGCTCGACCCGACGTCAGGCTGGCATGGTCCCCAGCTCGACCTCGGGAGGTCCGATACCCTGGATCGCCTCAACCTGGTAAACGGGGGTGCAGACGTCGACTACGAGGCAGCTTTCCCGGAAGCGCAGGACATGTTCGACGTCTTGCGCCGTCACCTGTTCCAGAAGGAGGGGGTGATGGGGCCCGAGCGTCCGAGCTCGCTCAGCGTGGCAGCTCTTCTGACGGGGCTCGTACTGACTGAGTTCCAGCGCGCGCTGCCGCGGAGCGACCGTATCCCCTTCGCAGACATCTGCGGCCATCTCCTCGACACCCGCACGCCGAACACGGCCAGGATCGCGCTCTACCGCAGGCTCGACCAGATGGTTCAACCGACCTGGGAAACTTCCCCTCCCTCGGGTCCCCTGTGCCAGCTCCTCGCGGATCTGGACAGGGAGGTCAGTGCAAGGTCTGCCCGGAAAGAACAGCTCACCGGGATCGACGTGATCCTCACGCTTCACGGGGGTGACTGCTACGGTGCGGCGCGTGCGGGACGTGACCTGCTCGGACACGTCGCGCGCGATGCGATCATGCTGGCCTGCGGTGGCCGCACCCCTCTCGCGAGCAAAACCCTGGGCCTCGCGCAGACCTGGGTGCCGACGGAAGCGGAGGAGATGCTGGCGGTCGCCATGAGTCCGCACCTCGATGACCTCTTCGCTCGGATGCCGTACGCCGAGGATCGCACCCTCGAGCTGCCCCCGGTCTCTCCGATGCGGATCCTGCCCCCGGACACGCGCTCGAACGACACTCCGAGCAACGTCCAGAATGCCCTAAAGGTACTCGACCGGTACCGCTGGGTTCTCGGGCGGTTAGATCCATTGAGAGTGGCGCTCGTATCTACTCCACCGCACGCGAAGCGCGCTGAAAAAGCGTTCCGCGATGCCGCGTCTCCTGGCATCGCGAGCTTCACCACCTACACCATCCGGGCGGCACAACTTCACTTTACCGGACGGAACGTGCTGCCTGCGGGCATCCTCAACAACTTCACTGAAGCGGGCAAGGAACTCTACATGACCTGCGTCCTGTAGCATCCTCTCCATTCTCTTTTCTTCCTCCTTCCTTGCCCGTCTCTCCTCTCGCATCCATCCGGATGCGTTTTGCGTTATCTGAAGATGTCCTTCTTCTCATTTTGATGTAAACTATTGCGCATGGCACGTTCTCCTCAGGGTAGGTCAGCGGCGGGTGAAGAAGCGGCGCGTACATTATCTGAGGCTGCCTCGGCTGGTTCGGGTTCGGGAGGGAGTCCCGGAGCACCGTCAAAATCTGGGGCAGGCGCATCCCCTGCTTCCGCATCTGCGTCTAAGACACCGGTTGAACCCGCAACCGTCTCGCTACCCGAAGTCGCGTACGGAAAAGTATTGAATGTTCCCGATAATCTTTTAGGTGCAGGGTATACAGGTAAAGGCTGGACGATTGATGAGGCGGTTATGGAAGGCGGAAAGCCAGTTATTAAACTACACAGACGCGTTGGAAATACCGGGCGGATTGAGAAACATAAGATTGACGGTGAAACGTTTGCGAGAGCAAAAGCCTACCGAGAAAAGCAAGCGGGGATGGCAAAATCCTTTAAACCTCTCGCTTTAAAAAAAGAGGAACTTGGACACCCGCTTGATCCACAACGTGAAGTCACCCCCTATGAATATGATGCGGGTACGGGGAGCTGGCTGGTCGGATTACCAGGTGGACGTCAACCCCAATGGATCAAGGATGATGTAATACGTGAGGTTAAACAAGGCCGTCCAGGGGCGGTTGAACGTCTCCGTAAAGCTGCGGGTCTTCAGGCTGATGCGTCTACTCCTGGCACGGCTGCAACCGTGGGACAAGCTGTTGCATCTGTAGTAGGCACAGCAATTTTAGGCAAAACAATAGCCAATAGTTTTGGACTAGGCAATAAAAATAAAGAAAAGGCACCGGATCGACCTTCGACGTCCGGCTCCCCTCCTCAATCTGCTCCCGCACAAACGCGGGAAGCGAATCGAGCCGCGAACAACCAACCCGAAGATCGTGCTGCACAAGAACAACAAGCACGCAACCAACATTTGCGTCGTTTGAGCCGTGAGCGCGCGCGCGAAGAAGCCGACGAAGGCGATGCTACGACTCAGGCAGCTCCAGATCGAGGAGCGGTTACTTATAATGTAACTAATAAGCCCGGAGAATCCTCTAAGGTGGAAGTTGACGCGGCTAAATCGGGTGAGCAAGCCTTTTATACGACGACAGGCACCACTAAACCTCGGTCTGCGGGAGGAACGCGTTTAACCATTGATGAGACCACGGATGCTCAGGCCCCAGAAATTACAAATAAAGACTCCGAAACAGAACAAACGAATGTTTCCGACACATCTCAGAATCCTCAAGCGAGTTATCAGACGATTAACCGTCCCCTCTCCACAGCCATTCCCGGAGCCGTTTCTTCTCAAGCTAATCAACAAATAACGAGCACAGGGGGTCTCTCTCAACAAACATCTCAACCTGACCGCGTTCAAGAAACCTTGCAACGATCGGAAGCGCGTAGACAACGACGACAGGGTACACGTGAAAAAACGACGCTGCGTGGTGCGGCTTCTTTGGAACCCAATTCTTCCTCTTCAGCTCTTGGAACAACGGCCCCGCAACCACTGGGCAAGATTGAGATTACAGAGACGGAAACGAGTATTCGTCAAATGCGGGAACTCATGCAGGCGCAAGCACAGGATCGCAACCTCAATATAACCAGTCGCCTGAAAGCTAGCGTTCCAAATAGTAACGTTGGTTCTGGTTTTTCTCTTCCTGACATTGCTTCGCGATCTTCATCGCAACCTGTTCGCGGAGGAGGTATCTCTTCTGATGTAGGCGCTCTTGCGTCTGCTGTGGCCGTGGCGGGTGCAGGAGCCGGACAACTCCTGGCGAGCGCTGGTTCTCGAGCCTTAACGCTGCAAGCGGCACGAGGAGCCGTACAAACGATCGTTAGCATGGAAGGGACCCGTCGCGAAGAAGCTTTGCAGCGTATACAAAGCACCTTAGAAGGCGTCAACCTACAGATCCAAGCAACGAGTCAATCCTTACTTCAAACCCCTTCATCTTCTCTAGGCTCGCCAGCATCTACTAGATCGGCGTTCACTCCTCCAATTAAACAATCCCCCTCACGAGAGGCGGCTGGCTCCGCAGACGCTGGTGGTCAAGTGCGCGTCACCGCTTCCTCAACCATTCCCACCCCGCAGGATCTTTCGCTATTGCAGCAAAGTGCCAGCACATTGCGCCAAGCACAGGCCGGAGTTTCTGCGCTCCCCGCAGGAGCGGTTGTCCCGCAAAACTTTAGCCGTAACATTCCAGGAGTAGAGCTGCTCATGCAGGTGACCGCCCCTCAAGTCTCTGAGACCGACTCAGCTATAGATACAGATACACAAGCCTTGCAACGGTTTGCTTCGAGCTTTTCCCCACGCCAAGAAGCAGCCTCAGGCCAATCTGCACCAGCCGGTATTGAAACCGGTGCCCTCGCCTCTTCGACCCCATCTTCTCCCCCTCTTTCCATCTCTCCTGACTCCCCTTCTGCTCAAGCCCCCGCCATTGCGACCCAGGGGATCCGCGTCGGTGCCCCTCCGGTTCCACGTCGTCGTGCAGTTTCTCCTGGCGTTTCCCAAGGAGTTGGCCCACAACACGTAGGAGGACGCGGCACATTGTCTGCCCCCTTGGCATCTGTCGTAAATCTGAATGCGGCGCAAGCTCGAGACCAACGAACAGGCGCACAAGCGGGTGGTCAAGATGCTCGTCAGGATGCGCTCGCTCAAGACACATCTGTTCCAACAGAGACAAATACGTCAGCTCCTATCGCTCCTCTTTCGGCTGGCTTCACGTCTGGAATGTCTTCAGAGCAAGATACAGAAGAAGCGGAAGATACGCTCGCGACCACAGGAGAAAAAGCTCAAGAAATGCGTGAACAATCCGACAAAACGCGGGCAACAGGCGAACAATTCTCCGGTGCTCAAAATCCAGCGCCTGGACCAGAGAGCCACGAATCGCCAACAGACGAGTCTCAGCCCTCCCCCCAACCATCTGCAGGCTTATCTCCAGGGGAACAGTTGCGCGCGGGGATTCTGCTAGGAGCGGCCCAGGAACGTAAACAACAAGAGGAAAAAGAGGCAAAGGAAAAAGCCTCCCCCAATAGCTCGTCGTCCTCCAAAAGCAAAGGTCGAGAGAAATCATTTCAGGAACGACTTACCAAAGGCAAGCTCCTGATGGATCTTGTTGAAGGTTGTTTTGATGCCTTAGGATTTTTGGAATTTTTAGCTGAATCGACTCTAGGGATTCTTAACGACAGATATTTTAAGCTGAACTCTTTACCCACCTTAAGAGGAATTCACGGGGGACCAGAAGATCGTATAGATCGCACTCTTCGTCGCGGCGTTATCTTTGTGGACATTTATTTGTTTATTGTCGTTTTTATGGCCGCGTGTGTGGTTGTCGCGCTCATTGTCGCCATCGTGGGAGGAGTAGGCGGAGCGGTAAGATCAGTGATACCCGCGACACCATGAGGAAGAACGGGCTTTATTTCTTAGGGGCTAGATCGCTAAGTCACATCTGCGCTATACTGCAGAACGTATGAGCGATCGCTTGAAGCGTGTTCTTTTCATCGTTGGTTTTATCGCCCTTTGTATTGGCCTAGGGGTGGCGATTTACTACGTATTTTTTCGTTCCTCGGTTTCCCCTGATGGAACGGATCCCCAACAAATTGGGACGGGACAACTCCCGCAGGCGGGCGATAGCACCTCGACCCCGATCGGACAAATTCCCGATGGGACGCAAACGTTTCCTATCAATCCCGATGTCCGTACTCCCCTCACCCTTCCGGAACCGCCTGAAGAATTTATTCCTTCGCGCACGCAAGTCATTAGTGAGTCAGTGACAAAAAATTTGTCTCCGACCGTAGATGGGACGCAAGGAGTACGCTTCTACAACCCAACCGATGGCCGATTTTATCGCATTACAGAAGATGGGCTGCAGATCCCCTTATCAGACCAGATTTTTCCGGATGTTGAAGAAGTGAGCTGGGGTAAATCAAGCGATAAGGCAGTCCTAACATTTCCCGACGGTTCACACATTTATTATGATTTCGCGACCGGCAAACAAGCCACCCTTCCGCGTTATTGGGATGAGTTTGATTTTTCTCCGAACGACAATCAACTCGTGAGTAAAAGCGTGGGTAACAACGAAGATAATCGTTACTTGATTACGGCAAACCCTGATGGGAGTGGAGCGCGGGCGGTAGAAGAATTGGGGCAAAACCAAGATAAGGTTCACGTCAGCTGGTCTCCCAATGATCAGATTATTGCTTATGGATTTACGGCGGAGCCGATTGGATTTGATCGTCAAGCAGTTGTCATGGTCGGGAAAAATAAAGAAAACTTTAAAAATTTAATTGTGGAAGGTCGTGGGTTTACCCCAAAGTGGTCTCCGAGCGGGCAGAATGTCCTATACAGCGTATACAATGGCTCTGATGGATTTCGCCCAAGTTTGTGGGTGAGTGGGGCCTCAGGTGATGCCATCAACACCAACCGAAGGAATTTGAATTTACAGACATGGGTTGATAAATGCACCTGGCAATCAGAACAGGTCGTCTACTGTGCCGTGCCTAGCAGCCTAGAAGCAGGGGCAGCCTTACAACCTGGCTTATTTCGCAATACTCAGGACTTTATCTATAAGATTGATCTGAGCTCTGGATCGCTTACCAATCTTGGTCAACCAGAAGGAAGTCCAAGCATCGATCAGATTACCATTGGATCAAGCGGACAAGCGCTGTTCTTTAATGATGCTTCGACAGGTAAGCTGATTCGTTTTTCTCTCGAATAAGCTATGGAACAAGACCATCGTTTTCTCTTCGCGACACTCCTCGGCTTATTTAGCGTGCTTATCATTCTGCTGGCTTGGAGCTTAATTTACGATTCACAAACAAAGTTTTTAAGTGGCACTGAGAGTAGCCTCACCGATCCTATTCAAGCCCCCCGGCCGGTCCTTCCCGCCCTACGACCTACAGATCCAAGCACAGGTTCAACCACTCCTCGTACTCCCACCATTGTGGTTTTTTCTGATTTTACCTGTTCATACTGTCGTCTAAGCCAAGGCGAACTGATCCGCGCCATTACAGAACTTAAAAAACCGGTGCGGGTCATCTGGCGTGATTTACCCATCTCAAGTACTTCGCGCGAAGCGATGCTGCCCGCTCTCGGAGGACGGTGTGCGCATGCACAAAATAAATTTTGGGAATTTCATGACGCAGTCTTTACGGGAAAACCGATTACGGATGAGAATGTTTTAAAACAACGAGCGCAAACGGCAGGGCTGGATATTGCTACATTTACGGAATGCGTAAACCAAGGCAACTACGTGCAGGATGTTCAAAAAGACGTTGTCCTGGCACGTGAACACTTAATTGTGACATCCCCCACCTTCTTCGTGGGGAACCAACCTGCGGTGAGCGGATATGTTTCGGCGAATCGTTTTACCTCTTTGATTGAACAGGCGCTTGCCGCTCGTTAATCCTATGCCCTCTTTTCTCTCTTTCTTTCGCGCTACCGCTATATTCTGTCTGGTTATTTTCTCTGCGCTTGTACTACCTACTCTTGTACATGCACAGGCAGAAACGGAGCGCGTTGAAACCATGATTGAGCTACGCAGACAAGAACAAGAGGTGCAACAGAGAACGGCAGAAGCACAGAATCGCTGCTGTAAATGTGTTCGTCGTGAAGAGTCATTCTGTACACGTCTCACGTCCGTGGTGTCTTGCGGCGCATTTCGTGGTGGACCTCAGTATGCACAACTTTCCTCAGCGCAAAGTCAGCTTTTAGAGAATTTTGAGTGTACGGAAATTCCTAGCGCAACTTGTGACGCCTATGCAGGTCCGATGGTAGAGATTCCCGGCTCCCCTGTCCCTACCACTCCTACGACACCTGCACGACCCACAACCGGAGGAGCAGCGGTACCAGCCCCTGTCTGTCCACGAACGTTCCCAAGTTTAGGGGAAGCGGTAGCGACGATAAATGGGGCCACGAGCACACAGGAGGCAGCCGCCCCAACTCAACCTGAATTTGAATCTATTACACCTATCCTAGGTGTTGATATCCCTGGCCTGTCGTTTAGCCCGGCCCGAAAAGAAAATGGGCAGGTGTATGTTCCTTTCTTAGCTCAATACATTGCCGCTGTTCAGCGCTATGCCGTTGGGTTAGCCGTAGTCGCCGCCATCATCATGGTTGTCTATGGAGGATTTCTCTATTTGCTCGGTTCTTCGATCCAAGATGTTTCTACGGGCAAAACGATCATTGCGGATGCTCTGATTGGCATGCTCATCGCTCTGGGCGGCTACTTTATTTTGTATACAGTTAATCCTAATGTGGTCACCCTCCCTGAGATTAGGCTGGGGTATATCAACCCGGAATTTTGGGGCGAGAACCAAGGAGCATACGCAACGACACAATCAGGCACTTCACCTTGTCGCTGCGCGCCGATCCCCTCTGAAGTAAATGAAGCACGTGTACTCCCCGTCCCCTGTTATAACCAAGCAGCAGGCGCTTGGGGACCGACGGCGTATGGACCCAATCTTCTTTTACCAGGTGAATCTGTCCCAAGAAATCTCCAGGAAGCGGTTGGAAAACCTGCTTGCACAGGTGGTCAAAGCAATGCCTGTGTAGGGACATTCCAGCAAGGTGCCTGTGGACCAACCTCGCTTGCCGTCGTATTAGGGTATTATAATGCGATAAGCCGAGAAGGCTCTCCTGTCACTCCGATAGAAGCGGCTCGATATTTGATCCGAGCAGGAAATCGGCCGTTTAATGGAGGAACAACGGATATTTGCTCTGGTGTTTTTACAGAGAATTTCCCCGGGTTCACTTGTGAACACATCAGCGGACTTCCTTCTTCTGCAGGCCTGCAACGTATCATTACAGAAATTCGCGCTGGTCATCCCGTTATTTTTCATTGCAATAAATGCCGCGTCCGTAAAGCAGATGGACGTATTATGGCAGGGACGGGAAGTGGTCATTTCATGGTGTTTACAGGAGTGTCTGAGGATGGGA
>CAZTQP010000017.1:14303-18836 GCA_964615825.1 uncultured Gammaproteobacteria bacterium
GATGGGAGCCTCTATAAACAAAATGAAGCCTCGATCATTATGGATTCGAGTTGGTTGAAGGCTCCTAACCCTGCGTTTCGAGTGTTTATGTACATCCATGGGCTAAACCGTGGTGGCACGGGTGAAGCGGGCTCAAACAAATGGAAATCAATCTTGTCGAACTACCCCGGTGAACGAAACACTCCTATCTTGATTATTCGACCCCATAATTACGGAAGAACAACCCCGGATCTCTTCCAGCGCATGAATGCACAAGAAGTTCTCACCCAAGCACTGCAAGCTCTCCAAAGCTATCGCATCTACGAAGGTCGAGATACGACCATTGGGAGATTTACGGTAAGGGATATCACAATTACCGCGCATAGCTCAGGAATTTGTGGGGGTCACTTTGCTCGTGCTTCTCAACAACGTTACTCCTACAATGGTCAATCCATTCCTATCCGTGGCCTTGTCGCCTTTGATGGCTATGGTGAATGCTCGTTAAATGAACCTTCTTTTGTTAATCCAACAGGGATCGCCTATATCATGAATCCAGATATTGGGAGCCATGGAATGGGACAAGTACGCGGCGCTCCCTTTGCCCCCACGATGGCGGAGCGTCACGGAATGAGCCTTGTTACCTGTCCTACATACGCCGGAGGAGGAGGCGTTACTCGCTGTTGGACAAAAGCACAATCAACCTCAAATAACGGTTACGCACCAGAAAATAACGGATGGGTTATCTTTGAAACAAACTTAGGTCACGATGAGAGCGTCGATCGCGTTGCTGGCTATGCCATGCGCGCATTTTACGGGAGTGGGAATTAGTGTTAGGAAAGAGAGATATGGCCAAGCAACCGGAGAAACTCTTTTCTTGTAGCAAATGTGATGCGCAATTCCCTAAATGGGCCGGTCAGTGCGCGAGTTGTGGGGCTTGGGGCACCATCAAAGAATCGTCGATTGCGGAAGAAGAGACGTTACGCCCTACGAATCGTACGCGTGCAAAAGCGGGAGGTGTCACGTCTTTTTCGAGTTTGGTCGGACAAGTGAATAATGCGCATAAACCGACAGGTCTCCCCTATTGGGATTCGCTCTTGTCGGGCGGATTTGTTGATGGAGCAGTGACATTATTAGGCGGTGAACCAGGGATTGGTAAATCTACGGTCCTGGCTCAACTCGGACTCATGATGGCTTCGCAGGGGAAAACTGTTCTGTACGTCACGGGTGAGGAATCCCCAGCTCAAGTCGCCTTACGTCTCAAGCGGTTAGCAAAAGACATTCCATTTTCTTTTAACTTTCTAGATTCTACGAATGCCGATGTTATTGCCGCCACCATCCGTGAGACGACGCCTGCACTCACCATTGTAGATTCTGTACAGACGATTCGTGTCCCAGAGGTGGTAGGTGAGCCAGGCAACCCCACACAAATCAAAGCGGGTGCGGCCGTTATTAGCGAGGCCGCCAAACAATCTCGCGCCGCAGTCGTACTCGTGGGTCAAGTAACAAAGGATGGCGAGTTAGCGGGTCCTCGTCTTCTTGAGCATCTTGTAGATACGGTTTTGATGATGGAAGGCGATCGATATCAATCTCTACGCGTTATTCGCGTTTTAAAGCATCGCTTCGGTTCCACAGAAGAAGTGGCTATGCTCGCGATGACGGAGCGTGGATTAGAGGAAGTAAAGGACCCGAGTGCGCTTCTTCTCAGTAATCGACCTGCGCATGCGCCTGGATCCGTTTTAACCTGCTTGATGGAGGGATCACGTCCCGTCTTGATTGAAATTCAGGCGTTGGTAACACCCGCCGCCTACGGCTCTCCGTCACGACGCGCGACAGGCGTAGATACGAACCGATTAAGTTTAATTTTAGCTGTCCTTGGACGACGAGCTGCGATTGGGTTTGGTGACCAAGATGTATTCGTCAACGTCGTCGGAGGAATGAGCGCAACTGATCCTTCGATTGATTTTGCGATTGCCTTAGCGCTCGTCTCAGCAAAATTGGACAAACCATTCCCCTCCGATGCCCTCGCGATCGGTGAACTTGGTCTTACGGGTGAGTTACGTCCTGCACAAAATACCTCTGCGCGTGTTAAAGAAGCACATCGATTAGGACTTACACGTGTCTATCTCCCCCATTCGGAAAAACTTCCTAAACTTACGCAACCAAGCTTAAAAGCCTACACATCCATACGTGAGGCAGTGAAAGAGATTTTTGTTTGATGTTCTTAACCGTTTTCTTTTCCTGAAATGCGATCATGGATCGCAGCTTAAGAAGAGAATGAAGCGAGTAGGCTTCAAAGAAGAAAAGATGCATCCTAGGTGGGGTCGCGAAAGCGAAATTCACATACCCGCATCATAATGCGCGGATGGTCGTAGCAGAACCGCTGGATCTCGACCTCCTGCCCATCTACTTTAACGGAGATCGGGGTCTCGAGATGGGAAGGATCATGCGTCATTCCTCCACCCTCGTGTGCGAGATATGGATAGAGGTGCAACCCTCCCGGCTGCCAGGGCGTGTGGAAGTAGACCGTCACCATACCTGCCGTGCCCTGGAAGCAATAGTACTGGCTCTGGGGGGCGACTCCTTCTGCTTCCGACGTACCGACCTGATAGAGAGTCGACGATCGAGCGTCGAACTGCACACTCACGATGTGCCGATCCGCCTCAGGCCGAGGAGGCTCGAGCCTACAGCGCGGGAAAAACGCGTCACCCGCGCTTGCAGACGAACTGCTCACGTGAGGGGCGTTGGACGTGTGGGCGCAGCCGAGGAAGAGGACGAGAACGAGGGGGAAAAGCAGACCACGGATGTTCATGATGGCACCTCCTGGTGGATTCCGTCTGTGCCGAGACGGAAGCACATTCCTATCATAAATAGACCCCTTTTGCAAGGATGCGGTTGGACAACTGTGCACACTTATTCTCCGTGTCTCGTCTCTTGCATTTTTAGCATCCGTTCTCTCCAAATTGGTGCTTCCTGCAAAGATTCATCTTGATCAAGCATCTTCTTCGCAACTTCTTGAGCGTTTTGTATGAGTTGTGTATCTGTGATGCGAGCGGCTTTAAATAATTGCCCGCCACTTTGTTCGAGGCCGATGAGATTACCAGCTCCGCGTAGGGCTAAATCTTCTTCAGCGAGATCTAACCCATCTTGATGTTTTTCGAGTAAGACCAAACGATCTAAGGCCGATCCCTCAGCATCCGTGAGTAAAAAACACTGGCTTTGCAGAGCAGAACGACCGACACGTCCCCGAAGTTGGTGAAGTTGCGCTAACCCAAACCGTTCCGCGCCTTCGATAGCGATCACCGTTGCTTGGGGGACATCAATTCCAACTTCAATAACAGACGTGGCGACCAATACTTGCAGCGAGCCGTTTGAGAAGGCTTGCATGACGCTTTCTTTTTCTGCCGGCTTTAGACGGCCATGAAGGAGGCCGATAGCGATATCTTTAAGCGGACCTTGTGATAATTCTTTGAGCTCTTCCGTGACAGAGCGGACGCCCAAGGTATCGGAAGGGTCAATCAAAGGACAGACGATGTACGCACGCTCCCCTCTTTTCACGGCGGCACGGATAGCGGTATACGCCTCTTCTCGTTCAAGCCCAAAACAGACCTTGGTCGTAATGGGTAGCCGTCCCTTTGGTTTTTCACGGATCAAAGAAATATCTAGATCTCCATACAGTGTTAGTGCAAGAGAACGCGGGATGGGCGTTGCTGTCATCGACAATAAGTGTGGCAGACGACCATCGGTACGGGCTGGACTGGCGAGAAGCTCGCGTTGAGCAACGCCAAAACGATGCTGCTCGTCTACGATGGAGAGGGCGAGATCAGGAGGTAAACGATTCGCTTCAAATAACGCATGCGTGCCTACGACGACGAGGTTTCCTCGTTGAATTCTCGCTTCCGCCTCTTGAGTCGTGAGCTCTTCTATTTGTCCGTCAAAATAAGCACGTTTGTCAGTACGAGTTACGAGAATGACAGGGATATGAAAGGAGGCGTAAAATTGACGCAAGCTGTCTGCATGCTGACGGGCGAGGATATCTGTAGGCGCAAGCAGGGCGACTGAGGAACCCGTACGATGCACCTGCGCGGCTACGAAGGCCGCTACGACGGTTTTTCCAGAACCTACGTCTCCTTGGAGCAGACGTCGCATGGGAACCGTCGTTTCGATATCTTTTAGGATGGACCAGGCAACCCGTTTTTGATCATTGGTGAGTGCATACGGCAAACGACTCACGAATTGCTTCGCGAATATCTCACTAAAAGGAATGGTTGGTGCTTGTGCCGCTTGCGTCGAGCGCTTGATCGATTGCAGAGCGAGCTGGAAGGCGAGTAATTCATCGAAGGCGAGCCGTTGTCGACCAGCTTCTGCCTCTGTCATCTGTTCCGGCAGATGGATGCGCTTGATCGCTTCTGATAAAGATAAAAGTCCGTATTCTGATCGTATGTCGTCGAGAAGAGGATCTGCGGGTAGTTCAACCGTTTCAAGCGCTACCTGCATTAGACGACGATAGGTTTTTTGCGCGAGGGTTCCGGATAACCCGTAGACGGGCGCGATCTT
>CAZTQP010000018.1:0-6717 GCA_964615825.1 uncultured Gammaproteobacteria bacterium
GGGGTAAAGCGCGTCTGCAGAACACGAGGAGCAATGTACCGGTCATTTGCTACCTCCTGTTCCTGGGCGGTGTCCTCCTGCATGTCGACGCTCGCGTCGATCGGGGGAGACACGAGCTCACTCGGCACGAGCGCGCATCCCGTAAGAAAGGTAGCGGTGGTAAGCAGAACGAAGACAAGATATTGTAGGCGATCCCTCACGGTACTCATGCGGGCCTCCTAGGCTCAGAACGGGTTTTCTATGATCGTTAGAGCCTGGGTTAGCTAACCAGAAGAATAATAAAATGTCAACGTCGATGGATTCGAGGGCGGGGCAATCGCCCCGCTTATCGCCTGGGCTATTTTGGTTGGTTCTTGCATAGGATACGAAAAGCTTCGTTCTTTTAAAGGCCAGGGTCCATAGGAGCAAAAAACACTCGGATATGCCGAGTGTTTTTTGCTCCTATGACGAGGCTAACTGCGCTTCCAATTCTCCTCGTTGATGGAGTCGATTGATATCGTCATATCCTCCCATAAATTTCTCTCCAAAGAAGATCATGGGCACACTCCACCAGTTATGCGTTTCTTGTAGATCCATACGCAGTTCCGGTTGGCGTGTGAGGTCAATTTCTTGGTAGGTTGCTCCTAAGGACGTTAATAATTGCTTGGCAAGCACGCAGTAGACACAGCCGGGTGAGGTGTAGATACGAATATTGCTCATATATTCTTAGCATACTACCCTCCGTTATTTTGACAAGAGAAACAGTTGACCATCTTTTCTAAGGGAGTTAGGGTATATTTCTAATCCGTGAGCATCTATATCTGTATGCATGATGTGATCGTTGTGGGAGGGGGTCCAGCCGGATTATCTGCCGCCGTCTATGCCGCGCGTGCGTTACGTTCCGTGCTCGTGATCGATAAAGGGGAGGGGAGATGGAACCATGGCCAGGTCAACGAAAATTATCTGGGGTTTCCCAAGGGTATTTCCGCGCGCACCTTACGTGCCGCCGGAAAAAAACAAGCAGAAAAATTTGGGGCAGAATTTGTCCAAGATGAAATCGTGTCGGTGAAAAAAACTAAGCAAGGCTTTTCCTTCAAGGGTATCGAAGGGTCCTATAAGGGGAAAACGGTCATTTTAGCGATGGGAGTCAAAGATCACTTCCCGGCGTTTATCGGTTCAGAACGGTATATTGGGCGTTCCTTGTACTGGTGTCTGTTGTGTGATGGATGGAAGACACGCGCGAAGCGCGTCGCCGTCATCGGATTTGATGATGAAGCAGTGAACACCTGCCTGCGCTTAAAAACCTATACGAAGGATCTTGTCTTTCTGACAAACTGCAGTGAAGGAGGGGATAAGATGTCTGATGTGAAGAAAAAACTCCTCGAAAAAGCGCGTATCCCTGTGCATTACGGAAGCATTGCGAAGGTCACGGGCAAGCGAGGGTACGTCGATGAGATCCTATTGGACACGGATGAGCGCATAAAAGCGGATGTCATCTTTAGCCGTCAGGGATACTTCCCTAACATCGAATTAGCCCAAGAGCTTGGCGTCATTTTAGAAGGAAAAGGATACATAAAGACCGATATCGATAAACGAACAAATGTTCCGTTTGTGTATGCGGCGGGTGACCTCACGAGTGAAACCGCCCATCAAGTGGTAACGGCGGTATTTGAGGGGGCAACGGCAGCGATCGCCGCGGATCATGATTTACGTGAGGGAGTCGCGAAATAATAAAACACCCTCGTCCGTTACAGACGAGGGTGTTTTATTTGATTATTCCTCCGTTACATCTGAACGAATACGAGAATTGCCAAAGCTCTTTAAAGTCGTAGAGGCATTCGTTTCTTGGTAATCAATGCGGCTATTGTTTTTTGTGGTAGCCGTAAGCGATTCTGTCACATAGACATGCGCACGTGTATTGTCATTCGTCATAATATCTGCACGTCCCGTCATAAAGGTATCAGCTTCTAAGCGAGCAGCATCCGTTAAGGTAGCGCGCAGTTCTTTTGTCGTCCCTTCAAGGGCAGCAGAAGAAACATCCGCTTGTTGTACGGCGATACGTCCTACGGTCAGGGGGTCGGCCACAATGCGGGCTGCATCTTCTGCTTCAATATCTAGAGTCAACGCGTTTCCCGATAGATTTAACCGTCCGACATCTTGTACGGTTGCCGTCGCGTGCTGCCCGAGAAGGGCAACAGTAAGGGAACCAGCATTTTGTACGTGTAAAGAAAGATCGTTGGTAAAATCTTGTACCGTGGCGCGGCTTACGCCACCTACCGTGAGTGTATCGAGAGCGGGGAGAGTGATCTCGCCTTCTATCGGTCGATGGACGCAGAAGAGGCAAAATTTAGGCGCACGATTATGCTGGCGAAGGATCAATACACCTGCTTCTGAGTTTACCTCGATCTGCTCCAAGGAATTGGTCAAACCTGTTAATTTTACGGCAAACCCATCGCCACGCTTGACCACAATGCGTTCATTGCCTTGCAACGTGATGGCACGAAAGGCAGCTGGTTCATATTGACGCGTGATGGTTTGTTCTTGCTCAGCTTGTTCTATACGAGCCTGAATATCAGGGCCAAGACGGATGGCCGTGATGCCGATGGTGGTTGCGGCTAACATCCAAATGCCAGCTAAGACCAAACACACGGCTAAGCGAAATTGGTTTTTTCGAGTTAACAAGCTAATCCCAATCATCATACCCACGATAAGGGGAATGAGAATTGCCACGGTCAATCCGACAATGCCGGCGTAATACCAGGGATTACGAGCAAATTCTTGTAATGGGAGATCCGTAATCAACTTAGGAGAGTAGAGCTGAAACAACAAGGCAGAGCTCGCAATAAAGGTAGCGATCATCGCAAGACCTGATCCAATGATAAAGGGCAACGCAATCAAGACACGGGCAATCGGTCCAATAAAGCGTGCGACGCGTACGATAAAACTCCATACCGTTCCTACGACAACGACCGGAATATTCAAGAGTCGATAGAACAGGGGAGCGTGTTGTTTAAACCGTCCAACGGCCGCACGTCCTTCTTCGGTCACAAGCTGAGCTTTTTGTTTTACCAGCCCTTCTATTTCACTTAAGTTTGCTGATTTTCCTCGCATCTCCAATTTTTGTGTACTCGTTTCTGCACGAGGCACTGCTACCCACAGGATGAGGTAGGCAAGCAAACCAATCCCGTTGGCAAAAAATAACAGGACGAAAATGGCACGTACGAACACGGGCTCAATCCCAAAATACGCCGCTAAACCTGAGCATACCCCAGCCACCACCATATCATCTCC
Source organism: uncultured Gammaproteobacteria bacterium (assembly GCA_964615825.1). GTDB lineage: Bacteria > Patescibacteriota > Patescibacteriia > 2-12-FULL-60-25 > 2-12-FULL-60-25 > JAGOUY01. Next base: position 3,271 of record CAZTQP010000018.1, read on the forward strand.
ATTGCGGTACAGACGTTTTGATACCAGGGTATCTTTTGCTTCTTCCACACCTGGCGTCACCAAGGAGGCGGCTTCTTCTTGGTCGATCTCTTCCACTTGTCCCATAACGGTAATCACCTCGCGGACATCTGACTCTGTCACCACTTCTTGTTTTTGTGTTTCTAAACGTTGACCAAATTTTTCGGCAATGCTGGTCTCAATATCATTCATGAGCTCGTCCGAAGACGGGTCACTCGCGAAATGTTGCTTGAGGCGAGTAAGGTAGGTGTCAAGGACTTGGTAGGCGTTGTCTTCGATGAGGTAGGCACGTCCGCCCAGCGTGACAGAAAGAGTTTTTTTCATAGGTTAGTGAAACTTTTTAAGCAACGCATTAATAGAATGATCTAGGGATTCCCATGTGCTTAGAAGTTGTCGTAGGAAGGCTTTTCCTTGAGGGGTAATAGAGTAGTATTTTCGAGGCGGCCCATTCTTGCTCTCGGACCAGTCATAAGTAAGGAGTCCCGCATTCTTGAGCCGATTTAAGATCGGATAAATCGTTCCTTCTACGACGATCAAATCCGCTTGGCGCAATTCTTGTAGGATGTCATTGGTATATGTTTTATCTTCCGAGATGATGAGCAAGATACAAAATTCCAAGATGCCTTTGCGCATTTGGGCTTTGGTATTTGCCACATCTAGAGGAGTAAGAGGAGTCATAGATAAAGACAGTGTATACCAAGCTACTTTGTAATGCAAGGTAGTAGGCTAAGTATGTAGATTCCCCTCTTCCGGCGAGGAGGGGTTAGATTGTGATATATAGGCGATGGGCCTGTGTTGGGTGCATTCAAAAAGGAGTACGCAGATTTTCCTGCTAGAAAAACTGCTCGGTTTTAGCCGTCGTCACGTCTAAAAAGCCTCCTTTTTGAATGCACCCAACACAGGCCCTAGATGAGAAAGGAGGGGAAGGGGACTGGGAAAAAGAAAACGAGAGAAGGTTACTTCTCTCGTTCGTTGCAATAATGGGCGATCGCATCTCGGACGAAGACGGCGAGGCCAGGACGGAATTTGTCGTAGTGAGCGGTGAAGCGTGGATCATCAACGTACATCTGGCCGAGATTACGATACATTGTAAGCGGGCAGTCGTAGAAGAGCTGCATCCCTTTATAATGTTCGGCAATCAAGGCTTGTACCTCGGAATGATCAGAGGGTGTATCCATCGCATCTGCAAGTTTTTGCGTAAGCGCTATTCCGTCCGCTTTTATCTTTTCCATTTCCGGCTTCGTCATCTTGCTTACACGCGCCATACTTTGTTTGTACGCGTCCGTATTCCCCCAGCGCTGTTTTACCTCTGCTTGATACTGTTTTACGTCATCATCCTTGAACGCATCGTACAGTTCTTCGTCTTGTAAAGGAGTGTCTGTTTGCATATTCGCAATAGTGTTCTCAATACTTTGAATAAGGCCATCCATGCGTTTGCGTTTGAGCTGCATCAGCTTCTTTTGGTCGCGAAGCGCGTCCACGATCTGAAACGTGGGACGGTCGAGCATCTGTTTAATCTCTTCGAGAGGAAAATCGAGTTCACGAAAAAACAAGATTTGCTGTAAGCGAACCAGTTCTTTATCTTCGTAGTGTCGGTACCCATTCTTCGCGATGGAGGAGGGGATCAGGAGCCCAATCTCGTCGTAATAATGCAGGGTGCGGACACTGATCGAAGCGAGCTTCGCTAATTGATGGACGGTGTAGGACATACGCGTCTGTACTACGATAGGTATACTAAACTATCACGTAACGTAATAGTCAAGATACAGGGTCGTAGGGTCTGCCATTGCATTATTCCGAGAAAAGCGTATACTCCATCCGTTATCTTGATTATTCTAATATTTAGCTATGTTTACGAAAAAAAGCTACGGAGGCGGTGGGGGAGCACGGGGAGGGAGCGGAGGCAGTCGCGGGGGAAGCCGTTTTGGGGGTGGGAGCAAGCCATGGGAACGTGGCGGTGACCGCACCCCAGAAATGCACTCTGCCACCTGTGATGACTGTGGTCAGCGCTGCGAAGTGCCGTTTAAACCAAACGGAAAAAAGCCTATTTTCTGCCGCGCCTGTTTTGGCAAGTCCGAAGGAGGATCCGGCGACCGCTTCGACGCCCCTCGCGCCGCCCGTCTAGCTGTGAATGGCGACCCGTACCGCGACCAATTAAAGGAAATCAATTCCAAGCTCGACGCAATCATCCGCGCCTTGAACGTGTAAAAACCTAGAGATCCACAAAAACCCCATCCGCATGATGGGGTTTTTGGTCGCATTTGCTATACTCCCCGTATATGAACTTCTTAAACCAGTTAAATACCAAACAGGTCCACATCCTCAAGCTCGTAGGCGTTGGATTAGTGGCGATCATCGTGCTAGCTTTTGTCGGTCGTTTATTTGGGTCCACCTTCTCCTCTTTCTCTCCGATGCAACGCTTAGGATACAGCGGCTCTGCGACGGCGGGGTATCCTGCTCCGCAAGACTATTACGGAAAAATGGCAGGCGGCTCGGCGGACAGTGCCATGGCAGAATTATCAGTGCGAAACATTAATCCCTCCGTCCCTCTCGTGCCTCCAAGTCCGACGAGTGCCGGCAACGAAGCAGAAGCCTACGAAGTAAGAAATTATCATGGCGTCATCGAAACAAGCCGCTTGCAAGAAACGTGTGGTAAGGTGATTGCGTTAAAAGCGGCTACCTATGTCGTGTTCGAAAACGCTCATCAATCCGACCACAACTGTGATTACACGTTTAAGGTAGAGCGTGCACGCGTCGAAGATGTATTGGCGTATGTAAAAGCCTTAGAGCCAAAGGATTTATCAGAAAACACCCAAACCATTAAACGCACCATCGATGACTTCACCAGTGAGGTAGACATTTTGCAAAAAAAGAAAGCAACCGTAGAAAAGACCTTAGAAGACGCGACCAAGGCGTATGATGAAATCACCGCCGTCGCCATCCGTGCGCAAGATGCAAACAGCCTCTCCAACATCATCACAAGCAAATTACAGATCATTGAGCGCTTAACCCAAGAACGCATCAATATTAATGAACAGCTCGATCGTCTCTCTCGCGCCAAAGCAGACCAGCTTGACCGTCTTGAATACACGTACTTTTCATTAGCGATCTACGAAAACAACTATCTGGATGGAGATGGTCTAAAACAGTCCTGGAAAAATGCCTTACGTGAATTCGTCCAAGATCTTAACAAGATCGCCCAGGACTTGAGTATCACTCTCGTAGCCTTGTTCTTCTTGGCCATCCAGTACGTCATCTACTTCTTCATCCTCCTCATCATTGTCAAATACGTCTGGCGTACAGCTAAGTACCTTTGGAAGAAATAAGAGGAATAAAAGCAAAAACAAGGGCTAGACGGATATCTAGCCCTTGTTTTTTTCGTTGGAGTGTGATACGAACGAACGAGAGCCGAGGCTCGGAAAGAGAGTG
>CAZTQP010000018.1:6817-9168 GCA_964615825.1 uncultured Gammaproteobacteria bacterium
TCTTTCTTATCTTCATCAAAACCCGTGATCACACCGACATGGAATGAATCGCCTTTATCCGTTTCTCGGTAGAGCTGGTACATGTTCACAAAAAAGATCACGGGTCGCCCAGCGCGTAACTCTGCTTGAATATCTTCTACGCTTGGATTGCGCTTAACCTGTGCTTCAAATGAGGACATGGCTTCAATCAACGCCAACGTTTCATCGGCATCAGTGTCATCATTCTTCTTCCAGGTCTGATCTTCCCAGTCTATCATCGCTTGCATTTTTTGCTTAGAGGCGTCTAATGAGAGAGGTGGGGTCTGCGCAAAGTATCCTTCTACCATCGTGATACTTGCTTCTTCGCAGGCTTGGTCCCAAGGCTTGACCCATTCACCATCTGGAACTTGAGATACATAAGGAACGGATAATTCAACGACCTCTCGGTTATCTGATTGTGCTTGTGCATACACGATGCCACTTCCGACGGCGAGGAGAGCTATTAGCGGGAGAGAACGTAAGATAGGAAAAGACATAGAGACATCGCCAGTGAATGAACCGCTTCTTTTACTATAGAGCGCTCACACAGGGTGTCAATGCAGAAAAAAGAACAAGGGCTCATATCGCTTGACACATGTCCAAATTCTGCCTAGTATTGTAAGATGCTTAACTATTTTTCCATTCTCATATGAATAGACAAGAACGCTTGGAAAAACTCTTTCAAACCATGGAGGCCATCACCCGTTGGAGGGCCTACCGTCAGCGTCGCGAACCTATGCCCGAGGGCGTCCCTACCAACACCCGGCTATCTGTCATGATCGCTATTGCGCATGAAGACGCAAAAACGATTAAAGATCTCGCGCAACGATTCCGCATGACTTCGAGCGCCGCCACGCAGCTCGTCAACAGTTTAAGCGAAGAAGGACTCGTGACGCGCAAGAAAGACACAGAAGACCGTCGTAAAACAGAATTATCTCTCACGCCCGCGGGCAAGAAAATCTTGTTGTTGGCAAAAAAACACTGCTTTACGATCTTAGCGGAGCTGTTTGAATCTCTCAGCGAAAAAGACCTGCAATCCCTTCAGTTCATCCAAGAGAAGATTGTAAGCCATCTCCAGACCGTATGGAAAACTCCAAACAAACCGTCCAACCTGTAGCTAAAAAGCCAAGCGTATTCGCGTTGCTGCGCCCTTACGCAACACTTGTAGGCTTTCTCATCGTCTTTGCCTTACTGAGTAACGGGTTAAACTTAGTGCTCCCTAAACTCGTTGCGAATGGGATGGATGCCTATGCAAGTAACACCCTCGTTCTTAAAACAGTCGTGGAGGAGTTTTTGTTGATTTCTGTCGGGATTTTTATCTTCACTTCTTTGCAATTCCTTGTGCAGACGTATGTAGCTGAGCGTGTCGCTCGTGACCTACGCCAAAAGGTGTCTAACACGATCTCTGTCCAGGGATACACGGCGATCCACACCGCTCAACCAGGAAAATTGCTGACAAACCTTACCGCCGATGTCGATTCAATTAAATTATTTGTCTCGCAAGCCGTTTCTTCCATCGTCTCCTCCATCTGTATCATTGTGGGGGCAAGCATTCTCTTGCTTACGATCAATTTCCGCTTAGCCTTGGCGGTCTTGAGCATTTTACCGTTCATTGCAGGAACGTTCTTTGTCGTATTTGGAAAGGTCCGCAAACTTTTTATTTCAAGCCGTGAAGTCATCGATTGGTTAAATAAAGTCATTAATGAAAGCATCCTTGGCGCCTCGCTCATCCGTGTCTTGCACGCCACAGAGGGGGAGTACCAAAAATTCCTCGCAGCCAATACGAAGGCGCGCGATCTTGGCTATCGTATCCTCGGGTTATTCGCCGGCATGATCCCGATGATCACCTTTTTAGCGAACATTGCCATGCTCATTATTTTGGTTTTAGGAGGCAGGTTTGTGGTATTAGGGAGTATGAGTCTCGGGTCATTCGCCGCCTTCACAACCTACATCGCGCTTTTGATCTTCCCTATCCTGATCATTGGCTTCATGAGTAACTTGATCGCACAGGCATCCGCTTCCTATGAGCGTATTTCTCAAGTACTTAATTTGCCACCTGTTACCCATACAGGAACAATCGAGGCGTCTCTCCAAGGAAGGATCTCTGTGCAAGGGGTGAAGCTTGCGTATGGAGAGAGCTCGGTCTTAAAAGAAGTATCGTTCGAGATTCTCCCTGGTCAACGCATGGCTATCATCGGTCCAACCGCCGCGGGAAAAACCCAGCTTCTCTATGTATTAACGGGTCTCCTTCCGCCCACGAGTGGAACTGTTTTATATGATGGACATCCGATTGGCGCCTACACCTCAGAAGCGTTCTATCGCCGGCTCGGACT
>CAZTQP010000018.1:9268-18370 GCA_964615825.1 uncultured Gammaproteobacteria bacterium
ACCATTCTCTTCTTGGATGATTTTACGGCTCGTGTCGATGCGCCTACCGAGCAAAAGATTATTGCCAACCTTCAGAAAAACTATCCTCAATTAACCCTCGTCTCCGTGACGCAGAAGATCTCTTCCGTGGAAGACTATGACCAAATCATTTTCCTCATGGAAGGAGAGGTGTTGGCTAAGGGTACGCACCAAGAACTCTTAACAACTTCGCCTGAATACGTGCAGGTTTACCATTCGCAACGCAGCACCAGTCACTATGAATTACACCCTCAAGAATAAGCCGAGTGAGGCTGAGCCAGTCGAACGCCCTTGGAAAACTCTCTGGCAAAACCTGAGCCAGCTTCTTGCCGATGAGAAGCGGGCATTGGCCATTGCCTTTGTAGGTATTTTTCTTAATGCCGCGCTTAATATTTGTGCACCGCTCCTCATCGGCCACGCCGTTGATACCTATGTACAGACAAAGCAGTATCAAGGCGTATTGATGTACGGAGGGATTCTCCTCATCGTTTATCTCTTGGCACTCGTGAGTGGCTATGTGCAGACGCGTTGGATGGGAGGGGTGGGACAGCGCGTCCTGTTCAAATTGCGCAACGCTATCTTTACCAAATTGCAGGAATTACCTGTCGCCTTCTTCACACAAAACAAAGCAGGCGATTTGATCTCACGTATCAACAACGACACGGACAAACTCAACATGTTCTTCTCGCAATCGTTGATGCAATTGGTGGGAAGTCTCTTTATTATGCTTGGCGCTGGTATCTTCTTGTTAAGTATCCATGGACGGTTGGGTTTAGCGGCTCTGGCACCGGCCGCTTTCTTATTGGTATTGACTCAGCTCCTTTCCCCTTGGATAAAACGTCAAAATACGCGCAATTTACAAAGCGTTGGAGGCATGAGCAGTGAAATACAAGAAAGTTTACAAAATTTCAAAGTCATTGTGGCGTTCAATCGCCGCGATTATTTCCGTAAACGATTCCAAGAAGTGAATGAGTCCACCTATGTGACTTCCATGCGGGCAAGTTTGGCGAATGCTATTTTTACACCTTTGTATGGCCTATCAGCCAACCTTGCTCAATTGATCGTACTTGCGTACGGCATCTATCTCATCACGCAAGGAAGTTTTACGCTCGGTCTCCTGATCAGTTTTCTCGCGTACATCCATAACTTCTATACACCGTTACGACAGTTAGCCGCACTCTGGAGCAGTTTTCAAGTTGCCCTGGCGGGTTGGGAGCGTGTCTCAGAAATCTTGGCGTTGAAAACAGATCTAGAAACCATCCCTGCCTCAGAGGCGTTAACGATAAATGACGATGGCAACGTCCTCTCCTTCAGAAATGTCGCGTTTCGTTATCCTGATGGCAAAGAAGTTATTAAAAATGTCTCGTTTACTTTAGAAAAAGGCAAGACCTACGCACTCGTGGGGCCAACTGGGGGAGGGAAGACCACGACCGCCTCCCTTATGGCACGTTTATACGACGCAACGGAAGGGATGATCTCCCTTCATGGGCGAGATATTCGTTCTTACTCTCCAGCCGAGCGAGCAGAGAAAATTGGATTTATCTTGCAGGAACCCTTTCTCTTCAGCGGAACCATCGGCGAAAATCTTGTCTATGGTAACGATCGTTACCAACAACACTCTGCCGAGCAATTAACGCAGGCAATCCAGGAGGCCGGTCTTACGTCGCTCATCCAATCCTTCGAAAAAGGTTTAGAGACTCCTGTAACAAGTGGAGGAGATGGCCTCAGTGTCGGTGAACGTCAACTTATCGCCTTCATGCGTGCCGTCCTTCGTCGGCCCGCTGTCTTGATTTTGGATGAGGCAACGGCCAACGTGGATACCATTACCGAACAAAAGCTGGAACAAGTCATCAAGCAACTCCCAAAAGATACGGTCAAAGTCATCATCGCCCATCGTCTAAACACGATTGAGGAGGCAGATGAAATCTTCTTTGTAAATGGAGGTCAGGTGACCCCGGCTGGTTCACTCGAACATGCGGTGGAAATGCTGATGCAGGGAAAACGCACGAGTTAACCTACAAAAATATGCACGTTCAAGAATTGGGACATGTCGTTCTTTATGTATCTGATCTGGAACGGTCAGCAAACTTTTATCGCGACACGCTTGGCTTTCGAGAAATCCATCGTGGTGGTGGGGCGGCCGCGTTTTCGTCTGGACGCACCCACCATGAACTATTGTTGATAGAAGTCGGTGGCACACGAGAAGCGTCTTATATTCCAAAGCCGGGCTTGTATCACATCGGATTTAAGATTGGAGATGGCCCTGAAGCTGCCAAGGAAGCCTATGCCTACTTACAGCAGCAAGGAGTGGCAGTTCTAGGGACAGGGGACCATGGAGTAACACATAGTATCTATATTCGCGATCCTGATGGTAATGAACTTGAGCTCTATGCCGATGTTTCTGATGCCTGGAAGCAAAATCCTCAAGCCGTTATGCAGCCTACGCGTGGGTTAGATTTGGAATAGATGGCGCTTGCTCTCTTTTCCTGGCCTGCTATGATGGCGCGCAATGTCTATCCTGATTTCAGGCTCCTTAGCCTACGATTACATCCTCGATGTTCCTGATCGTTTTTCTGACCATCTGTTGCCAGACCAGCTGCATAATTTAAGTTTGTCTTTTCTTGTCCGCTCGTTAGAGCGGGGCTGGGGAGGGACGGCGGGTAATATTGCCTACGCGATGCGTGCACTGGGGGAGAGTCCCTTGATTGTCTCTGCCTTAGGCTCTGATGGAGATCCGTATGCAGAACGGTTACGAGCAGTGGGGCTTTCTATAGAGTATATTCATAGAGCGCCTTCTACTCTTACGGCAGCGGCCCACATTATTACGGACGCCTCTAATAATCAAATCAGTGGATTTTTCCCAGGACCTTTAGCAGAAGCAGTCCGTATTTCTTTAAAAAATATTGTCCACGTACCATCGCTCGTAATTGTGAGTCCTAATCCTCCCGCGGTCATGGTAACGCACCTTCGCGAAGCAAAAGACTTGGGAGCAAAGGTTGTGTTCGATCCAGGTCAAGCCCTTACCTTGTGCACACCAGAAGAATTGCGCGAAGGCGTAGAAGGAGCATGGGCAGTCATGGCGAATGATTACGAGATGAAGCTTTTGACGGATCGAACGGGCTTTTCTGTCACGGATCTTTTAACCAAAGTGAAATTATTGGTGACAACGCTAGGAGCAGAAGGGTCTCTCATCCAAACCTCAGATGGTCAATCGATACGCGTCTCCGCTTGTCCTGCCGGAACGTGTCTCGATCCAACGGGAGCGGGGGATGCTTTCCGCGCGGGCTTCTTAGTCGGATACGAACAAGGAAAGAGCCTAAAGACCTGCGCTCAAATGGGAGCTGTCCTCGCCACCTACGTCGTAGAAACGCGAGGGACGCAAGCCTATCAATTCACGAAAGAAGAATTTTGCCAGAGATACGAACAGCAATACGGTGAGCTTCTCCTTTTGCCTAATTCCTAATCCCTTACACCAATCCTGTATGTCCACTTCCTTCAAAGTCGCCGATATCTCTCTCGCCCCCTGGGGTCGACAAGAAATTATTTTGGCAGAAAAAGAAATGCCAGGGCTCATGGCCTTACGCGCGCAACACGGCGTACATAAACCTCTCAAAGGCGCACGCATCGCTGGTTGTTTACACATGACCATCCAGACAGCTGTCCTTATCGAGACCCTTATCGAACTCGGGGCCGAGGTTCGCTGGAGCAGCTGTAATATTTTCTCGACACAAGATCACGCCGCTGCTGCGATTGCCGCTGCAGGTATCCCGGTCTTTGCCTGGAAAGGGGAGTCTGAAGAGGAGTATTGGTGGTGTGTCGAAGAAAGTTTGAAGTTTGCCGATGGCAAAGGGCCAAACATGCTCTTGGATGATGGCGGAGACCTAACGGTTCTCGTCCATGAAAAACATCCTGAAATGCTAGCAGACATTAAAGGAGTTTCTGAAGAAACGACAACCGGTGTCCATCGTCTTTACCAGATGATGGAGCAGGGAACGCTCAAACTACCTGCCATCAACGTCAACGATTCGGTCACCAAATCAAAATTCGATAACAAATACGGCTGTCGTGAAAGTTTGGCAGACGGCATCAAGCGCGCGACCGATACGATGATTGCTGGGAAAGTCGTGGTCGTGGCCGGATATGGCGACGTAGGGAAAGGCTGCGCTCAAAGCATGGATGGCTTTGGTGCCCGTGTGCTCGTTACCGAAATCGATCCCATCAATGCCCTGCAAGCCGCCATGGAAGGCTATGAAGTCGTGACGATGGATGAAGCCGCGTCAATCGGTGATATTTTTGTGACGGCTACCGGTTGCTGCGATGTGATTACAGGTGAGTATATGAGTGCGATGAAGGACGGCGCGATCGTGTGTAACATCGGTCACTTCGATAGCGAGATCTCGGTCGCTTGGCTCCTTGAACAATCCACCATCAAACGTGAAACCATTAAGCCACAAGTCGACAAATTCATCTGGCCAGATGGGAAGTGTCTTATCCTTTTATCTGAAGGACGTTTAGTAAACCTTGGCAATGCGCATGGCCATCCAAGTTTTGTGATGAGTACTTCATTTACGAACCAAACGCTCGCCCAAATCGCGTTGTGGTCAAATGATGGGAAGTACGAACGTGGGAAAGTATATACGTTGCCAAAAGAATTGGATGAAGAAGTGGCACGACTCCACTTGGCTAAGCTTGGCGTCAAGCTCACTACCCTCACCGATAAGCAGTCAAAATACTTAGGCATCAACCACAAGGGACCGTTTAAGCCAGAACAGTATCGGTACTAAGATTTTCTTAAGAGCAAAACACCGGCCACATGGTCGGTGTTTTGCTCGAAAATAGAGTCTTACTCAATCGCTATCACTTTATAGACCGTCACGCCCGCCTCTGTTTGCACGTTCACGATGTCGCCAGGATTCTTCCCGATCAATTCCTTTCCAAGAGGGGACACGAGCGAAATGCGTCCTTGTGACGGATTCGCTTCCGCCGGCCCAACGATCTGAAAGGTTTTTTGTTTGCCGTTGACTTCCACGGTCACCGTCACCCCTAAGCGTACGGCTCCATCGCTTTCAGCTTCATTAATAATAATCGCATTCTTAATCCGCTCGTCCAAAGAAAATTGCCGACCATGTGCTCGGCTGAGGCGCGCCTTGGCTTCGGTGTATTCAGCATTCTCACTCAAATCCCCCATGGCAATCGCGCGCGCCAAATCATCCGCCATTTTCGGCAAATCAGCCTTTAGTTGCACCAAGTCACGTTTCAATTTTTCTAATCCTGTGGCGGTAATATAAAACCGTTCTTGGCTATCATCCCGTTTTTTGAGCATCTGAGACCGGCGCTTAGGCAATTGCATAGATAATAGGCATCCTAGACGCATAACCGCGGTTTGTCATCTTCCCTCCCGATCTCCGGTACAGAGGTTGCAAAAGTCCTTTTTTTCTGGTTTACTATTGGCTCTTTATGGCTACCGACCACGGCAATGTCCTTATCCGCTTTGATAAGGTCGTCTTTCATCACGACGAAGACCATCCTATTTTGGATGAAGCGAGTTTTTCCATCCGCGAAAATGCCAAAATCACCCTCATGGGCCAAAACGGCGCGGGCAAAAGCACCATCTTTAAGTTACTTACAGGTGTTTACAAGCCCAACGAAGGCCAAATCCACGTCCAAAAAGATGCGACCGTTGCCATCGGTCTTCAGGTTATGGCGCGTGAACACATGGAAAATACTGTGCGCGAGTTCTTTGCCCACGCCTTTAAAGAGGTGCCATACAGCTTGGACGGCCAGATTAAGAACGTCCTTGAAACGGTCAACCTCCATGCTCCGTTAGACAAAAAAATCAAAGATTTTTCCGGCGGCCAACAGGCGCGTTTGTTGCTAGCCTATGCCCTTATCCAAGAGCCAGATATTTTATTATTGGATGAACCCACCAACAACCTCGACCGTGATGGCATCGATCACTTGACGTCTTTCCTTGTCATGTACCCAAAAACGGTCGTCGTCATTTCCCACGATGCGGATTTCTTAAATGCCTTTACCGAAGGCGTGCTCCACTTAGATGTCTACACCCACAAAATGGAGCAATACGTCGGCAACTATTTCGACGTGGTCGAAGAAATTGCGGCGCGCTTAGAACGCGAACGCATGCAAAACGCACGTCTTTTGAAAGATATCCAAGACCGTAAAGACAAGGTCAACTTCTTTGCCAACAAGGGAGGAAAAATGCGTAAGCTCGCCAGCAAATTACGAGACCAGATTGAAGAAGCCGAAGATGAGATGGTGGATGTTCGTCGTGATGACAAGACCATTCGCGACTTTACCATCCCCGCCCAAGAATATAGCGAAGCCGTCGTCACCATGACCTCACTCTCGATTTTAAAAAAACACGAACCTGTCCGTGTCGACGTCGATATTGTTTTACGTAAACGCCGCCGCTTATTGATTGCCGGGCCAAACGGCATCGGCAAAAGCACGCTCCTCAAAGCCATCGCAGCCCAAGAAGACCCAGGGATTAAAATCGGCGAAGGTGTAAAAGTTGGCTACTATCGCCAAGATTTTTCTGGTCTCAACTTTGATGACACCGCCTACGCCGCGCTCGAATCTGTCATGGAAATCCCATCCAATGAAGGCTTACGCGCCGTCGCGTCTGAATTCTTGATTACCTCCAACCTCTTAAAAAACAAAGTTGGATCCCTGTCCGAAGGGCAAAAAGGCTTGCTGTGCTTCGCGCAATTCGTCTTGCAACGTCCTGGCCTCCTCATACTCGACGAACCAACCAACCATATCAACTTCCGCCATCTTCCCATCATCGCCAAAGCCATCGAAGCCTACCAAGGCACGCTCATCCTCGTGAGTCATACGCCGGACTTCGTCAGCCAAATCCATTTTGACCAGACATTAGACTTAGGAACCTTATAGGTGATTACCCCGCCGCATTCTCTCCCGCCAATCTTCCCGTCGCCCAGGAGGCCTGCAAATTAAAGCCACCCGTGTATCCATCTACATCCAATAGTTCCCCGGCAAAAAATAGCCCTGGACAAATTTTTGATTCCATTGTCGCCGGATCAACTTCATCTAAAGGAATCCCACCGGCGGTCACAAATTCATCACCCGCTCCACGTCCAATCACATGTAAAGGAATCTGCTTGAGCCATAAGCTGCATCCAAATAGATCTTTCTTGCTGACCTCTGCGGCATGTTTTGTCAGAGGAATGGATCGTTCCTCGCACGTCACCTGTGCGAGAGATTTAGGAATTAAATTTCCTAATACCGTTACGAATTGTTTCTTCGGGTGTTGTTTTATGAACGTGATCAATTCAGCGAGCAGTTGTTCATGTGTCTGTTGCGGAAACAAATCGAGATAGATGAGGAGGGGACGCGTTGCATCATATGTCTCAAAGGCCACCTGTGCGGACAATGCAAACACGGCTGGCCCACTCACGCCCTTATGCGTAAATAAAAATGGACCGGTGAAGGATGGTCGACCATCACGCTCCGCCACAAACTTGGCTTGCTCGAATGACAAGCCGGATAACGTATGCGGCCAAGTCTCGCGCGTATAAAACGCATTCAAGCTTGGGGCGAGGGGTGTGCTGGTATGGCCTAGCGTCTGAGCAAACGCGTACCCATCACCGGTTGAACCGGTTTGACGATACGCTTGTCCACCCGTGGTTAAGATGAGTTTGTCGACAACGAGTGGTTCCTCTTGGTCTTTAAGTGTAAGGACGAATTGATCGTTACGTTTTGCGACGCACGATACACTCGTTTTTAAATACACCCGAACCTTTGAGTCACGAAACAATCGTTCAAACACCCCGACAATATCTTTTCCATTATTCGATTGTGGGAAGACGCGTAAATCTTCTTCCGTCTTCAAGGGCACGCCATGCGCTTCGAACCAGTCATATACGGCTTGAGGAGGGAAGTGGTACATGGACGAAGACAAGAACTTACCCCCGCGCGGATATTTCGTGAGAACCACACGCACATCGCGAATCCCGGTCGTCACATTACAGCGTCCCCCTCCAGAAATAATCACCTTTTTGCCCAATCCATCATTTTTTTCTAATAAAAAAAGTTCCGCGCGCGGGTGCGTTTCCAATGCAGCTACCGCAGCCATCATGCCAGCGGCGCCTGCCCCAACGATCCCAATTCTCATGCCCGGTTTGTAGCATGATTTCGCCTCTTGTACCACCCCCTCTTCCCTTTTTCTGAGCATTGTGCTATATTGCTTTCTAGCAAACGAGCCCGAGGTGGAGAGTCTTTGAACTTCCGCACGCAGGCCTACATTTGCGGATTATTCACTTAGCTCCCACATTCTATGAATGGAGTTGTAAAACGCATCACCGACAAGGGTTTTGGATTCATCACCCCTGAAGGCGCAGACAAGGACGTATTTTTTCACACGTCCGCCCTTATGAACGTAGCCTTCGACGACCTTCGCGTCGGCGACATGGTTTCCTTCGACACGGAAGACTCTGACAAGGGTCCTCGCGCCGTCAACGTGATGCGCCTCGACGAACAACCAGGCATGCAAATGGCCGCGTAAGCGACCATCCAAGCCTCATCAAAACCCCTCGCAAGAGGGGTTTTGTGTATCCCTCTTTTCCCGCCGCCTCTCTCCTTGTCATCCCGAACGGAGTCACACGCAGTGAGGGATCTCGCCGCCTAACGGGTATTCCAGAGTTCCCCTCCTCCGGCGAGGAGGGGTTAGGGGAGGAGTTCCAAGAACCTAAACGGTAATCTATGAGCGAGTAGGGATTGGATAGTGATATATAGGCGATGGGCTCCGTTTGTTTGTTCTTTTTTCTTGAACTGAACTCGCATTCCGCCACAGCTATTTATGGCGGACCGGACCCAACACCTGCAACAGCAATTCGACCGCAACGGTGTTAGCTCCTTGCTCAGACAGCAGTTCAAGAAAAAAGAACAAACAAACGGAGCCCTAGATGGTGGAGGGGGGGTGAGGAGGTGATTTGATTGATGCTACGCGTTTCGTCTTTTGCATTTCCCCCTAAACGCGAAAACACACCCTTTAGAGAGAGTGTGTTCGAAGCGCTTTGAGGAGGGGCGCCGAGACCCTGTGGG
>CAZTQP010000019.1:0-3173 GCA_964615825.1 uncultured Gammaproteobacteria bacterium
TGGTGGGACCGGTGGGGATCGAACCCACGACCGTTGGCTTAAAAGGCCACTGCTCTACCAACTGAGCTACAGTCCCATGAAGCGCTTCGGAAACCCAAAGTAGGCAGATTGTATAGAAAATGGCTCTAAAGGGCAAGAGGCGGGTCAAAACCCTTAAATAATGGGCTGATTGCTTTTATCTTGACAAAGATCATAGCTCTAGTAATTTCTTATTACGACAGACCTCTTCTGGCTTGCCATCCCGCAAGTTTTTACGAGGTTTTAAGAGGTGGCTCATGAGTAAAGGCTCCATCGGTTCTGTTTCTCCGGAGTTCCAGGTAGCTCCGCCTGCGGAGCGCGACGTGCGTGCGCTTATCGCGGCGGGTGGGTACGGCTACCTCGACCACGATATCCCTTTTCTCGATACGGCTCTCGCTCTGGCCCTTCGAGAGGCATCCTTTCCCCGTCTGTTTCACCTGGTGAAGGTGAAGTCCAATGTCCTGGTACGGGATGCCGTTTCGGAGCTGCGTTCCAACGGCTTCGAACCTTCGGGACCGGCTGAGCTGATCGTGTTCCGTGCCAGTCACCCTACCGTCCCTTCTGAGCGCGGTCTGCATACGATCAACTGCGCCCTCTTCACCGGACACCCGATTCTCGCTCATCGGATCCTGTGCGTCCACTATGCCCCCGAGTCCGAACCGCAGCTGATCTTCCTGCCTCAGCCTACATTTTTCCCGGGCGGTGTCGACCTGCTCGTCCACCGACCGGTTCGGTGAGACGCGGTCTCGTTCCTTCCTCTTTTGCTCCTCCCTTACCTCTCTCGCAGAGGTTTTGTGTTTTTTAGAGGTTTTTTATATTTAAGCGCCTTTATCCGTAAGGGTGAAAATCGGGTGGGGCAACGTGACAAATTCCCGCAATTGGGCTATCCTATCGGCAAATGACCGCTTTTTCCCCTGAGATTGTGTCCCGGTTGTTGGAGGCGATTGCTCCGCGGCCGATGCCCGAAGCCTCTTCGGAAGATACCCGAATCAATGTACACGCGGCGGTGAGCCGTGTGTCTTCTCTTTATGAGAAGGTGCGCAATGCGATCGACTATAAAGATGAGCATCTTGTGCGCAAGGCGGCGATTGAGCGGATTGTAAAGCGTCGAGCCTTGTTTGACCGCGATGCGACGTCCGTGGCCTTGCACTTGATTCGAGAGCTGATTGCGGCCAAGTATCTCCCCAACCAGACCTTGCCAGAATCCTTGGTCGAGGAAGTGGCACCCGTGATCGCCAAGTTTTTTGTTGTCAGTGACCAAAAATTAGGGGGATTGCGTCATGAAGAATGGATCTTGTCTTTGGTAGCGGCTGAGTTAGAGGAATTGCTGGGGGATCGAGGCCAATCGAGATCCATGGCTGAGTTTTTGTTTGAGCGTGTGGGGGAACGTATTCGTATTAAGGATGATGAATTAGAGGAAACGACGCGTCGGCTGCAGGTGTATATTGCCTGCCATCGTGTTTTGTTTAAGGCGGATAATGAGATGATTGCCTATCGTCTTATTCGCTTTTATTGTTCGGCCTGGATGCGTCCCTCAGAATGGTTGGGGGAACCTACGGAGGTTGCAGCCCGTATGCTTAAAGTCCATGCGGAGATGGACAAGCAGATTTCACATCCGCTAGGTCAGAAGTTTTTAGCGGCAGTCAAGCCATGGGGAGTTGCTCTCTTGTTTTTACGTGAATCATTTGAAGAAAAGCCCGCGTTAACAGAAGGATTGAGAGAATTAACCCCCGCTTTAAAGCAACAAGTCGTAAAAATTGCGGATCGTCGTTATCAATTATCTCGTACCCGTCTAAAAAGTGGGACGTGGCGTTCGATCATTTATTTGTTCATGAGTAAAATGCTCTTGGCATTTGCGATCGAGCTTCCGTTTGAGCGACTCCTGTATAATCAGGTGCATGTATTGGCCTTAAGCATTAATGTGCTGTTTCCGCCGCTTATCATGTGGGTGGTGGGATTATTTATCCGCGTGCCCGGGAAGGATAATACGGATCGGATTGTACGCGCGGTGGAAGAGCTGTTGGCGGAGGGAGGGTTTAAAGGAAGAGAGATTAAGCTTCCTCGTCAGCGTGGGGCATGGGGGAGGTTTGGGTTTGGAGCGGTCTATGTCTTAGCCTTTTGTCTTACCTTTGGGTTAGTCATCACGGGTCTCTACATGTTAGGGTTTACCTGGGTGAGTACGGCGATCTTCCTATTCTTCCTGTGCGTCGTGAGTTTCTTTGCGTATCGTTTGCGGGTTGGCGCACGAGAGTACGTCGTATTACGAGAAAAAGATTCGTTCAAGGCCGCGCTCCTCGACCTGTTCATGCTACCCATTTTGCGGGCGGGCCAGTATTTATCGGTGCAAGTATCGCGGATTAATATTCTTGTTCTCTTTTTTGACTTCATTATTGAAACGCCGTTTAAGACCACGTTGAATGTATTAGAGGAATTATTAGCTTATCTCAAAGAAAAGAAGGAAGAGCTGCAATAATGATCATCTTTGTTGTGTAGAATGTTTTTTGTATGTTTACGCTTACGTCATCTTCCTCCCGGTCACAGGCTCGACGCGGAGTCCTTGAGACGCCGCATGGAGCCTTACAGACCCCGTTTTTCATGCCGATTGCGACGCGCGGTGCGGTGAAGACGCTCTCGTCGTTTGACATTGAACGGTTAGGTTCGCCGATCCTTCTTTCGAATACCTATCACTTGTGGTTGCGGCCTGGTGTCGATGTCCTCAAATCTTTTGGGGGATTGCATAAGATGATGGACTGGAATGGGGCGCTGCTTACGGATTCTGGCGGATTTCAAGTCTTTAGTTTGTCTGGATTGCGGAAATTAACGGATGAGGGGGTCGCGTTCCAATCCCATATTGATGGGGCCAAGATGATGCTGACGCCAGAATTGTGCATGGAGATCCAGCGTACGATTGGGAGTGATATTTGTATGGTCTTGGATGTGTGTACGGAGCTTCCCTCTACCCGTCCTAAATTGGAACAGGCTCTCACACTCACAACGGCCTGGGCCAAACGGTCTAAGCAGGCGTTTGAGGCGTTACGCGAAGGCTCGTTCAATCCAGGCGCGAAGCTGTTTGGAATTATTCAGGGGGGAACGGAAGTGGATCTGCGTCGACGCAGTGCGCAAGAATTGCGGGAGATTGGTTTTGATGGGTATGC
>CAZTQP010000019.1:3273-17332 GCA_964615825.1 uncultured Gammaproteobacteria bacterium
ATCTGCGTCGACGCAGTGCGCAAGAATTGCGGGAGATTGGTTTTGATGGGTATGCCGTGGGAGGATTATCGGTCGGAGAGCCATTTGAAGAGGCCTGTGCGGTGCTAGACGCGCTGCGTGAGGAATTACCGGCGGATAAACCGCGCTATTTTATGGGAGGGGCACAGCCGCACGAGATTGTCGGCTATGTGCAACGGGGGATTGATATGTTGGATTGTGTCTTGCCTACCCGCAATGCGCGCCATGGAAGTCTTTATCGGTTTGTCCATGATGATCTGACTCGTCCAGATTTTTACGAAAAGGTTCAAATTACCAATGAGAAATGGAAAGGAAGCACCGAGCGGCTCGTATCTGCAGGTGAGACTTCTGTCGATGAAGAGTTGTCGCGTTACACCATGGGGTACTTACGACATTTGTTTAGCGTGGATGAGATGTTGGGGTTGCGTTTAGCCACGATGGTGAATGTGCGGTTTTATTTGGAGCTTATGCGACGGATTCGGATGGCGATTGAAGAGGGACGCCTGTGACCTATACGTTACGGAGGCGAACCGGGATGCGTTCGATCCGGTTAGCCGTGCGCTCTGACGGGGAAATTATTGTGTCGGCGGCGAAATCGGTGCCGGTCTTTATCATTGAGCGTTTTGTGATGCAGAAGCAGGCTTGGATTGAAGCGCAGCGAGAGAAGATGCGGACGCGGGTACGGGTGGCGCCTGCTCCTTCTCTAACTGAGTATAAACAGCAGAAGCAAGCGGCGCTTGAGCTCGTAAAGGAGCGCGTGGCGCATTTTTCGGCGCTCTACGGATTTGTGCCAAAGCGCGTATCGGTGGGGAATGCGCGGACACGGTGGGGGAGTTGTTCGCGTAAAGGGGCGCTCATGTTTAGTTATCGAGTTGTGTTTTTATCCCCTGAATTACGTGATTATCTGATTGTGCACGAACTTTGCCACTTAAAAGAGTTTAACCATTCCCCCAAATTTTGGGGGCTGGTTGCGCAGACGATCAAGGATTGGAAGGTGTTGCGTAAGCAGCTCAGGATGGGGTAAGAGCGGCACCTTTTCATTCCTGGGTTTCTTAGGCATGATCCGAACATGAGAGAAGAGCTCCTAGAGGGACTAAATGAGGCGCAGTGCCAGGCCGTGACACATACGAATGGCCCGCTTTTGATTGTGGCCGGGGCAGGGACGGGCAAAACGACGGTTTTGACGAAACGGTATGCGTATCTTTTAAATCAAAACGCAGAACATAAAGAGGAGAGATGTACGACGGCGAATATTTTGGCGCTCACCTTTACTGACAAGGCGGCGGGGGAGATGGAGGATCGTATTTTAGGGTTGTTATCGACCGGGACGTATGATTTTTGGATCTCGACGTTCCATGGGTTTTGTCAGCGGATTTTAGAAGCGCATGCCTTAGAGATTGGATTGCCTAACCAGTTTCGGGTCTTATCGACGACGGATGCGTGGTTGCTCCTGAAACGTCGATTTACCGAGTTGCCGTTGGATCATTACCGACCACTGGGGAATCCGGTGAAGTTTTTGCGGTCGTTGCTCCAGCACATTTCTCGTGCGAAAGATGAAGGTGTGACCCCAGAGAAATATTTAGCGTTTGCGCGGGAAGCAACGCTGAATGTCGACCAAGAAGCGGCGGAAGGAGAGCGTAAGCGTCTGCAAGAGTTGGCGGATGTGTATTTTGCGTATCGCAAAATCTTATTAGAAGAAGGATGTTTGGATTTTGGGGATTTAATTTTAGAAACGTTACGGTTATTTCGTGAACGCCCCATGATTTTGGAGTTGTATCGTCAACAATTCACCTATGTCATGGTGGATGAGTTTCAGGATACGAATTGGGCGCAGTATGAGCTTTTGAAGCTGTTGGTCGGTAAACGTCGGAATTTGACGGTGGTCGGCGATGATGACCAGGCTATTTATAAGTTTCGTGGCGCGTCGCTGGCGAATATTTTGCAGTTTCGCGATGATTTTCCGGAAGCGAAGACGGTGGCTCTCACGCAAAACTATCGCTCTAAGCGAGAGATTTTGGATTGTGCCTATGAGTTTATTAAGAAGAATGATCCACATCGCTTAGAAGTAAAGTTGCAGGATACGGGCTTATCTAAACGTCTTTTGGCAGAGCGTGGGGAAGGCGGGGAGATTGAAACGGTCTGGGCGCCGAGTGTGGAGGAAGAAGCCGAATCGGTCATCGAAGATATTAAGGCGAAGAAACAGGCGCTGGATACGGGTTGGAATGATTTTGCGATTCTGGTGCGCTCGAATGATGGAGCTGAGCCATTTGTGCGAGCCTTTGAGCGTCACGGGATCCCATTTCAATTCATGGCTTTGCGCGGATTGTATGGCAAGCCGGTGATTTTAGATGTGATTGCCCTTTTATCTTTGTTGGACGGGTATCACGAGTCGTCGGCGGTGTGGCGAGCCTTAGCGTTGCCGTGTTATTCGGTGTCTGCGGGTGATCGTGCGGAACTTGTTCAGCTTGCGAATCGTAAAGGCATGCCCTTGTGGTTCGCGGTTGTATCTGTGGCACGCGGAGACCGTCAGGGAGCGGGTGTGAGCGATGAAGGAGCGATCATCTTACGTAAACTGGTGGAGACGGTTGAGAAGTTGGCAGCAAGCGCACGACGGGACCAGCCGTTAAAGATGTTGCAGGCGGCGTTAGATCAGACCGGGTATTTAGCCATGGTCGTTAAGCTGCCTGAGCGGGAGAAGCGTGAAGCGTTGCAGTGGTTGAATGGGTTCGCCTCACGCATTAAGCGGTATGAGGCGGCTTCGAATGATCCTTCGTTGCGGGAATTCTTAGAAGAATTACGTTTGGAAATCGAGAGTGGGGAAGAGGGAGCCTTGGATACGGATCCGGATTCTGGTCCTGAACTTGTGAAGATTTTGACCGTGCATGCGGCGAAGGGTTTGGAATTTAAACATGTCTACGTCGTGTCATTGGTCGAGCAGCGCTTCCCTTCGCGCGCGCGACCGGAGCCGATTCCATTGCCGGACGGGCTCGTAAAGGAACAATTAGAAGAAGGGGATCATCATCTAGAGGAAGAGCGTCGTTTGTTGTATGTGGCGCTGACACGTGCCAAAGATACCCTTATGATTACGGGCGCGTCTGATTATGGGGGTTCCCGCGCGAAGAAGCCTTCCCCGTTTTGGGCCGAGGCAAAATTGGACGTGCCGGAATCATTAGTGATTGGGCGAGATGTGACGAAGTTGCTTATGCCGCCGGAAGAAGTGGCGTTGACAGAGGCGTATAAAGAGAAGAGCTTGTATCCGCTCAAGCGACGCTTTAGCTTTACGCAGCTGGCGGCGTTTCGGAAATGCCCACTGCAATATAAGTTTGCCCATATTTATCGCATTCCGGTCTTGGGAGCGTATCAAAAGAGTTTTGGTCAGTCGGTTCACTTAACGTTTCAGCGTGTGCTCGAACTTCATCGTGAACGGACACGAGCGGTGCAAGGAGATCTGTTTGGGCGTGTGGCGGCACCCATGGGAACGGGGGCGGGGTTGCGTGTTACGGAAGAGGAGGCCCTACGTGTCTTGGATGATGCCTGGATTGATGAATGGTATGAAACACGGGTACGACATGACGAGTATTACCAAAAAGGCCGGGGAGCGGTGCGTCAATTTTGTCGTGCCTATGCGCAAGCCGTTCCGGACGTTGTAGAGATTGAAAAAGATTTTACCTTGGTATTGGGTCAACATTCACTCAAAGGGAAGATTGATCGTGTTGATCGGTTATCGGATGGGTCCATGATGGTGCTTGATTATAAAACAGGTACGGCCAAGGAAACATTGGAGGCAGAAGATAAAGAGCAGTTGTATCTTTACCAAATTGCCTTGGAAGAACGAGGTTTGAAGGTAGGTCGATTGGCGTATGTTTACGTGATGGAATGGGAATTACGCGAGGTTGAACCGTTGGTCGGGCCCGCACGTCAGAAATTCTTGGATAAATTGGAGGCACGTATGGACGAGATTCTTGGATCTGATTATCAACCAACGCCTGAACCATTCACCTGTCGGTTCTGTGATTTTAAGAATATCTGTGAATTTAGGAAGTTATAAGATATGTCTCTCGAACCAATTCGCCGTTTTCTTCCCCGTGCCATCCAGACGGCGGGTATTGCTGATCAAGTTACGGCTGCGCGTGTCCTCCAGGAAGCGCATCATTCGCTGGTGCGCTTATGGGGAGAGGAGAAGGCGGCCTATGTGGAAATGGTGTCGTTTGCAGAAGGGACGCTGAAGGTGGCGTCACGGGCAGGGGCGGCACTCCAAGAGCTGAAGATGCAAACGGTGCGCTTTCAAAATGATATGAATCGAGCGTTGGGAGGGAAGGTGGTGAAGAAGATTTTGTTGGTGAATAAATGAAGGTAGGCGATGGGCTCCGTTGCACAAGTATTTTTTTGTCATACAGAACTCGCACCCCCGCAGGGCTTTAATGCGGGGTAGGAGCCAAGGCCTGCAACCGCAAATCGAGTGCAACGGCCTTAGCTCCTTGCTCAGACAGCTGTAGGATGAAAAAATACTTGTCCAACGGAGCCCTAGATGAAGAGGGGAGGGGAAGAGGGTATCGATCTGTGTCGTGTGTTTCATGTTGTGTCTTTCTCGGGTATACTTGGGTCATGAAATCAGGGATGACATTTCCTGTGTACCTTTGGACCATGGGAGGGACGACCGTGCTCGCGTGGTTGGGGTGGTTTACGGTGTTGTTTCGCTTGGATCCAGTGGAGACTGGCGTGATTGGCCTCTTTTTGTTTTATATCACCTTATTTGCGGCGCTTGTGGGGAGTATTGCGGTGGGAGGGGTGTTGTATCGCGTCCTTTTTTTGAAGCGCCAGCAAATTGTGATGCGAGAAGTGCGCATTTCCTTTCGTCATGGGATTATGCTTGCGTTTGTTGCCGTGGCGACCCTGGCGTTATCGGCCCAAAATTTGCTGGTTTGGTGGAATATCATGGGATTATTTGCGGTCTTAGGAGTGGTGGAATATGTGTTTGTGTCGATGGAAGAAAGCCGAAGAATGTAGGTGTTTGCCATCTTGCCTACAACTCTCTATGATCCTCCTGTATGTGGCGCGCGTTATTACGTAACTTTACCAAACAGATCGGCATTGATTTGGGGACGTCTAACACCCTTTTGTTTGTAAAAGGGCGTGGAATTGTGGTCAATGAGTCTTCTGTGGTGGCGGTGAACCGTCGCAATGGCAGGGTCTTAGCCGTTGGTGAAGAGGCGCGTTCCATGATGGGGAAGACACCCCCTCATATTTTGGTAACACGTCCGTTGCAACGCGGGATTATCGCAGATTTTGAGGTCACAGAAAAGATGTTGCGCTACTTTTTTGATAAAGTGCACGATGACCGTTCGTTGGTTTTGCCACGTCCGCAAGTGATCATCTCTGTCCCTTTAGATGTGACAGAGGTTGAGCGTAAAGCCGTGGGGGACGCCGCGATGAGTGCGGGTGCCCATGAGGTCTTAGTGGTTGAAGAGCCAATTGCGGCGGCGATTGGAGCAGGGATGGATATTTCGAGTCCGCTTGGGAATATGGTTGTGAATATTGGGGGTGGGACAACGGAGGTAGCAGTTATTTCTTTAAATGGAGTGGTAACCGCAAAGAGTATTGCGATCGCGGGCGAAGAGTTGAATAAGAATATTGCGCAATATGCACGCGATGTTTTTAATCTGCTATTGGGAGAAGGAATTGCGGAGCAAATTAAAATTGCGATTGGGTCGGCAGTCGAGATGGAGGAACCGATGGAAACCTCCATGCGTGGACGTGACATTTTGAGTGGGTTGCCGCGAGAAATTCTCGTGAATGATGCCCAGGTACGCGAAGCGTTAGCCCGGTCCGTCAAAGCGATTGTGGAACAGGTAAAGGGGATTTTAGAGGTCACCCCTCCAGAATTGGTGGCAGATATTTATCAAAAAGGCATCGTGCTCACAGGTGGTGGTGCGCTGTTGCGTGGAATGGATGCGGCGATTAGCCGTGGGACGGGGTTGCCGGTGCGCGTCGCGGATGATCCGCTGACAGCCGTGGCGCGTGGAGTCGGAGCCTTAATTGATAATCGGCGTTTGCTTGAAGATGTGGCCTTTCCTGCCACAGAACGTATTCCCTCATGAAACCACGTACCCTTCTCATTGCCGGGGGCATTATTTGTGTCCTTCTCCTTTTAATATTGACAGGTGTCTTAGCACCGGTCGGGAGATTTGCGCGTGCGCTAACCGTACCACTTGTGCGCATGTCGGCCGTTTCCGCACAAAAGGTGCGCTTGATCCTTGGGCGTTCGTCAGCTTCAGAAGTTCAATTACGAGATATAGAGAAACGTATTGCGATGGTGGTGGTGGATGTTTCGCGTCTCCAGAGCTTAGAGGATGAAAACCGCACGTTACGAGCGCAACTTCATTTTTTACAGACTTCGGGGTATGAAGCGATTGGGGCACAGGTGATAGGCCGTGATTTACAAAATGGACGCATGCAATTTTTATTGGATCGAGGCACGCGTGATCAGGTGGAAACGGGTCAGGCAGTGGTTACGAATGAAGGGGTGTTTGTGGGAAAGATTCTCACCGCCGCTGAGCATGTATCGGTGCTTGAGGTGTTTACCGATCCGGACGCGAGGACGGCCACATCTCCGGCTCAGCGACAGCGCTTAGTCGGGATTGTCGAAGGGCGCGGCAACGGGGCGGCACTCTTAACCTATATCCCTCCGTCCGAAGTTTTAAAAAAGGATGATTTATTGGTTACGGCGGGCACGGAAGAAAAAGTTCCGGCGAATTTGCCGTTAGGGATTATTAATCGTGTGAATGGCCAGCCTACTGACCCGTTTTTAACGGCGGCGATTGAGCCCTTGGTGGGACTGGACCGTTTGGCGATCGTGTCTATCTTACGGCCAACGGTACTCAAGGCAGCCCCCTAGTCTATGCGTGGATTCTTCTTGCCTATACTCCTTGGCTTATTGACAGGGGTCTGCCAAGTAGCCATTTCCCCCTTTTTTGTTAGCTATAGAGATATTGGGTTCGTTTTACCATGCTTAGTCTTGTTTGTTATGAGCGTACGCCTTTCACGGAGCTTGGCGTTTGCGGTAACGGCTGGTATGGTTTTAGATAGTTACATCCTTAGCCATCCTTCGTTCTTCTTGTTGCGTTTGCTGGTATTGGTAGGAATTACGTATGGGGTGTTTTCTCGCTGGTTAACGAACCGCTCCGTCTATACCGCTCTTGTCTTGGCAGCGGTTGCAAGTTTAACAGATGGTATTTTTTCATTTTTCATTGCCTTGGCTCAAGGCGTCTCTTTTCAGCTTGCATTTTCTCTGCGCGGCATCTTGCTTAGCCTCTCTATTCATATGGTGCTATCTTTTCTTGGATTTATTTTTATGATGGCGCTTCCCCGACGGGTGAGATTTCCGTCTGGGATAGACACATCTTCCCGATGGTATGGCTAGCCGGTTCTTTTTTGTTCCAGATGCTCAAGATCATGACTGGCATGTGGCGCCTGAACGCAGCTCAGAAGTCCAGCATGAAGTCATGTATGAAGACGGAGCCACGTCTATCCGGGACAGGCCTCTTTATTTAGGTGATCCATTTACCTGGAAGCGCTTTTTAAGCCTGCAGATTTGTGTCGCGGTGGTTCTCTTGGGTCTGTTGGGTCGCGCCTTTTGGATGCAGCAGTGGCAGGGGGATGTGTATGCTCGTTTGGCTGAGTCTAATCGCTTACGCGAAGAACCGCTTTGGCCAAAACGGGGAATTATCCGCGATCGAACGGGGATTGTGATGGCGGATAACATCCCGCGGTTTCAAGTCACCATGGTTCCGCGGGAATTAGCGAAAGGAGACCAACTATCTCTTGATTTGGGACAAGCAGCCCGTTTGTTAGGGGGAAGTATCAATGATCTGCGTGAGCTCGCCAATGCGACGGGGACGGCGCGGGATGAAACGGTGCTAGTCGTGGATGGGTTGTCGTATGAACGTGCGATGTCGCTGGCGGTGGCGTTGCCGCATTTGCCGGGATTTTATTTAGAAATTCGCCCTAAACGTCGTTATCCGCTTACGCCGACCATTCCGAGTTTGGCGCATGTTTTAGGGTATGTCGGAAAGGTTTCTGAGCAAGAATATGCTACCCATGCGGCGGATGGCTATCGACGGGTAGACGAAATTGGGAAAAGCGGGATTGAAGGAATTTATGAGATGGAGTTGCGTGGGACGGTCGGAGAGCGGGTGAGTGAGGTGGATGCATTTGGACGCCGACGAGCAGGATTACGCGAAACCCCCTCCATCGACGGAAAAGAGATGCGACTTACGCTGGATAGCCAACTTCAATCAGCCGCCGAAGCCGCTTTGCAGACGCAACTCGAGCGTGCTAAAGCCGCACGTGGCGCGGTGGTGGCGATGGACCCTCGCGATGGGAGTATCCTCGCGCTCGTTTCTTGGCCAGGATACGATAATAATATATTCTCGGGGACAGTTTCTTCGACGTTGTATCGCCAATTAGCAGATAATCCGGATCATCCTTTGTTTCCTCGAGCCTGGTCAGGGACGTATCCTTCTGGCTCAACCGCGAAGATTATTATTTCGGCCGCGGCCTTAGCCGAGAAGGTCATTACTCCGGCTACTACGGTGTTTTCGGCGGGCGGGATCCGAGTTGGTCCGTGGTTTTTTCCGGATTGGAAAGCTGGGGGACATGGGACGACGAATGTGCGTAGCGCGATCGCGTGGTCAGTGAATACCTTTTATTATTACATAGGAGGTGGCTACGAATCATTTGTCGGTTTAGGCAGTGATCGTTTGGGGGCCTGGATGCGTCGCTTTGGGTTGGGAGAGAAAACGGGGATTGATCTACCCGCAGAAGCGGCGGGGTTTGTGCCGAGCAAAGAATGGAAGCAAGAGACAAAACATGAGCCATGGTTTTTGGGGGATACGTATAACCTATCGATCGGTCAGGGAGACCTATTGGTCACCCCGCTTCAAGTCGCTCAGTACGCAGCGGCGGTGGCAAATGGGGGCACGCTTCTGCGTCCTCATGTTCTTGAATCCATGAAGGCGATCCAAGGGGGTGAGCGTTCTGGTCCGACCTTTACGCCACGTGCGACGCAATTGGCGGATAAGGAGGTTTTGGAAACAGTTCGCTTAGGTATGCGCGATGCAGTTACCTATGGATCAGCACGCGCGTTGAGTGTTCTGCCATTTGCGGCGGCGGGGAAAACGGGTACGGCCCAATGGAGTTCTAATAAACAAACGCATGCCTGGTTTACAGGCTTTGCTCCCTTTGAGTCTCCTGAAATTGTGGTGGCCATCTTGGTAGAGGAGGGGGGGGAGGGTTCGAGCGTTGCCGTTCCTGTTGCCAAAGACGTTTTGCAGGCTTGGTGGAAGTTAAAGAATGAACGAGGAGGAGATTTTTAATCTTTTGTTGACGGCTTTATTAAGGTTGTGTATTGTTTTTGTATCAGAGCGGAGACATCCGCTTGTCGATCGAAAACGTCTAAGCACGTTTTTTCGTTTGTAGGACGTACGTGTTCGGCGAATAGCTTCGTTGGAGCCTGCGGTGCTCGACGCCGTATGTCTAATACGGCTTACTCCGCGACTTGTTTGCTCATCCAGTGAATGAGCAAAGCCTCGCTACCGAAGGCGTATGTCCTCGCTTGTTCTTTTCGTTGAGTTGTTTTATCCATTTTTTCTCTTCTTAAGATCCAGGTATCTTTTGTTTTTTGTTTATGTCCCCTGTTCAATATTTGTCCCAAGACCGTTTAGATGCGTTGGTGGCTGAGCTGCATGACCTCAAGACGGTTAAGCGTCGTGAGGTGGCGGATCGTATTGAAGTTGCCAAAGCCTTGGGGGACTTGTCAGAGAATGCGGAATATCATGAGGCCAAAGATGCCATGATCTTGCTTGAGACGCATATTTTTGAAGTGGAAGAATTGATTAAGAATGCGCGCGTGATTGATGAGAAGGCGACGTCTGATGGAGTAGCTCGTGTTGGCTCTACAGTTGTTGTCGAAGTAAATGGGAAAGAAAAAACGTTTCAAATTGTCGGATCAAACGAAGCTGACCCTATTAATGGAAAAATCTCTAATGAATCTCCGATTGGGAGTGCGATTATCGGGTATGGCAAAGGCGACAAAGTCCTTGTTACGACACCCGCAGGCACGGTGCCCTATCTTATTAAAAAGGTTTCTTAAACACCTTTCGTATGTTGCTTGATGAATTTCAAGTACGCCAAGAGAAACTGGCCAAGCTCCAAGCGCTGGGGCTGGATCCGTATGCGGTGACGGTTCAGCGTACGCATGAGATGGGAGATGTGCTGGTTCAATTTGAGGAATTCGCGGCAGAGTCCAAGATCGTGATATTGGCGGGGCGTGTTCTCACCATCCGGGTCCATGGAGGAATGATGTTTGCCGATGTTGCGGACGCATCTGGAAAAATTCAATTCACCTTCAAGCAAGATGATATTGGAGAAGAGGCGTTCTCGCGTTTTCGTGATTTGATTGATCCCTCTGATATTGTTGAGGCGACAGGGATCCTATTCGTGACGAAACGCGGAGAGAAATCTTTGGCCGTGCAGTCATGGCGTGTGTTGTCCAAGGCTCTTCGTCCGTTGCCTGAAAAGTGGCACGGCCTGCAAGATGTGGAGGCGCGTTATCGTCACCGTGAAGTTGACTTGATTATCAATCCTGAGACGCGTACGCGTTTGGTGGCGCGTTCTCGCATGGTGTCGGCGCTGCGTCGGTATTTGGATGAGCGGGGCTTTATGGAGGTTGAGACCCCCATTTTGCAAGCGATTCCTGGAGGAGCCAATGCCCGTCCATTTATCACGCATCACAATTCACTAGATATAGATTTGTATTTGCGGATTGCCCCGGAATTATTTTTGAAGCGGCTGGTAGTAGGAGGATTTGAGAAGATCTATGAGATTGGTCGTTCCTTCCGTAATGAAGGGATTGATTATGCCCACAATCCAGAATTCACGATGATGGAATTGTATTGGGCGTTTTGTCCTAGCAAAGACATCTTTGTCACGTTCCTTGAGGAGATTATGCGCCACATGATTCAAGGCGCTGTGGGTGCGCTACGCGTGCCATATGAGGACCACGAGATTGATTTTTCGGTAGAGTGGCCGCGTGTAACATTCCGACAATCTATTATCGATGCCTGTGGCATTGATATCGACTTGCACCGCGATGAAGCCTCTTTGAAGCAGGCGGTGAAAGAAAAGAACGTTAAAGTTGATTTTAAACATGCGGTAGGGATTGGTGAGCACTATGATGAGTTGTACAAGAAGACGGCGCGTGCCGCGTTTCGCCAGCCAACCTGGGTGCTCGATTACCCGGTTGATCTAAAACCGCTCGCGGGAAGTTGTGACTACGATGCGACGAAGAGCGCTTCGGTCCAGTTAGTTGTTGAGGGCGCAGAAATTATTAATGCGTACTATCACGAATTGACGAATCCGCTTGACCAACGTCGTCGTTTTGAAGCGCAAGAAGCGTTGCGAGAAAAGGGGAGTCATGAAGCTCAGCATTTAGACGAAGATTTTTTGTCGGCGTTAGAGCAGGGGATGCCACCTACATCTGGGGTTGGAATCGGGATCGACCGTCTGATTGCTTTTTTGACGAATGCGCCAAACTTGAAAGAGGTGATTGCGTTTCCCACGCTTCGCCCTAAGAAAAGTACTGAGGGACAGGAATAATTAAATAAAATTATGACCGTTCTGTGTTTTGGCACCTTTGATCGACTCCATCCTGGACATGAGGATTATTTCCGTCAGGCTCGGGAGTTAGGAGGTCGTGTGGTTGTTGTCGTCGCACGCGATGAGACGGTTCAAGAGGTGAAGGGCCGCCAACCCCTGCAGTCGGAGGAGGTTCGCTTAAAAGCGGTCGCCCAGCATCCTCTCGTGTCTGAAGCCCGGCTTGGCTTACCAGGGGATAAATATCGAATCATTGAAGAGATCCACCCTGACATCATATTACTCGGCTATGATCAACAGGCATTTACCGATTCTTTAGAAGAGACCTTGCGAGCACGTAGAATATCCTGCATGGTGAAGAGAGCTACTCCTTACAAGCCTGAGATCTATAAATCATCTTTGTTAAATGTATGATTGACATTAAATACTTGCGTGAGCAACCAGACGCGTTGCGTAAGAATGTAAAGCTGCGCAACGCATCGGTGGATGTGGATGCGTTGTTTGTGTTAGATGAGCGTCGTTTGACGTTGCTGCGTACATTGGAAGAGATGCGTCGCGAACGGAATGAAGTGGCAGAGGCGATGAAATCTGCGACGGCGGAAACGCGTTCCGGGCTTATTGAGCGTGGCAAGGCGATTAAAGAGCAGATTGGGGTGCAGGAATCGGACTTGGAGGCGGTGGCGACGGAATGGAAGGGCATGCTGGCTCGAATTCCAAATCATACGCACCCAGATGCGCCGGTTGGAGCATCCGACGAAGACAATAAAGAGATCAAGCAGGTAGGAGAAATTCAGAAGTTTTCTTTTCGTCCTCGCTCGCACGTCGAGTTGGCTGAGATGCATGATCTCATGGATTTTACCCGAGCGGCGAAAGTCTCAGGTGCAAAGTTTTATTTTTTGAAAGGGAAGCTCGCCTTGTTAGAACAGGCTCTGATTAAGTATGGTCTCGATTTAATCTCAAAAGAAGGATACGAAGTGTTGACGACGCCGGATGTGGCGAAAGAGGCCGTGCTCATTGGAAAAGGATTTTTGCCACGTGGACCTGAGAAGCAAGTCTATTACGTAGAAGAGCAGGATTTGGCCTTGGTAGGAACTTCGGAAATCACGGTGTTGGGATATCATATGGACGAGGTAATCCCTGAGTCCGAGATTCCAAAAAAGTATGTGGCCTTCTCGCATTGTTTTCGCACGGAAGCCGGGGCGTATGGACGTGAATCGTACGGTCTTTACCGCGTCCACCAATTTGCCAAGGTAGAGATGTTTGCGTTTGCTAAACCTGAACAATCAGAAGCGATCCATGTTGAGTTTTTGCGTCTCGAAGAAATGTTCTGGCAGAGCTTAGGTATTCCGTATCGTGTGGTTGATTGTTGCACGGGAGATTTGGGAGGGTCAGATTATCGTCGCTACGATATTGAAGCATGGATGTGGGGGAAGAATGAGGGTCGCGGTGGCTGGGGAGAGGTGACGAGTACTTCTAACTGTATTGATTACCAAGCACGTGGGTTACAAATCAAATATGGTGGAAAAGAAGGAGAGAAAGAGTACGTCCATACCTTGAATGGAACGGTGGTCGCGACGCCACGTGCGCTCTTGTCGATTTTGGAAAATTACCAACAGGAAGATGGATCCATTTTGATTCCTGAAGTCCTAAAATCGTACTGCGGATTTGATAGAATCGGTTAGTCTCGTGAGGTTGCTGCGAGGAGATTTTTTTGCTATGTTGAAGATATGGATGGTCTCCTTATACATGTCTCATGGGAATGGGCGCTGGGGATCTTTGCCTCCTTGTCCGCGGCCTTGATTGGAGTTGCTTGGAAGGGGAGTGCGCGCTTTACTGCGCTCGAAACTTCCGTCGAATGGATCAAAACAACCTTGAATGATTTGAAGGTGAATGCAGAGAACAATGCCTCTAAAACGCCAGGTTTTATTGCGCATTCTCCGCTCAATCTTACGACGGCGGGTGAACACTGGCTGGTAGATAGTGGCTTAAAGGAATATATCGACATGCATCAGGAGCGTTTTTTGGGAGCATGTGAAAACAAAAAAGAGACGAACCCCTACGAAGTCCAACAGCATGCCTTCACACTCCTCGATCAGGTTGTGTTTGAACCCAAGATTGATGACTCGCTAAAAACCTTCGCCTTCCAACAGGGGATTAGCATGCAGGTTTTACGACGTGTTGGTGGGATCTATTTACGCAACAGATGTCTCGAACGGTTTGGCATGAAGACAGATGACATAGACAAACACGCCCCCGCGATCGTCTAAGGGATATGCACATCTGAGTCTTGACGTGGGTTTTGGCAGGAAAAATAAGCTGTGATATACTTTAACCACGGGAACGCAGACCCCGAATACAAGGCAGTCAAATACACCAGGCGAAACGCCTG
>CAZTQP010000020.1:0-3554 GCA_964615825.1 uncultured Gammaproteobacteria bacterium
GTGTTCAGATCGTAACCGCTACGACCAGCTCACCTTATACCCCGTTCCATATTTTTTACTCCTCGTCAAGGGGGTGACTCGCCTATAAACGATCAACAACAACCATGGCCGCCTGATACGAAGCAGGGACACTCTCACTGATTCCCAGATTCTCCGTTCGCGCCTCCGCTTCTGTGCTCGGAATAAATCCGCAATCAGACTCAGCCGAGATACTTGCCCCGTTATTCCAGTACCGATTGCCGCTTGCAGAAACACTCCGCAACTCATGCGCCTGCACTTCACATACGTTCGGCATCCTGCCACGAGTATCCATAAAACGATTATTCATAAGTCGTAGATCTTCCGTGCGTTGCTCGGATCCATTCCCCGCTCCCGCTTGTACAAGGACCTCATTCGTATTCAAAAATAGATTGCTTTGAATCGTGGTATTATTTGCCCCCATGAGCGCGACTCCTCCAGAAATTCCATGCGCGACCACATTCCCCTCAAAGATGGTTCCGACAGCTTCATAGGCGATCGGCCTCGTCACAACACCTCCATCCGTCCACCCGCCGATCGACCACATCGGATCAACAGAGCCAGCTCGTTGCCCATCTATCATATTTTGCTCAACACGCACATATTCGGACCCTCCCCGAATGTTGCCGGCCGTATTACCAAAATCATGCATCCAGTTGCGACGAATCACGATCTGTGAAGAATCAACAACGTCGATCAGTTCCTGCCACCCATTTTCCGTCGTATCTGAACGTCGACCCGGACGCGCCAAATCAGAATTCTCAATCAAAACATGAGAAGCCTGATGGATACTCACCACATCTCCATCTATTCCCGCGTCAGATAAAACAAGGTTCTTAAGGACAATATAATTCGACCGACCTTGCACTTCAATAACCGTACCACCTGTTCGACTCATCATAAACCCATCAACCACAACATACTGAGCATTATTAATGAGAAGTCCTCGATCTCCGGCAACCGTAAAACGTGCGGATGACCTACCATCACGCGCAATCAGATAGATAGGATGATCAACCGTCCCGTGTGCTTCAATGGCAAGCGCACTCGTAAGGGCATAACTTCCACTAACCACAATCACATCACCTGGACGAGCGGTCTGCAGCGCATTTCTTAAAGCAGCCTCGGTCGTGACCGGTATCGCACGGAGCGCTCCAGGATATCGCGATACATCCACTCCAGAAACAGACGGGCTCACTCCAGTCGTTGTCACAGGAGGAATTGGATTCGTCACGACAGGCACAGGACTCATACGTACCTGGCCCGGCCACACAATCGGAGCAGAAGGAGGACGAGGGGAAACCACAACAGGAGCTGGGGTTGTCACCGGAGAAGAGGGGCGCGGCGTGATAGGGGTAGAAGGGGCAATAGAGATAACA
Source organism: uncultured Gammaproteobacteria bacterium (assembly GCA_964615825.1). Lineage (GTDB taxonomy): Bacteria > Patescibacteriota > Patescibacteriia > 2-12-FULL-60-25 > 2-12-FULL-60-25 > JAGOUY01. Next base: position 1,398 of record CAZTQP010000020.1, read on the forward strand.
GGCGCAGGCGCCGAAGGAGCTGAAACCGTCACACGACGGTTTTGTTCGACGGTAGGAGTTTGAGTCCGTTCCGTAGCCGGAGCGGCGTCCCGAATAGCACGAATCGGTTCCCCAAATACATAATCCGCTACTCGAGGCTCAGGCAATTCATCGACTAAACGGAGCCAATTTGAGCCATAATACGCCCTCACCACCGCCGGACTCGTGACCCAACGTAACATTCCTCCACGCCCAACGGTATATATCTTTGAGTCCCCTGTCCGTCTTAGCAAACGAGTGCCTGGACGATACGTAACATTTCCTCCATACGTGTAACGGGCTAACTCCGCATCAGAGACAGTACGCACGCGAGAAAAATCCTGGTACCATGTTCGAAAGGTTTGCTCATTCGGAAATGCGTAGCGCCGCTCATTCGATGCCAGGTAAAAAATAACCGGACCAGAGCCTTTGATGAGTCCCGGTTGAACCGCCGACCGAACCTCTCTCACAGAGCCAACAAACAAGAACATTCCGGTCAGAAACAAGAAGTGAGACAAGCGAAAACGAAAGGACATAGATAAAAAACAATTCTCCTCTATCATGCCTTAGACCCTTCTTCACGACAAGCGTACGATCTTCATCTCTTTCTAACACTATGACAACCATGAACCATTCTGTTTCAAAAAAAATCAGCCTAGGCATTCTCACCCTTTCGCTTATCAGCGGTATTTTTTCCGCTCGACCGACACAGGCCGCCACGCTCGCAGAAACACTTCCGATCATCCCGACCATCAATGAAGGGATGAAGGCAAATCTACGCGCCATCCTCACGACAGGTCAAACGAATGGCCATCGTTCCGATGTATTTATTAAAGCAGGAGACAGCATAACCGCGACCGGCGGCTTTTTAGTGGACGTAGGCTGCCCTTCCGATCCACCCAACACCTTTGCAGGCCAAAGTGCTATCGTTGATTTCTTTAAACGTACAACCGTTGGCACGAGCTCTGCGTGGTGCGGCGTTTCAAATTCGTTTACTAAAGATTCACGCGCCGCCGCCGGTAACTGGCGGACGAACGCGCTGTTAAGCGTCGCGACAGGCGACCCAGGCGTACGTGTAGGCTGCAATAGCGGAGAAAACCAACTCGCCTGTGAGGTCAGACAGAGCAAACCCGCCTTCGCCCTCGTCATGATAGGCACAAATGATGCAGATGCCTTAGCCGTCGGCAGTATCACCATCACAGACTACAAAAACCAGATCACAACCATCGTCAACCAACTCCAACAATCAGGTGTGATTCCTGTATTAAGCACCCTCCCTCCCCGCCTCGACCAAAACGGAAGCCTGCAAGATGAAGTAAACCAACTCAACCAAGCCATTATCGAAGTCGCTCAAAGCAAAAATATCCCGCTTTGGAATTATTGGCGCGCCCTGCAAGAACTCGGCAGTTCTAATAACTACGGCATGGATCCAGATGGCATCCATCCAAATACCTATCGCGGAGACTTAGCCGCAACCATGGACAGCTTAGGGTTAAAATACGGCTATAACGTCCGCAATTTCACCGCTCTGCAAGTCTTAGCAAAATTGAAATCCATTGTAATTGATAACGGAGGCGCAGACACAACCATCGTGACACCCCCCATCGTCACTCCGGCTCCTCCTGTGACCCCTCCCGTCGTTCCCGCGCCCGTTCCTACTCCTCCAGTTACGTCCGTGCCCGTCCCTCCGGTAACACCACCTGCACCCGTTTCAACCTTTTCGTTAAGTGGAACGCCAACCAACATCTCCATCGTTCAAGGAGCAACCGGTATTATCAATCTCGGCATACAACGCACCAATTTCACCGGTAGCGTCCGCTTTAGCTACGACCGTTTACCCACCAACGCTCGTGGAACATTTAATGTAAGCAGAACAACCGGAAACACCGCTCGCTTCACGATCACCGTCGGTCGCACCGTCGTTCCAGGTTCATACACCGTCAACATCCGAGCATTGAGCGGCTCAATTACACGCTCGATCGCGATCCCAATCACGATCACCTCTAGAACCGCTCCAGCCGCAGACTTCACGCTGAGCCGAACACCAAGCACACTCTCCATTCAGCAAGGGCAAGTAGGAACAGCAACCATCTCTATTGCTCGCTTAAATGGATTCAATGGAGCTGTCGCGATTACAAC
>CAZTQP010000020.1:3654-5692 GCA_964615825.1 uncultured Gammaproteobacteria bacterium
AGCCGCAGCACCCCTCTCGCAACCCTTGGAGCGGCCTGGCGCATGATCCCAAGCGGAACCCTCACAGGCACCGGCTATCGCATCATGATGACCGCAGGAACATACGCGGCAAACACGATTCCCGTCTACTTCGAATTAAAACGTGGCACCGCTCAATTCCCGATCATTATCCAAGCGGCTGACGGTCGTGGCACGGCAACGCTAGGAGGCTACCTCAACATTGCCAACGTGAGCTACTTGTACATGATTGATATTAATATCATCCCGTACCCTGCCGGGGACGCTCTTCATATCGAAAAAGGCGATCACGTCTTAATGCGCGGTATGCGCTTAAGCGGTGGCAATCGCTCCGCCCACGAAACGATCAAGATCAACCAATCACAATACGTCTATCTTGAAGACAGCGAGATTTCAGGCGCCTATGATAATACGATCGATTATGTCGCTGTCCAATACGGACATATCGTGAGAAATAAAATCTCAAATGCAGCCGACTGGTGCGCCTACGTCAAAGGTGGCTCCGCCAATATCCGTGTTGAAGGAAACGAAATCTTCAACTGTGGAACCGGAGGATTCACGACCGGCCAAGGTACCGGCTTCGAATATATGGTGAGTCCTTGGCTTCACTACGAAGCCTACGGCATCACCTTCGTAAATAACGTCATCCACGACACTCAAGGAGCAGGGATTGGCGTCAACGGTGGTTTCAACATCGTCATGGCTTACAACACCATGTACCGAGTTGGGTCCATCAGCCACGTCATTGAAGCCGTCTTCGGGGGACGTGAATGCGATATGGATCCTTCCATCCCTGCCGCCACTTGTGCCAATAACCTCGCGGCCGGAGGTTGGGGCAGCACATCTCGCGAAGGAGAACCCATTCCAAACAAAAACGTCTACATCCTCAACAACATCGTCTACAATCCCCCAGGCTTTCAAAGCCGTTGGCAACACTTCTCCATCTACAACCCACGTACGCCCAGTGCCGACACGAATATCCCCTCCCCTGCCCGTACGGATGACAACTTAGTCATCAAAGGCAACATTATCTGGAACGGTCCCGCAGACCACAGCCTCGGCCTCTCAGAACAAGCTTGTATGGATAACAATCCAACCTGCAACCAAACCCAGCTGCTCCGCGATAATGCCATCAATACTATCCAACCCCAATTCGTAAACGCTGCCGGCGGAGACTTCCGACCCGTGAGTGGGAGCAACATCCGAAACATGACAGCTATCGCAATCCCAACCTTGAGCTGGAGCGCTCTCCCTACTCGACCGCTTGCTCCTGCAGGATCTACCACTATCACCGTCAACGTAAATCGTGATGGAACAAGTCGCGCAACAACAAATAACGTCGGAGCCTACTAAAAAAATAAACGCATCCCATACGGGGTGCATTTATTTTTTGACAGATACTTCTTGCCCAGGCTACAAACACTTCATGCCAATCGTAGATATCGTACTTCTCAAAGAATTTCAGCAACTGCTCAAAACGCACACCTCACGCCTCTCCTACACCGCTCTCAAAGATGAGCAGGATCCAAACATGATCCCCCTCCTTCAACAAATTCAAACCGAGAGCGTCTCTCTTGTCCCCCAAACCCCTCTCACCGACCCTATCGCTCTTGCCGACACCTTCTCAAAAACTCTCATCCCATCCAAAACTCACATCCTCATCCCAGGCCAAGCCTTTGACCTCACCGGCACACGCCACGGCCGCGGAAACGGCTGGTACGACCGTTTTCTCGCCCATCTTCCCCATGAGATGCCTCGGTTAGGAATGGTGCCCCAAGGCCACCTCTCAACAAGACCTCTCATCCGGCAAGCCTGGGATGAGCCCATGGACTGGATCGTCTATAAACAGGGAGAAACTTGGCTCATCCACCGTACCAACGCGCGTACCCGGTAACCCCTTGTCAAACGCTCAAAATTCCGTATAATAGCAGCGCTTCACATCCATGGTGGCCATGGTGTAGTGGTAACACAGCAGGTTGTGGTCCTGTTATCGAGAGTTCGATCCTCTCTGGTCACCCCA
>CAZTQP010000020.1:5792-16703 GCA_964615825.1 uncultured Gammaproteobacteria bacterium
AACACAGCAGGTTGTGGTCCTGTTATCGAGAGTTCGATCCTCTCTGGTCACCCCAACAAAAATCGAACTAGAAATGGTTCGATTTTTGTTTTAGGACAAAAAAAGTTTTTAATATACGGCAATACCAGCCCTCCTAATTAACATGATAGGATGGATACATATGAGAAACATCATTACCACCACATTCATTACGTTAGACGGAGTCATGCAGGCCCCAGGCGGACCCACAGAAGACACCTCGGGCGGCTTTGTCCACGGCGGTTGGCAAATATCTTTTCCTTCAGACCCGGTGATGGATTCCAAGCTGAACGAGATCATGAACAGCCCGTTTGAGCTCCTTCTTGGCAAAACGACCTACGATATCTTCGCTTCATACTGGCCTCACGCCAAAACAGACCTTGAAGTTGCAAATCCATTTAATAAAACGAGAAAATACGTCGTGTCGCACCAATCCTTCAACCCTTCGTGGCACAACTCCACCAGCATTACCGGTGACGTTGTAAATCAGCTGGAAAAACTCAAACAAGAGGATGGTCCAGATTTGTGGGTATGGGGCAGCGGAAACCTCATCCAAACCCTGCTCAAACATCACCTCATCGACCGAATGGACCTCTGGATCTACCCCATCACCCTTGGCGGCGGCAAACGATTATTCGCAGATGGCACCCAACCAGGGCAATGGAACATGACTAATTCCTATGTCTCAAAAACAGGAGTGATCGTGGCAAGCTATGAACCAGCCGGTCCGGTTAAAACGGGCTCTGCTACGAATAAAGCTTAAAGGATAGACAAATAGGATACTACACTTACTCCATGAAACGATTCGCCATCTATTCAAAAGTCGACCTCCTGGAAAAACCAGTCTGGCTTGATGCCTTCTATAAAAAATACAGCCCTACTTCGAGCGGATATCATGTAACGCTAAAACAGAGCTGTTACATACACGAGGAAGATATCTCGAATGTTAAAGCTCGGCTCGTAGCTTTATGCAACTCAGGCCCCGTTCCAGATCATGAAATTATTTTGAATTTTAACGATCTCGTATTGGATGAAGGCGAAGGGGGAGAGCTCAAAACCATCATGATAAACGCCGAATACCAACCCTCGATCCACAAACTTCAAAAAGATATTCTAAAAGCCTTATCAAACTACCGAGAGTACGTTCACCCAGAATCTGAGGCGTGGGAAGAGAGCTTTAAACCACATATCACTATTGCATCGGACATCAATCGTACTCAATACGAATACGCTCTAAAGGAATTAGGGAACAATTACGCCTGCACAGGAGTCATGAAAGATATATCTCTCATTATTGTTGAAAAGATGGTTCCAGCAGAAGCGGACAAGATTAAAAACCAAACAATCTACCGCTTATAGCCTCACCGAAAGAATCATTATCCAGAAATATAGAACGTTTCATGCTATCCTGAATGAATATGGAAGGATCTATCATAAGTCTTACATCGTGGACTCCCCTCTTGCTTGCTATCGGAGCGCTGCGTGAAGCAATGCGCACGCAAAGACTCATTCGGGACGGAGAACACGTACAAGGCCTTGTTAGCCGGCTCGCCGCCGACTACGATAACGGAACTCCCGTCATTCAGTACAAAACGAAGGCGGGTGAAAAACGAGAATTTCAACTAAGCACTCGCTATTGGGGTGATTCATTTGAGATCGGCCAACAAGTACCCATTATTTACGATCCACAACACCCAAAACGAGTCGCAGTCGACGCAAAAAGCCACCTCTGGGCCGGTACAGCGCTCTGGGTCCTCTTTGGATGCTTGTTCATTGCTGGACGCTATCTCGCTATCACCCTATTAGCACCCTAAATGAAATTTTGGCGTATTTATTTCACTGCCACCGTCCCCCACCCATCAAAGCCAACGCCATGAACACTCCCAAGCTCATACAACATCTCCGTGACATTTTGGGACTGCATTGCCTCAAGCGTTAGGGTACGTTGGACCATCAATTCATTTGCGACGCCATGCTCAGGATTCTTTACATATCCTTGAGACGCAAGAGCTTCTTCTACTCCTAGCAAAAGACGCTCTTCTCCAACAAAAAAGAAATCAACGGAATGTTCTTTAGTAAAATCCGCTCCCTGTTCCGCGAGAACCTGAAATGTCCGGGCGTCGCTTGCCATGCGCTCTTTCTGGTCTTCAAGAAGGTTAGACATAACAAATAAGATAAATGCAGGCGCTCCCACCTGCCTTGTGGCCAGAGTCTCGGCCAGCTGTGAAGGGAGTCTTATCGCCGAGTGACCAATATTTTCACGTTAATAGATAAACAAACTTGTGTCCAACGAGCTTTTTATCCTCCATCTTTTCTTATAAGATAGGATGAGCAAGCCTACTCTATGCAAACACCTGAAAAACGCTTTGAGCTCCTCCCCGGCTTACCACATTCTAAAGAGTCCATCCTCTGCTTCGGTGGGCAACCCGCATATGCCGAAGGGTTTATTATACGTTTTTTCAAAAAAGATGGGGATTCATGGATCGGAAATTTCCGATCCAATGGAACAAAGTTAAATAACGTCTACGAAACAGACCAACCAGACAGCCTCCTCGTATTCGCCGAAGGAACAGCCTATCTTCTCAATCCAGAAACAACGGAAGCCCTAGAGATCATAGGAGACGGATTCGATCAATGCTTAAAAACCCTTAATGGAACCATGATCCTTTCCGATGGACGCAAACTCACCGTTCTAGATACTCGTGGAGAACGATGGGAATCCGAAAGGATAGCTTGGGATGAAATTAAGGATCTGCGTGCCGATGGAGTCATTGTACATGGCCTTGCCTACGACGCTATGGATACGCAAAAAGAATGGAAACCTTTTTCCCTTAACCTAGACACAAAAGAACTAAAGGGTGGAAGCTATGCAACCTACATGAATCAACAAGAGGCAAGCACGTAAATACTATTTCTTTTGCGCTGACTTCTTAGTAGAAGTACTTGCAAATACATGGCCTGCTCGAATAAGTCGCTGTAGCCATCTGCTACTCGCCTCACGTTCCGTTTTTATCACCACGTTGTGGTTCCATCTATACTTACTCACTTGTTCGACTTGATGGAAATGCTTATCAGACAGCTTTTTATCAAGGGTAACCGCTAAAAACAACGTTCCATCCGGTGTTTTTGTATACGTCCACATCCATAAAAATTTGCGCAGAACCGCAAAACTCCGCTGGCCCTTCACAGATCGCTGCACGGATCCAAGCGATAACACATACTCTTCAATACAGGCGGAAAAAGCCTTCGTTTTTGGCTTCGCTGTAAAATTCCCCGTCATTTTATTTGAAGTAGAGGCCATAAAGAGAGAATAGAGTTCGTAATTAAAGATAGCATACTCCTTTTTCCTTTGATTTGAGTGAATGCTATGATCCAACCTATGAGTGTCATTCTCTTCGATTTTGATGGAGTTATCGTCGATAGCTTCCCTTTCTGCTATCGCATCATCCAAACACGCGACGGAATAACGGAAAACGAATATCGGGCGAGATTTGAAGGAAATATAAACGACACACCCTCAAAACCCACTCAAGCTCCTTCCCCTACTAAACCCTTTGATTTTTTTGGACAGTACACAAAAGAACTCCTCGCCCAACGGCCTAATCAAGAAATAGTCCCCGTCATTCATAAACTCGCCCAGGATCACACCCTCATCATCATCTCATCAACGATCAGTCCACCCATTGCAAGCTTTTTAGAATTGCACAACCTAAAGCAGTATTTCAAAGAAGTCTTGGGAAATGACATTGAAAAAAGCAAAGTTAAAAAGATACAAGATGTCCTACAGAGATACAGAATACAGCCAGCAGAAACCGTCCTCATCACAGATACCCTCGGCGATATCCGAGAAGCAAACGAATGCGGCGTAAAGAGTGTTGCCGTCACGTGGGGATTCCATTCCAAGGAAACGTTGGAAAAAGGACTCCCCTATCAAATCATCAACCACCCAAATCAGATCATCGAGGCTATTGAATCAATTCGGTAACCAACAAACTTCATGAACCTCTCCATCCATCACATCGCCATTATTTGTTCAAATATTGAACAATCAAAGCAATTTTACGTAGATATTTTAGGATTCAGCATTCTTGCAGAGCACTATCGAGAATCGAGGAATTCATGGAAGGTAGACCTTGCTATCAATGAACACACTCAGCTTGAACTCTTCACTTTTCCAAACGCTCCCACTCGCCCAAGCCGTCCTGAAGCCATCGGCCTACGTCATCTCGCCTTCCACGTCGATAATCTGGAAGAAGTAGCTCAGCATTTACTAGGACACGCGCTAGAAATTGAATCGATACGAGTAGATGAATACACCGGTAAACGCTTTTTCTTCACTAAAGATCCCGACGACCTTCCCATTGAGTTTTATGAAAGATAAAATGGATATATGCGAGGACCATATCGACAAACTCGCTAAAAAAATCTGGGACTACCACCTAATGCATGAAACAATCCGTAAAGCAGATGGGATTTTTGTACTAGGCAGCAATGATACGCGCGTCGTTGACCGAGCCGTGGAGCTATTTACCCAAGGATACGCACCCTTCATCGTTTTTTCAGGCAAGGTAGGCGCGCTAACAAAAGATCTTTTCCCTAAACCCGAAGCAGAAGTATTCGCCGATAAAGCCAAACACCTTGGGGGTAGCGGAACAGGCCATTCTCATAGAGAACCGTTCAACCAATACCGGAGAAAACATACGCTTCACGCGAGAGCTCTTAAAAGAAAAAGGATTAGAGGTTAACTCTCTTATCCTCATCCAAAAGCCCTATATGGAACGCCGTACATACGCCACCTACAAAAAAGAATGGCCGGAGCTGGATGGTATCGTTACTTCGCCACAAATATCCTTTGAAGATTACCCTAACCGAAGTATTTCAAAAGAATTAATGATCAACCTTCTTGTCGGGGATCTGCAACGAATAAAACTCTACGGCGAACGCGGAATCCAAATCCTTCAAGAAATTCCTACAGACGTTTGGGAGGCCTATGAAGAATTGTTAACGCTGGGCTATACAAACCATTTGGTTAAATAGCTTGTGGAACGTTATTCAGCCTTTTCCGGTTGCCGAGCGGGTGCCATCACCTTGTCATAAAGCAACGCGGCACATACTGCCCCTACCGTTGGACCCACAAGATAGATCCACCAACCAACATACTGACCAGATACGAGCATAGGACCAAACGCTCGAGCAGGATTCACGGCCGCCCCTGTGAGCGGGCCTCCTACTAGAATAGCCGCCGACAACGCAAATCCAATCGACGTCCCTGAGACGGCGGATGATACTCGGTTATCGGTCGCCACACTAATAATCACAAATACCAATAAAAACGTAATCAGAGCCTCTATCCCTACCGCTTGCAGAGACGTAACCTGCAATGCTGGACTCGTTACTCCCAAAGAAGCGATCCGCTTTGCCTGTTCTCCAAAGCTAAACAAAACCGCAAAACTCGCAAGAATAGCACCAACTACCTGAGACCCTATATATGCAGGTACATATTTCCAAGGAAACTTCCCTGTAACCGCCAATGCAACCGTTACCGCAGGATTAAAATGCGCTCCAGAAATATGGCCCAGCGCTCCAATAAGAGCCACAAGAACGAGGCCAAAAGCCAGTGCCACAGCCAACGAGTCTGCCGGCAACCCTGCCACCGGACGGTTAAGAAGAGCCGAAACAGCCGCCCCCGTCCCCACAAACACCAGTAAAAACGTCCCAATTAATTCCGCGGCACTTACCCGTAACATATTCTCCCCTAAAGAACTTCCGTGCAAACCGTGGGTTTGTTGCATATATCAATTATCAAGAATAACGTCTCTCTCAGCATATACCTCTGTACATATCTAACAAGGCCAAAAATATGAAGACTACACCCTTTATCTCTCCCCTCATTTCACCCAAAGGCAGTGAATTCCTCACCTTCTTTCGACAACTCTTCGAAAACGACCCACGTTTATCCACATGCGCCGGAGCCCAAAAAAAAGAAATTCAGGCGTTATTAGCCTACGCAGACCAACCTCTTCCAACACTTTATATAGATTATTTACGTATCCTGGGAGCAAACGACGGACCCTTGCGCTTAGCCCTCGATGGCGAGTGCTCGGCCAAATCTGTCCTTGCCTACCTGGCACTCCGAGGAAGGAATTGGAAAGACTACCGACCAACAAATTCCTTCCGAATCAGCACGGACGGCTCCACCTTTGCACGTGCGCTCCACTATAAAGATGACGCTCCTGAGCCATGCGTGATCATACACAATAACGAACGCATCCTAGAGACGGTCGCGGAAACCTTCGAAACATACCTCTTCCGGCATGCTTGGCAACGACGCTGGTTCACAGGACAGAACAACCCGTCTGTACCAAAATTACACATACGAGGAGCAAATATCGCCACGCTAGATGATGTGAGGCAAACCGCAGAAAAAGACGGATTCTCTCTCCTCTGGTTCAGCGATCGCTATTCCCTCTGCGGAGAAAAAGACTCCATACGATTTATCACCCTTTTTTCTACCAACGATATCCATCTCTACTTCACGGGCGAAGACCGTCACCAGACAGAAGACGAATGTACCGCATTCAAAAACATATTAGGCTCAAGCTAACATCTATTGACTATTTCTCCTAGAAGCATAAGGTCAGGAGAGGGAAGTTTATTCATTCATACTATTCTACCTATGGATATTTTCTCGATCCTCAAAGAAGAACATAACGTCGTGAAAGGAATCTTTGAAAAAATCACCGACACGACAGAGCGCGCGGAAAAGACCCGTGAGGAACTTTATACTCAACTCTATCGCGAACTCCACTCACACGCAGTCGCCGAACAGAAGACGCTCTATACCCGACTTGAACAAGAAGACAGCATCAAACATCTCATGGCCGAAGCCGAAGAAGAACATGCCCAAGTAGAAAATATCCTAAAAGAACTCGCGAGCACAGATAAAACCACGATCGAGTGGACCGCCAAGGCAACGGTACTCAAAGAGAACGTAGAACATCACGTAGAAGAAGAGGAAGAAGAAATGTTCAAGCAAGCAAAATCGCTCTTAAAAGACGAGGAAGCAAAACAGCTAGGAGAAGCCTTCACCGAGCTCAAGAAAAAATTGGTCGCGGAAATGATGTAAGCATGCCACATAAATCCCCTATACAAGGGGATTTTGTTTATATAAGCTGATCGACATATGGACGGCACCATCCGCAAGAACATCTACCCAGGCTTAGCCGTGATCATCGTTAAAAAAGAACACCAACCTTCGGGTCTTGGCACTCAAGGCATCGTACAAGAAATTCTTACGAGCGCCCCCATCCACCCCCGCGGAATCAAAGTACGCCTCACCAGTGGCGATGTTGGGCGTGTTCAATATATAGAAGACACGGATATAGATAGCTAATGTATGTTTTCCCTCTCAAGCTTTTCCATACCAACCTCTCCGTCCTTGATTCCTTTCTGGATCAAATATGGCATCCTCGGCTTTATTTTGGCGTTCTTGCTCCCGGCTTGCTTTGAAACCACTCCCGGCCCCGACCACAAACAAACACAAGCGGAAGTAATCACCTACACAACGAGCTCAACCAATAAAGGAATACTCTTCACGCCTGTTATATCATTTAAAGATGAAGCGGGTATTAATAGAGAGGTGGTATTACGCACTTCTTCATCTGAACAACCGTTTATCATTGGAAGTTCTGTCGCCATCACCTACTCTCCAAGCCAAGTGAACGACGTCACTCTTCTAGAAGATCCCTATGCCCATTCGATGCGAGTATTCTTTTACCTCCTGGCCGCGCCCCTCTTTCTCTTAAGCGCCATCTTTTTAGGACTCCGTCTAAATAACGTGGATCAAACCAAAGAATATCTCGCAAGCCTTATCGCCCAAGCCATCATTCCTTGGCTTCTCCCTTTCGGCATATTCATAGCACTTTTCGCGCTAAACATTTCTTTTCCTAGTCACCTACAAATCGCGGATAACCCCACCTACCACATCTCAAAACGCGCCATTGCTGGCTATTGCGCCGCAGGCATTCTTATCGTTTGGTATCTTCTACAATGGCCTCTCATGATTATGCGGATATTACGAACAATGTGGAACAAATATAGACACATGAAAACCACCATCTCTTCTTAAAGAGGACAGTCTCAAATAGCCAATAAATAAAGCATCTATAGAACGTTATACACAGTTTTGGTTGACGCCTATTTTTGATAGGCGTACGGTAAAAATAGGCACAAGTTTTCAGGAAAGATTCTATCAATGTCAGTCTCGATACGATCTCACCTGAGCCCTTGTGATCTGTGCCGTTATGTAGCGTGCACCTACATGACAGTCGGGGAAGAAGAGCTCTGCATTTATTCCTTAACCTCCAAAATATATGTCTACGTACAACGACCAAGGCGGACGTAATATGAATCCAGAGGAAAAAGGGAGAGCTGCAGGTAAAAATGACTCAGCTACAAGCACACAGTCAGGAACAAAAGAACGAAGCAATTCAACGGACACAAAGCAAGAAGGAAATACCGGCCAATCTAACCGTCAAACTGAATAAAATACCCTCATAAAACCCACACCCTCTGTCATGCGACGGAGGGTGTTCCGTCTCTTCCTCTCGCTCTTGACAAGGTGAGTCATTCCATGGAACGGAGTATAACTATGCGCGACCTTCTCAAACAATATTTTGGCTTCGAAACCTTTCGCCCCCTCCAAGAAGAGGTCATCAACCATGTTATGACGGGACATGATGCCTGTGTCATCATGCCAACCGGAAGCGGTAAATCCTTGTGCTATCAACTCCCTGCCTTAGCATTAAACGGTGTCACTCTCGTCGTGTCCCCCCTCATCGCTCTCATGAAGGATCAGGTCGATGGATTACGCGCCAATGGTGTACAAGCCGCCTCCATCAATAGCACGCTGCCGCCCGCAGAAATCCAACGCATCCTAGAACAAGCGCGTCGTAATGAGTTACGTCTTTTATACCTCGCTCCCGAACGGCTCGCCAATCCCGCCTTTCGCCTTTTATTACAACGCCTCCCCATTCGCCTCATTACCGTTGATGAAGCCCACTGTATTTCCGAATGGGGCCATGATTTCCGTCCCGATTATCGCAATCTCGCGAACCTTCGCGAGCTATTCCCTAGCATTCCCTGGATCGCCCTAACCGCGACCGCTAACGAACGTGTCCGCCAAGACATCATTAACCAACTTCAATTAAAAAACGGGAGACTTTTTCTCTCCAGCTTCAATCGTCCCAATCTCACCTATCTCGTCCGCCCTAAACAGACCTGGATAAAAACCGCTATGCGCGCCCTAGATAGCGTACGCGGCTCGTCAGCCATCATTTATTGCTTATCTCGTAAGGAAACAGAAAAAATCGCTCTTAAACTCAATCAAAATGGCTACCAAGCCCTCCCCTATCACGCGGGATTAGAAGACCGTACCAGACGCGAAACCCAAGAAAAATTCATCCGTGATGAATGCCCTATTATCGTTGCCACGATCGCGTTTGGTATGGGCATCGATAAACCCAATGTCCGTCTCGTCATCCATGCAGATCTCCCTCGCTCCGTCGAAGGCTACTACCAAGAAACAGGTCGTGCGGGCCGTGATGGGCTCCCCAGCACCTGTCTCTTCTTTTTCAGTGCGGGTGATCGCTGGAAACGCGAATACTTTATCCGACAAATGCCCGATCCAGATGAGCAAGTGCGTGCGTGCAAACAAGTAGAAGACATGATGCGCTACGCCCAAACCAACCATTGCCGACGCAAACACTTATTAGAATATTTTGGCGAACGCTGGTCAGACACCAATTGCCAAAACTGCGATCGTTGTCTTGGCGAACAAGCCGAAACCTACGCACCAAAAAATACAGAGGAAGGCTACGACTTCGACCTCTTTGAAGAACTCCGTGCCTTACGCAAACGCCTCGCCGATAGCCGTGGGATCGCTGCCTATCTTATTTTTGGCGACCGCTCTTTGCGTGAAATGGCATCAACCTATCCTCAATCCCCCGCCTCCTTTCGACGAATCTACGGCGTAGGCGCAGAAAAAGAGAAAGCCTTTGGAGCCATCTTTTTACAAACCATCTCAACCTACGCCAAAACACATGGCGACAAACCAGACACAACTACTCAGGCCGTGGCTTCAATATCCATAGCAGAAGAGATAAGCGACACCATTAGCGAAACAAAACGATATCTACAACAAAAACACTCCGTAGATGAAATCGCTCGGCTACGTGGATTAGCAGAATCTACCATCGTACAACACCTAGAAAAAATCGCCTCCAAAGAACGGATCAAAATAGATCATCTCTTCCCCGATGTCGAGCGCTTAACACGCATCAAAGACGCCTTCAAAGCCGTGAGTTCATGGATGCTAACCCCCGCTCGTCGTCGACTTGGTGAAGACTACTCCTACGAAGAAATTCGCCTTGCTCGTCTTGTCCTCCAGCAACAAGCAAAGCAAAATAAAGACTCGAAAACCAAAGGATAATCTTTATCTCTTCGATAAGGCGTCAAACGCCTTTAAAACCTCTAACGGAACGGCAAACACCACTGTATTCGATTGGTCAGAAGAAATATCATTGATCGAGTTCAACGTACGCAAGTGAAGCGCGCCTGGGCTTGAAGATAAGATTTCCGCCGCGCGACGCAAATTTTCTGCGGCTGCAATTTCTCCCTCAGAGTTAATGATAACCGCGCGACGCTCTCGTTCCGCTTCAGCCTGTTTCGCGATCGTACGCTGCATATCTTCCGGCAACGAAATATCTTTAAGCTCTACTCCTTGCACTTCAATTCCCCAACTCGCCGTATGCGTCGCAATCAATTCTTTAATACGACCAGAAGCTTGGTCACGTTCCGTTAATAATTCATCAAGGCTGAGTTCGCCGACCACAT
>CAZTQP010000021.1:0-15323 GCA_964615825.1 uncultured Gammaproteobacteria bacterium
TAGATATGGATTTCATTACGCACGCCGAGCGCATTTAGCGAGGACTCGAAGGATCGGACCATTTCCACGGGAATGGATTGGTCTTTGTCCCCAAAAATCCCAAGCACAGGCCATTTAATAGGGGCGAGACGCTGGGTGGTAGTTGCCATTCCCCCACCGTAGTAAACGACCGTGGCATCGAGTGGCTCACCGGAGACGGCCAGCTCGACGGATTGCTTCCCACCAAAACACCAACCAAGAGAAGCGAGCTTCGTTGCGCCCTTGCTCCTTAGATACGCAGCGGCTGCCCGCATATTTGCGACCCCGGTCTCTTGCTTGAAGCCCGCCGTAAGGGCGCGTGCGCCGGTTTGGTCTTCCGCTGTTCCTCCTAAGAGGTCAACGGCTAATACCATGTATCCTTCTTTCGCGAGGGTTTCCGCGGTCTCGCGAATTTCTGGGCGCAGGCCACGGTTCTCATGGATCATGACGACGCCCGGATAATCGCCCGGAGCTTCTGGACGGACAAAGTACCCTTTTGCCCCAGTAAAATATTCAACTGCCTCTTCTTTTACAATAGGTGTTTGATTACTCGTTTTCATCATGTCCGCATTTTTTCTCTCAGGAGCATTTGCTCGAGGCCCCGCAAACATTGCGTAGGCGCCTAACACAACCACGATCGCAATCCCGATACCAAGAAGAATGTTTCTATTCATACAGAAAATACTAAGGATGAAGCCTTTGTTCCATCTTACGACGAACGTGCTTTTTCGGCAAAACACTTTACAAGCGTGTAGCTAAAAGAGGCATCGCTCTATACATTGAAGGAAGAAGTTACTATCTAACCCTTTTACTCATTTAGAAGGATGGCAGTTTTTAAACGTAGCGGAAAATTCTATTTCCTGATTTCTCGATTCAACCGTGCAACTTCCTGCAATATTTCCTGACCAATACCTGTATCCATGGTCGCGGCCAGGCGGAGTCTGGTTGAAGAAGTTTATGATGAGGAACGCCAGGATTGGATACCCTGAATCCATCTTATAAGATGTAATTTGGCAGGAGCGGAGGGGGAGGCTATTATCCTTAGTCGAATAAAAAGGGACACTTGAGCTCTTATCCCCGGAACGAGGGTCTATAGGTGAGACATAAATAGTCTCTCCAGTTTGTGTAATCAGCATAATAGAAGGATCCGCCAAACACGATACGAATGTTGAACGTGAACGCTCTTTACCATCTTCCTTAACGATAAGGCTGCCCTCTGCCTTTGCGGAAAGAATGCCTACTCGCTCTAACCCCCATTTAGAGATGACAGGGAAGAAAAAGAAGAGGCCCACGGCTAAAAGGATGATATGCCAGTATTTTTTCCAGGTATCCGCGGAAAGGAGACTAAATGTAGCCTTGTTCATATCTTGCCTGTAAGTATACCTTACTTATTATACCCCGTTATTAATCATTCAAAGGGTTAAACGAGAACAAGGAAAAAATCTCAGAAATATCTTTCAGCTCTTTTATGGAGGTTGATGGGAGGAATTCTTCGGATTTCATCTCTGCTCGCTCCATCGCTTCTTCGAGGAGACGCTTTCCGCCAGATGCCAGTTTTACATAGCTTACACGGCCATCGTGTTTACTTTCTTCACGAGAGACGAGCCCGATCTTTTCCATAGGCAAGAGGATCCGAGTTACGCCGGAGGCGGTGAGAGAGATCTTTTCGGCTAGGTCGGTACGACGCATCTTTTGCTCAGGAGAGATACTCAACTGGTAGAGAATGAGAAAATCATTGAAGCCAATTCCATTCCCAAGGCCTGTATCAAAGGCGCGCACGACCCTAGCTTGTACCTTGGCCATGTTTAAGAAGAACTTCAATTGTTTGTTTATGGTTGACATATAGATGCTTATTTAGTTGATATATCAAGTATATATGAAATACTTGTTGTGTCAATTATTTACTATTTTTTTAAAAAATTAGAATAAATAAGCCCGCAGAGAAGTCCCTGCGGGCGCACATCTAACACGCAAGATAGAAAAGATCAATTCACATACGCTACCGATCAAGAGATTGAAACACGTGTACAGCGACGAGTTCGGGAGCGAATAGGGCGGGGTTAGGCCCTGCTTCGATGATGGGAAGAAGGGCAGGTTCAGTCAGCTCCCCCAGGGAATTGAGCGCTGCGTACACATACGGCATGGCAGCCGGATTGAGGAGAGGGTCATCCTTCGTATAGATGATGCGTATAGAGTGTTCACGTCTTACCCTGGGACCCTGAAACGGAGTCAACGCGCTAGGTAGCTCATCAGCGCGGGGGTCGCTGTCCGCTCGATCAGTGGCCACGTGCCACGGGTCGACTCCCGTAGGATATGGCAGGTGTAGATAGGCTCCCGCGAGCAGAGGGCGACTCAGGACGCGCGGAAGGCGACGCAGGATCTTCCCTTGTGTAACGAGCAGACCCCGTTCGGTAAGCCAGCGGATCCCCGGATGGAGCTGGCTGCGTTCGATAAAGGGGCAGACCATGAGTACCCTGAGCGGACGTGTCCGACGAATGAGGTATTCGGCCACCACACGGGCGGCGTATGAATGGGCCACAATAAGCTTCACCGTGCGCCGTTCTTCGACCAGCTCCATCTGGTACTCGAAGTAGTCTACGAGCTCTTCGAGGGTCAGGCGATCACCAGGAAGAGCGGCCGGATACCCGAAGTCGTTCGGACGCGACCGATGCCCGAGGAGCGGCAAGCATAGCGTCTCCTCCTTGAGTCCTTCTCCCCCATCATGCCTCATCTTCTTTACCTACGGTATTCCAATGGCCGCTCTTCATTGGTTAATTCACGCATTTTAAAACCTGGCGAACGTTCATCGAAAAGAACCCATTGCATCACTTCAAAAACATTGCTCGTCCAGACACAGCCTCCGAATACTTCATCGACACCGAGCGCTCTCCCATCCTCCAAAACAAAGACGACCAGATCTCCGGAGATTAATACTGGGTATACGAAGGAGGTACCGGTGATACGCCTAATATAGACCGAGGCTTCTGGAGGATCTATTCGCTTAAGTGCCGGTCCGAACTCTATATCAAAACCACGATACTCAACATAGTCCTTCCTTTGGATCGGAAGCCGAACCTTTATTCCGTAAAAACACTCAAGAAATTCCTCCGCATATTGGTGGCGGACGAAACCGAGCGTCTCTTCCTCGGAGGGCAGTGAGACATGACGTGCCGCATTCCAACCGGATGCGCGCAATAATTCAAATACTTTTGGATAGTCCGCTTCAGCCGTTTGCAGCACCGAAGATAATAAGCCGCCCATGCTTTGTTCCATATCTTAATTATATTTTTTCCACTCCCCTTCTGAAACGACTTCTACGTTTCCATCTACAATTTTTATCGCGCTTTGGTCGTCGATAGCATAGAATGGCTCCGGCTGTTCTTTTGCGATTCGATCTAGAATCTCACATGTCATTTCAGGAAAACTCGATCCATTTACATGGACACGGATGAGCGTATCAAAAAACCCTAAACCTTTATCGTCTGTATAGGAAGCAGTAGGCTCTCCGTAGAGAGCGGGTGTCATTTTTAAATCTAAACTCGGACCTGCAACAATACTCCCGGCACTAATTCCCATATACACCTTCGTCTTCAGCATCTCTGGCAAAAGCGCTTCAAGACCCGATTTCTTGATCCAATGCATGAGATGGAATGTGCTTCCACCTTCAAATAAAAGAACGTCTGCGGATTCAAAGCCGGGTAACCACAGATCTTTTTCAACGGCAGAAATATCAATAAGATCAATCGAGCGAAATCCAAGTTCTTGGAGCTTGCGAAGATCTTCGATGATCCACTGTTTATCGCCTCGATAGACGTTAGCGGCGGTTGGAACGAAGGCAACGGAGGATTCTTGAAAGGGTTTATCGACTAATTCTTGTAATGCCGTGACGATGGAGGCATTTGAGAGACCACCGGAGGTGAGGAGGAGTTTCATATCGTTGTCGTTTAGATTGGAATATAGCGATTACGCATCACCATGTCTACACATATATTTCTTAATTCAATCTTTAAAATTGCAAAGAGATTCGTTTTAGGGATACGTGATAAATGCTATACTTTATAAAAGTATGCCACCTTTTGAAAAAAGAGCTGAGCCCTTGATTATTGACCCGCGCGGTGCCCCTCTTAGACAGGCTGAGCCTCTCGTTACCAGGCGCGCTTCTCGTGTTGAGAAAATCATCCCTTCTTCTGGGGGCGGTATTGTCATTCCTGACGTGCGCACGACTCTTCCAAAAGAATTGAAAGGGAAAGAGTTCCATTCAAAAGACGGCCTTCTCTACCTTCCTTCAGAAAAAGATGATCAAAAAGTGGTAGAAACAGATATCACTTCTGCCCCAAAAGAACTGCGCGAGGAGCAACCAGTTGAGTATTTTGGATTTAAAGCTTCGGAAGTTATGGCCGTGCAAGACACCCATAGACGATATGCTAAAAATTTATACTCAGGGTTGCCTGAACAAAAGGCGATTTATCTCTGCCGTCTAATGGAAGCAGCTGGGTTTCCTACAGAGCAGGCAGAGGATGATGGGGCGGTTGCCTTCGTACATGGTATGGCGAGGGTTATTGCGCGCGAGTCTAGGGAGAAAGACGGCGAAAAACCAAGTTTCGTACGAGAAGGCTTCTTAGGAAAATTTTGTGCAGACTTTGGCCAGCCAAGACATCCAACCACGAGCTCGGAAGCAGGCTCTTATCGCAACCTTGCGCTTTTGCTGATGCCAGATATTTGGAATGACTTGAAGCCAAATGAACGGCGCTGGGTCATGGATAGCCTCCTAAGCCTGTATGAATACACTGAGAATGCCGAGGATATTTATTCACCGGAAGTATTTTTACGTGCCGCAGAAATAGTAGATACGGAAGAGGATGCGGGGGTACGTTCGTTGATCTACCTGCTGTGTGAGATGGTTCCTTATGGGCAAATTCCTGAAGAAGCCAAAGATTCCCTGGCAAAAACCATTGCGCGTCGCAAAGAATATCATGCCCCTATCGCCACCGCCCTTCTCACGGATCCTGTTGCGCGTGCCAAAGAAGCGACTGGTCGCGGAACGCTGAGAAACGAATATGCAGCTTTTCGCAAAGACGTCCTTGATCGACTGTCCGGGGATATTGATGAGTTAGCACGCCTGCCATTAGCGGAATGGGTAAAGCTTGTCCAAGACATTGAACGACTAAACCTCCTTACAGTTACAGATGATCCCGAAGAACAGGCGCAACTTGGTAAAGAAACGTTCGGCATTGAGCTTGAGTTTGCTCCCTATCCCGCCCAATTCCTAGACACAGAATCCTTTGCTTACGACAGAGAATCCCTACTGAGCTATACATCAGACAGAGTAAGCCATATAAGAGAGGGGTTAAAGCGCCTAAACGCAGTTAAACCGTATCGTCCCGAAGGACTCAATGACTGCTCAATAGATCACGGCTGCGTTGAGGTGCGCACCACAGGAGCAAGCCATCTTACAGAACAGACTTTTAAAGAACTTCGAGAAACTGTGCGGGCGGCAGAACATTTCTTACCTGCTGATGTAGCGACGTTCCATCTTCACGTGGAACGAGAAAAGAAAACACATGGCTTTGAACAGCTCTTCGCTTTAGAAAGAGATAATGACAATGGACCTCGTGGGACCCTTGAACTTCGCTCCTTTCGTCCGCCTACTACCCTCCTGCAAGTCCCCGGTGGGACAAAAACACGTTCACAAAAAACGGATATCGTGGCAATTGAGCGTACCGTCCTCTTCTCCACTCTTAGCGAGGATATGCCTTTTTTCGCATACGGGGACACGACCCCGCCCTTGCTTTATGACCTAGACGGATTTCCTGCCAGAGAAGGGGTGCGAAAAATCCTTTCTCTTGCCCTGTGCGGACAAGACCCTCGGCAACGGGCAGCCGCCATTCAACTCATGCATCGTCCACCCCTCTTTTTACACGCGTATCTGATGTCGGAACGAATTTTTCGTGATGCGCCGACGGGACGGAAAATTGAATATTGCTTAGAAGGGAGAAAAATGGTGTACGCAAAGCACCAAGAAGACTACACGGCCACTTGGGGTTCAATTGTATTGGATAAGCCTGAGACCTATAGCCTAGAGCGAGGACACTTATCACCCGATGATCGGAAGGATTTGTACAAAAAACTTTTACAAAATGCAACGTTCTATAAAGCAGAGCTAGAGGGCGTGTTGCGAACCCATGTTTCTGATGCCTCAGAGGAGGATCGCGCGCAGCTTCACCTCATGTATCACATCTCTTCTGATGCGGCTGATATACGAGCTGCGTTTGCTTATGCGCAAACACATACGCCCACAGATGAGGCCGCACGACGTTTTTTGAGACTAGAGAGAAGGGTTCTGGATGAGCTGCCTGATCGTGATCCTGAACTCTTAAAGACACTCCTTATCGAACGGAGCATTCCCGAATCCCTCTTGAACAATGTCTGGTATAGTATCTTTGGTCGTATACAGCATTCTGGCTGGCAAGATTTTATCCTCGCGCATTATCCTGAACTTGACGCGCGGTCTCGAGAGGACATTTACTCTTACATCAAACGCGAGGTCACAAATGATGAATATGGTCGTCCGGTATCGCCTCTCTTGCAAGATTTATTTCAAAAATGCGTCATGCAAGAACAAGATACCGGGATAAAGATGCGCGCTATTGCATTGGCATTAAATTCTGGATTTTTAGAGGATGCTTTTTCTGCTTGGAAGGATATTCTTCAAGGAGAGTTTGATAAGCTTGATACAAAGGATTGCGAGCGACTATTGGAAACACTTGTCACGACCAAAGACCCTCTCGCTCTTGAGTTCTTAGGAGAATTTTTTCCTTATAGGATTGCGTGGAGTGAGGGGTACACAAAAAAGCTCATCTGGCTCATTGCGGAGAACCTAGGTCTAGAAGGACGCGGGTTTTTATCTGCTCTCTATGAACATAATCCCACACCCGTTGTAGAGAGTGCCATTGAACAAGCCCTCCCGTTTATCCGTCAGCAAGAAGTTCGCCCTCCACGTAGAAGGAAGGCTTCCGTATACGATTTCTCTAACCAGCTCTGAGATGATTTTGGTTATCCAATCGTATACATCTGCTAGCTTAAAAGTTCCACGACCTTTTCATAGCTTCACGTACAGCGTTGCCATGTGCTTAAGGGATTAATTGAGCGACTCGATAGTAGGCCACACCTGAAGATGTTATTCATAAATTATTTTTGAACCTAGTATTTATTTTTTGAAAAATCTTAGAAATAACGCTGTGATCAACTGAATTTGATAATGATCGCCGTGCCTAAAAAAATACAGGCCGCCCCGACAAAAAATGGAATGCTTAACGTGGTACGAAAGAGAAAAAAGCTGAAGAGGACGACAAAAAATGGATAGGAGATCTCAATAATGGAAGCAACGGAAGCATCTAAATGCTTTACCCCAAAAAGGATCAGGAAGTCAGCTGCGATGGTAAGAAGGGTGACAAGGAGAATGAGCAACGCGCTTTTCTTATCTAGCACAAGCATTCCTTTCAAGGCACTGCGCTGACTGACGAGGACCGGAATAAACAGCAGAAACGTTATACCTGCATCAATGGCGAGCAATAATAGAGGCGAAGTCGTCTTTAAGATTTTCTGGTCGAGCGTATAGACCATCCCCCACGTCATGGCAGCCAGGATTGGAAAAAGATAAGCAGGATTCATAGATTTTTTAGCATACTAGCACATTACCTGAATATAAAAACCCCACCGTCTTGCAACGGAAGGGTTTTATATTTGGTGGTTTTCAATTACCAATTTTGATCGATCGTTGTGGCGGAGGCTGTTTCTGAGGTTCGATTGAACTGGGTGCTGGCCGTGATATCTGCGCCGGAAGTGTAGTTGGAGTAGAACGTATCCCCTACATCGTCAATTTGGCTAGCCCAGCTCGCTCCATACAATTGGCGTGCGACATCCTCGGTCGTCACCCAACGGAGAGCGCCTCCACGAGCAACGGCGTAGACACGGTTTACGGTTCTAAATTTAATCATTTTGGTGCCAGGGCGATAGGTTACGTTGCGGCCGAGCCCAATAGAAGCCATAGTTGCGTCGGAGACTTCGCGGACTCCGTTGAAATCGCTGAACCAGGTGAAGAAGACACGCTCATTTGGAAAGGCGTGACGACGTCCGTCTTGGCCGTAGTAGTAAACGGCACGACATGGGTGGTCGGCGTTCACAATGCCCGTAGTAGGACAAATGGCTTTGATCAAATTTCCCATAGCGACCGCTCCGGAAGCGGCTCCCGTGGTAGACACGGATACGCTCGCGCTTGAGCCGGAAGCCATATTCCCTGAACGATCCCAACAAGAGGCGTATACCATGTATGTGCCGTTGGAGGTGAAGGTGTGCGAGCGTGAAGCGGTTGAACCACTGATTTCCATCGCGCCGACCGTTGACCCGTTTACAAATAATTCACAACGAGCAAGACCAGAGTCACTATCAGAAACGTTTACGGTATAGCGTACACTCGTATTAACTCTGACAGGAGCCGCTGAAACAGCCCCCACGATAGGCGCGATACGATCGCCTGACCCTCCTGAGCCACCCGAACCACCGGAGCCCCCAGAGGAAGCGGCGGACACATTGACGGTATAGGTACTAGATATGCCTTGATTGCTCGCCGCATCGCGACATTGAAACCGAACCGTGTGCGCACCCGTCGTGGTAAACGTATGTGAACGAGAGGTTGTACCCGTCATTCCACCGGAGGTAGAACCACCTGCGAGAGAACCATCAACATAAAGATAACATTCGGTTACGCCGACTGCATCAGAATAGCCGATAGAAAGAGTAACGGGGGCGTTTACCGTGGCTGTAAGAGGAGCAACCGTTCCCGTAAAGGCTGGAGCCGTCACGTCTCCTGCAGGGGCAGCAGCCGCGACGGTAACTGTCACACTCGCTGTGTCGACATTATTTAAGGCCGCATCTCTACAAGATATACTTACAACATATGAACCAGCCGCAGAGAATGTATGCGCACGACCTGCATTGCCCGCCGTTGGAGAACCCACGAGAGTTGCAAAACCAACGGATGAACCATTTACATTTAAGAAACAAGAAGTGACACCCGAATTATCTGAAAACTCCGTCCCAAAATTCACAGGAGATCCAACTACTATCGGCGTCGAAAAAGTGAACCCTGATACGGTAGGAGGAATTAAATCAGGTCCGCTTCCTGAAACGATTATAGACCTTGGTGCGCTTCCTACTCCCATAGCTGCATCCACACAAGTAAATACCATTGTGTAGCTACCAGGAGATGAAAATGTGTGCGTGTAACTAACCGTTCCGAGGGTTGCAGAACCCGTCCTCGTTGCCGGCACTCTTGTTCCCGTTCCTGGCTCAAAATAACATTCTGTCACGCCCACATCATCGTAATAACCTGCAGTAAAGGTTGTGGCTACGCCTGCCGTCGCGGTGGTAGGTGAGATAGTTCCAACAGTGGGGGCGCGCATATCTGGGGGGGTAGAAACCACAACGGTCACGTTAGATCCTGTACCTACATTGTCTGATTGGTCCACGCAGCGTGCCGCTACGGTATATGACCCGGCAAAGGGAAAGGTGTAGGATTGTTTATAGGCGCCGCTCACCATATCTCCACTCTCCCGTGTCATGTCTGAAGAGAGAGCCGTGGCACCGATGATGAGAAAACAATTTCTTATCCCCGTATTCTCATCGGAAGCGGTGATTGAGAGAGTTGATGCCTGCCCAGCCATCGCCGTGAGAGGCGAGACGGTGCTTACAACTGGTGGGATGAAGTCGGCAGCCTGTGCGGTCGCTGCCAAGCCAAGGCTTAGCGCAAGAGCCAAACAGGTCGAGATTAGAGCGTTTTTGGAGGAAATATGTGGCATAGGTTAGCGAAAAAAATGAATCAGTGTTCGCTAGGATTTAGCTTAGCCCGGTGTGATGAAGATGGCAACAGACTTATTAAAACACCCACCATGTGGTGGGTGTTTTTTCTAGGCGTTTTTTAAGGTTTCTATATCCAACTTTTTCATCTTGAGCATCGCTTGTGTTTTACGGGCGGTAGCTGCTTCGTCCTCCCCTTTCATGAGTTCATCCATATTGGCGGGAACGATCTGCCAAGAGACGCCATATTTGTCTTTGACCCAGCCGCACTGCTCAGCAGCTGGCACGGCGGAAAGTTTTTCCCAATAATAATCGATTTCTGCTTGTGAGTCGCAGTTAACCATTAAGGAAACCCCCTCGTTAAAGGTAAAGTTGTGTACTTTACCGCCATCCATGGCGACAAACCATTGGTCATTGAGGGTGAAGTCAGTGAACATGACCTCACCTTCTCTGTTAGGCTCTGATCCAGCGGGATAGTGGGCAAGGGCGCCGCGTTTTGCGTCTTTGAAAACTGAGAGATAAAAGTTTGTTGCCTCTTCTGTTTTACCGTTTACCGCTTGCGTGAATAAAAGCGAGGGCATAATGGTAGGCCGCTTCTCCCCTTCTGGCTGGGTGAGGATGAGCTGCCAAGATACACCATACCTATCCTGGATCCAGCCATAGCGTTTGCTAAAGGGATACTCTCCAAGTGGCATGAGAGCCGTTCCGCCTTCGGAAAGCTTGTTCCAAATCTCGTCGATACGAGTCGCAGCGTCAGGATCCTGAGCCGGATCGAAATTCACCATGAAAGAAATCGAGGGATTAATTTTGAAATAAGGACCGGCGCTGATCGACATAAACGGATGTCCCCAGAGTTCAAAGGCGAGGACATCGCAATCGCCTGAAGGCGTGTCTTTCATCACCGTATGGAAGGTAATCTTAGACTCAGGGAAGACGGACACGTAGAACTTGGCTGACTCGACGGCCTCCTTATCAAACCAGAGATGTGGGGTGATATTTTTCATATATATTGATACTAGCGCTACATAGGGAAAAAGCCTAGAGGAAAAATTATACACCTTCTAAAATAGACGTTTTTAGGCAAAAACTGTTAGGCTTAGCTTCTATGACGCAAGAACAACTTGAACAGTTCGTCACTTCTCTTGAACGGGTAGAGCGCGAGGAGAGCATGGGATATATGTTTTTTTTCGTGGGGCAACCGCATTACGTCCCCTTTGTTTCGATTGCGTACGCGGACAATGAGCATGACCGTGTTTCTCAGCTTGACCGCGAAGGAGTCTTTCGGGTGAATATTGGTGTCAGTAAAGAGACGTTCACCTCTCTTTTCCCTGAGGCAACGTCCGATTCTCCTGTCGACTATACGGCACTGGATACATTCACGCCGCATCCAGAGTATGCGAAACAGTTTTATATCTGCATCCTTAATCCATCCGAGAAACAAGAGGGCCGCGTAAAGGAGTTGATCCAAGAAGCACACGCGCTTGCACTCCAGAAGCAAGAAAAAAAGAACCCGTAGGGGCTCTTTTTTCTTGAGTATTCTATTATTATTTTTTCGTTGCACCTACTCCCTGGAGTCCTGGGTGTTTTGCGGCAAAGGCAATAACTTTCTTAAGCGTGGGAAGATGGACATCCTCAAGTTTTTTGAAGCGGATACAGCTCTTACCGACATCTGCCTTGCCAAGTTCTTTGGCAAATTTTTCTGCAACATATGTTCCATTATCGACGGAGCATACATACAAACTGATGTAGTTCTTTTGGTTAGCTAAGGCGATCACGGGCCATTCAATTTGTTCCTTTTTGTGATTTTTATAGGGAAAAGATCCATACCCAAGCATATTGGAGGCAAAATGCGGCTTGAGAGAGGGGGCGGATTTTTGGATAAATTCATGTAAAAACTCTATGAGTTCTTTACGTTCTGCGGGAACAGCCGCGATATATTGGGACACGGTTTTGGCGTCAGTGGATTTGAACATGTTCATATGTGTTTACCTTAGCGCCTTTTTTGTGGGCTTGCTACCCCATCGCGCTTTTATCTCTTTGACACGAGCGGCGAGCACGGCTTTAATGATTCGTTCTGGGAGAGGTTTGTCTGGAGCGAAACGGATGGTTCCCATGGCGGTATCGTATCCATCAAGAAGTTTACCGAGAGTTTTAAACGCTGTTCCGCTCCAGACAAAAATACTTGAATGGTTTTTCGCGGCTTGAAAGCCGGCCAGAGGATGTCCGTCTAATTTGAAGAGCGGGCGACCGTAGCCGATATGCTCCGTTGCCTTTGGGTAGAGTTTTTTGATTTGGGTGCGGAGCTTCTTTAAGACAGCGCGATGTGTGGCAGGGATACTCGCGAGATACATATTGATATCGTTGGGTTTGAGAGAGAGTGGCATAAGAGAGTGATTATGGTATACGCTCACTACATATGATAAAGGAATATTTCGACTCCTTACAGGATAACCCAAACAAGTATTGGTTTAAAGCAAAACTCTATGGTTGGGGGTGGACGCCTGCCACCTGGCAGGGATGGGTCGTGATCGTTCTTTATATCGTGGCCGTCACTGCTTTTGGGTTTATAATCGACAAAACCTCTTCTCCTCGTGAAGTCGTCTTTACCTTTTTACTTCCCATCACTCTTTTAACGATTGCTTTGATTCGGATTTGTTATAAAAAAGGAGAGAAGCCGAGGTGGCAGTGAGGCTCACCGTCGAAGAAGGAGTAATTGGTCATTTAAAACAGAATATGATTACATGATCATGCATTGGGACATCTCCCAGTTGCAGAGGAGGAGTGCATGCCTGCACACATCGATGAATTCCTGGGACAGCGCCTTGACGCTCTCAGTCCCGACAGCGTTATTCGTATCTCGGTCCTCCTGGAGGTGAAGCCGTCCTGGAAGCTGCCGAAAGCTCTCCAGAATGACGTTGAGATCACTTCGACGACGGTTAACATCTTGAGTTGCAATATGACGCCGGCGGCTATTCGCTTCCTTGAGCAAGATCCTCTGGTGATCTCGATCGCCTAACCTTAAACACCTCTTCTTTTCAAGGCTCTGCATAATTGTAATCCAACACCTTCTCTCTACACCGTCCCCATGAATCTGTGGCATACACGTCGCGCTGAGATTCGTGGGGTGATTTATTTTCAAAAAAAGTCGCTTCGTTGGGAGCGACTTTTATATCTGTTAGGATAGTGAATAACTACGAATGTTGCCCCACCACCACATTCACCATCCACTGAATTCCAAACTTGTCTGTAAGCATCCCAAAGATATCTCCCCAAGGGGCTTTCTCGAGAGGCATGACGATGGTTGCGTTCGCGGAGAGCTTGTCCCAGTATCCGCGTAATTCTTGTTCGTTGTATCCGCTCAACGAAATAGACATGTTGTTGCCTGGATTGTACGGCATGCCAGGAGGTGTGTCGGAGGCCATGAGGGTTAGGCCTGCGTGGGTCACGATCATAGCGTGCATGATTTTGTCTCCCTCTGTGCCCTCGGAGGGCATTCCCCCCTCTTTAAAGGTACTCATGGTTAGTTTTCCGCCGAAGACCGTTTGGTAAAACTCCATCGCTTCTTTGGCGTTGCCATTGAACCCGATGTAAGGATTGAGCTTGGTTTGCATAGGAGGAAATAACGTTAGTGAATATGGGTTTTATCCTAGAGGGAAATAAAGGATTTTGGAAGAGCTTCTTACAGACACATAGCCGAACCGTGGGAGATAGGTATGATAGGAGAGATATATGTCTACTCCCCTGTCTACGCCGCTCGATATCTTCTTCCTTCAAGGTACTTCTCTTGATGAAGTTTTTCTTGTATGTGGATACGTCCCAGCTGATCCTCGTAATGATGAAATGCATCGCTGGTATCTCGTGCATATCCTACGTGGAACCGCGTCGGTTCTTTTGTCGGGGACGGGTCGCGCGCGCGGGCTATGGGTATCGCCAGCAAAGACAATCTATCTTACCGCTCCCAATGGCCGTAGCGTTGGATTGAGCATCGGTTACCCAAGCGCGTCTGGATATACCTGGAAAGAAGAGGAGTCCGTAGGCACACCCTCTACCTATCCAGAGAATGTGTGGGGATTGTCTGATGATTTTGTTATGGCTTGGGGTGGAGGGATTCTTGATGCAGCTCACTATCCAGACCCCACCACTCGACCCCTACTCGATGAACCGTTCTACTGGCTGAAAAAAGGTACACGCTGGTCTAAGCACTCCTCTCCCCCTTGGATGACCCATATCCATGGGCAGGATGAGACCCTGCTGTATGGGGTCGGACATGCGGGTCTTACCGCACATTGGCAGGGCACGCAGTGGGAACGACTCCAAACATCCAAGGCGGAAATTCTGTATCTCCAAGTCACGCCCAGTCTTGAGGTATATGGTACCTCTAGCTTTGGGGACTTGGTTCGCTACGTTGAACCATCCGGATGGATCCCATGTATCTCCGAGATCGGCTATATTACAGGATTAGCTTACTGGAATGGTGAGCTTTACCTTCTCCTCGAATGGGGACTACACAAAGTACATGGAACGGAATTAGAGCTCGTCCATGAAACGGGAGGGCCAAAACATCTTGTTGCAGGGAAAGGATTGATCTGGTCCGATCAGGCAGGGATCCATGAATGGACTCTGTCTGGAATTCGCTCCGTGCCTATGGCAGAGATCGTGAACGCGCTGCCGGATATGGCGTCATAAGAAATACTATACGTTTGGAATCTTTTCTTGGTGGAGTGCGTGGTGTTGTTTGTCGTAGTAGGTGCAAGTCATTTCTTGCAGGTCGATCACCCACTTCTCAGCACCAGCAGCGGCTACATCTTTACTAAATTGTAGATAATCGGTTTCTCCACGTTGATGGGCGGCGAGGCGTTCTAGCAGGTGTTCAGAATCACTTTCATTGGCGATCTCAAGAACGGGATGTTTGGCGTCTGACATCACACGATATCCATCTGCTCCGAAATATTCCGTGTGGCCATCAAAGACGAAGGTTTCATAGCGCTGCACGCCGAGAGCTTTGACCGTTTGAGCATAGCGAGGAAAATCCGCACCGGTTTTTACGTGGGCGTGGGCGGCGTCGATGTCTTGGAGGGTGAACATAGGGGAGACAATAAAATTTGCTTGATTTATAGAGTGAGTTTCTCGTTAAGAGGGGTTTTCGTCAAATGAAGGATTTTATGTTGAAATGGATCGTATGACCGATGAACGCTACTCGCAGATCCATTTCTTGCAAGGGCAATCTCTCGATGATTGTTTTTTATTGGCGGAGCACTCTTTTGATGAAGATTTCCGGGATAGGGAAGAAATAGAATGGTCTTTAACTCATCTATTTGAAGGAAAACCACGTACCCTTCTCACGGGTCCTGGCGAAGCGGAGGGGATGTGGGTGTCCCCCGCTGGGGTGATCTATCTCATTGCCCGAAAAATGGAGGAAGGCTATGGAGTGCACGTGGGCCGTCCAACAG
>CAZTQP010000022.1:0-1751 GCA_964615825.1 uncultured Gammaproteobacteria bacterium
TTCCCCATGATATAAAAGAGATTGCCCTTTAAGACCGCTTGCGGCTTTCTTTTTGTCGCCTTCTAACGCAGGCAATAAGAAGAACCCCACAAGCATTGACAAAACCACCAGGGAATGCTACAGTACGCCGTCAGTTCACCAGGCCTTTAGCAATCCGCATCCACGACAAGCATGGAATGTCTCCATAGGGCACAACGGGTTTCGACTCGTTTTCACCTCTAGATACATTTCTTGGGTGCGGATTGCTTGAGCCCTGGTGTTTTTTTATTAATTCGGTTTTCCTTTCCTGAGAGCGTCCTTCTGTATGACGCGCTCAGCAACATCTACCATCTCTTGCCGTAAGCCTCGCATACGATCATGGTTAGCCGTCGGAGATTTTTTTACATTCGTACCCGAAAAATCCTTTACCACTCCTACTGTACGTGCTGGATCATCCTCACGATAAGAAAATCCTGTAAAATGCATAGGCCCAGTTGAATACCCTGAACCAGAAACGTCTCGCGTCGTCACCCCAAAAATTTGGTCAGGTGTATCCAAATCGCGTGCGGAATCACGTCGGTCATAAGCACAAAAAACAAACGAGCGAAACGCATGAGGCTTCGAGGACAAAAGGGGTGCAAACGCTTCCCGAATACCTTTTAAGGTACCACCATCAACCATATAATCGTCAACCACCATAAGAAAATCTGACCCTGTCTCACCTACAATCATCTCTGCACGACTCCGCATGCTTCTTTGAGCGACAATCTCTTCGTCATGTTCACGACGAGAGCGTCTTCCCTGGGTAAACTCATTCCGAATCTCCTTTAACCGAGATCCAAGATCTTTCCAGCCGCTAGGAGAGACATCCAGTTGAGATATCTTTTTAAGAGCCAACGTCGCCTCGTGCCCAGCGTTAGGATCATGGTATGTCAGCCCCATGCGTTTAGCCTGAAAAAACCGCAAAGCAGGCACGGGGAGCGCGCGACGATGACACGCATCTTCAACCAATGCCTTCACTGCATATGCGAGCGGACGTGCACTCGTATCTGGAAAGATGAGGGTCTGAGGAAACTCTTCGGCAGGACAGGAGAGAAAAAATCTTTGGAGTTTTTTTAATCCCTCCTCCAAAACAAAGATATCTACTCCCTGTAACTCTTTGCGATGTCTTTTCTCTACAGTGGGCGCAACCTCCGGAGCCCGCCTCATCCCCTCAAAAGAAGCCATACTACTACTTCTTCATCGCCTCCCCAATTCTCTCGATGGCGAGCACAAACGCCGCATGCCGATGCGTAATGGAATAACGAGCCGCCATATCAATAACAGACTTCGAGGCATCTACCATAAGCGGCTTCAGACGCTCAAAAACTTCTTCCTCCGTCCAATGCTCATTACCCTTATTTTGCTTCCATTCTAAATACGAAACCGTTACGCCTCCGGCATTCGCAAGCACATCTGGAATCACGATAATACCCTGTTGAGCGAAGTATTTATCCGCTTCGGGAGTGGTAGGACCATTAGCAAGCTCAAGGATAAATTTCGCCTGAACCTTAGGGGCGATCCCCCCTGTTAACTGATTTTCTAAGGCAGAGGGAACAAGCACGGCACAAGGCAAGGTTAGCACCTGCTCCTGTGAAAGCGTAGGCAACTCAGCAAACCCAACGACACTTCCCGTCTTTTCTTTATGCGTAACTACGGCAGGAACATCTAACCCTTTCTCGTCATACACCCCTCCTTTTGAATCAGACACTCCCACCACTTTATACCCATGA
>CAZTQP010000022.1:1851-15093 GCA_964615825.1 uncultured Gammaproteobacteria bacterium
CTCGTCATACACCCCTCCTTTTGAATCAGACACTCCCACCACTTTATACCCATGACGATGGAATAAGGTGGCGATCACATGGCCGGCGTTTCCAAACCCCTGGACTACGACCGTTACGGAAGCAGGATCCATCATGAATGTTTGGCGGAAAGTTTCAAACGCATAGTATCCTCCTTGTGCCGTTGCCGTCCCACGCCCTTCGGATCCCCCCTTCGCAATCGTTTTACCTGTCACAACCGCAGACTGGAATGATCCAACAATTTTTCCATATTCATCCGCCAAGATATCCATGATGGCTGGCGTCGTATTTACGTCCGGAGCAGGAATATCTTTATCGGGCCCAATGACATCCGCAATCGCCCGGGTAAAACCGCGAGTCAACCGTTCCAGCTCATCTTTTGATAGAAGCTTAGGATTAACGGCCACCCCACCCTTTCCCCCTCCATATGGGACACGAAGCACCGCACACTTAATCGCCATCCAAAAAGAAAGGGCTTTCACTTCATCCATATCCACCTGTTCATGGTAGCGAATCCCCCCTTTGTAAGGACCACGTGCACTATTCCATTGCACACGATACCCATGGAAGAGCTTCGTCGAACCATCATCCATCTTGACGGGGACATGGACATCAATCACACGTTCATGATGACGCAAACGCTCGATAACTTCTGGCTCAACCTTCGCAACCTTAGCCGCCGCCTCCAACTGCCGCATCGCATTTTCAAATACTGACATAGGAAAAAATAAGGGGTTTAAACACATCCCTTGCTCTCAGCTTATGCATGATCCGCTAAATAATGTTCCGCGTCCAAGGCCGCCATACAGCCAGATCCTGCGGCCGTAATCGCTTGGCGATAGCGAGCGTCTTGCACATCACCACAGGCAAATAAGCCTGGCACACTCGTCTTGGATGAACCAGGAATCGTTTTTACATATCGTTTCTCATCCAATTCAACCAAGCCATCAACGAGAGAAACGTTGGGTTCATGCCCGATCGCGGCAAATACCCCATCAATCGGAGCCTCACGCTCTTCTCCCGTGACTGTATCTTTAAGACGCACACCCGTCACATGACCAATATCAACGCCAAGAATATCAATAATCCCGGCATTCCAAATGACTTTAATCTTTGGATTATTGAGCGTACGATCCTGCATGATTTTTGAGGCACGAAAACTCTCACGACGATGCACGATGGTAACTTCATCGGCAAAACGCGTCAGAAAATTCGCTTCTTCCATGGCACTATCTCCTCCACCTACGACCATGACCTTCTTGCCTTTAAAGAAAAAGCCATCACAAGTGGCGCATGCTGAGACACCTTTTCCATACAAGGTTTTTTCTGACTCAAGGCCAAGGCGGCGTGCGGTTGCCCCTGTTGAGAGGATGACGGTTTTCGCTTGATAGGATTTGCCCTTGGCAGTCACCTCAAATCCACCCTCGATCTTCTTCAAACCATCAACGGTTTCAGAAATAATCGTGGTTTCAAACCGTTTCGCCTGGTCACGCATAACCTGCATAAGCTCAGGCCCCTGAATCCCTTTCACAAACCCTGGAAAGTTCTCAACTTCCGTGGTCGTCATGAGCTGTCCACCTGGCTCTGGCCCTTCAAACAAAGTCGGCTTCAAGTTCGCACGCGCCGCATAAATCGCCGCCGTCCATCCCGCCGGTCCAGACCCAATGATAATAATATTTTCCATAAATAGTACGTGAAGCGTAAAACCCTGATCCTTTTTACTCGTCATTCCGAAGAAGGAGTCCGACGACGACCGAGGAATCTCGCAGCCAAGCGGGTATCCTTCCCAGGCTACTTGTTCCGGTCGAGATCCCTCACTACGTCGGACTTCGTTCGGGATGACAGAGTGAGTGAGCAGGACTTTACGAGAGATGTTTTTCCACTTTTGCTTTCAATTCCTCTTTGGACATACTCCCCACGAATTGTTCCGCGACTTGTCCATTCTTAAACACCAAAAACGTCGGAATCGACATGATGTTGTATTGCTGGGCAATGTCTCCAACCTGATCGACGTTGATTTTTCCAACTTTAATCTTGCTCGCATCCCATTCATGGCCGAGCTCCTCAACAATCGGGCTCATCTGACGGCAAGGACCGCACCATTCTGCCCAAAAATCCACTAAGACCGGCACAGGTGATTGCAAGACCTCATTCGCAAAGTTTTCCGACGTAAATACGTGTTCCATAGAAAACATCATTAAAAAAAGAATAAACCGAAGATTCCAAAACCAGCCAATCCCTATAAGGGTATATGCATCATAAAGACCAAGGATCAAGGTGGCAAGGTCATCTAAAAACGCTTATACATGGCATATTTATGCGCTATAGGCACTATTCGAATATCTACCGCAGTTTACATGGACAAAGTCATGAAAAAGTGCTATTCTGGTAAGTCATCGAGCAACACCGATGACAAGGAGAACGCGCATGGGAATCATCATTCCCGCAGGAACAGCTAGAGTAGACCCGCTTCTGTCCGTCTGGGACGAAGCAGTTCGCGACGAGCTGAGCAGGCGGGGCTGGGGTTTCGACGCCGAGCGGTGCGAAGGCATGTTCCTGGCACGAACTACCCCCAGCCTCCAGCAAGGGCACTACAGAACCCCTACCTTCAACAGTATCCAGACGCAGAACGTCCGGCTCGGGCTTCTCTCCGAAATTTCAGGAGGCGGCCACCACAACTTCAACGCCACTGCACAACGAGTAGCCGAAGCGGAGGGATGGAGACTCGGCACCATGTCCGAATTCATCGCCTACCTTTTCAACCACTCTCGAGATAAGGAGCCTTTCGATCTCTACTGCCTACGGCTCGCTCGTCGAGTCGATGAAGAGTGGTCACTGGTCGCAACTGACCAAGCCGTGACTGCCCGGGTCACCAACATCGGGACCCGCAACATGCGCTGTCTTGTGGCGCAAGACATCTGATTCTAAATCGTCGCCTCTTCCTTCTCTTCCACCCCCTCCCCTTCTTCGCCTCGTTTTGGTGAAGGAGGGCCTTTTTCGTTTTAATACGAAAAATCATTTCAAAACCAGACGCGGGCACGTCTGGTTTGTTTCCTCTCTCGTCTTAGCGGATGATCTCCAACCTCTGCACCTTCGATTCCTCGGTGTAGAATTCAAGAATATCTCCGATTTCCAATTTAAGCTTGCCTTTAAAGGTGATTCCACATTCTTGCCCAGCCGACGCTTC
The DNA here is from genome assembly GCA_964615825.1 of uncultured Gammaproteobacteria bacterium. Lineage (GTDB taxonomy): Bacteria > Patescibacteriota > Patescibacteriia > 2-12-FULL-60-25 > 2-12-FULL-60-25 > JAGOUY01. The sequence continues at coordinate 5,058 of CAZTQP010000022.1, forward strand.
TTTAACCGGTGACTTACCCGTTTGAAGCGATTCCACCATCCCCTCACTGATTGGATCCTCTCCACGCCAGACACGCACCTTGCAATTCGTGAGCGCCTTCCCTTCTTTGATGCGCGCACCGACGATCATCTTCCCAGGTTCGGTGCGGAAAATCGCCGCAACTTCTGATCGACCAACATTCGTAAGCGTCACTTCTTGTGGCAAGAGCGCATTCAAACGCGCCACCACATCGTCAAACAAATCGTAAATCACTTTACACATCTTAACCGTTACATTCTTATCACGTGCGGACACTTCAACAGGCGTTGGCAACATCACGTTAAACCCGTAGACGGCAGAGGGCTGCGTTGTGGCCGCACGCTCAATATCCGCTTCACTCACATTACCAAGCCCTTTCTGGACAACCTCAACACCCACTTGGTCATGTTTAAGCTTTTCCAACATCCCCAAGATCGCTTCCAAAGACCCAAGCACATCCGTCTTAACCACAATGTTGAGCATGGTTTTCTTAGCCACCTCTTCTCCTTGTACCGGTGTCGCACGTACGGCCGTAAAGGTTTCCGTGGCATCACGAGAAATTTTTGGTTTGACCGCAGACAGGGCCTTGTGGTCCTTAGGAACTTCTAAGACATCTCCCACCGCAGGAGCAACTTTAAGCCCAAGAATCTTCACGGGCATTCCCGGCGGAGCTTCGTTCACCATCTTTCCGGTCCAATCACGTAAGGCACGCACCCGTCCATACCCAGCCCCCGCAATTGACAGCCAGTCATTACGCTTAAGTGTCCCGTTTTGGATGATAACCGTCGCAACAGGACCTTCACCCTTATCCACGTGAGCCTCAATAACAGTTCCTGCCGCCAAACTCTCCGGATTCGCAGAAATCTTCCCCTTCTCAATTTCTGTCATGAGAAGAATGACTTCCAACAACTCATCAATCCCCACACCTGTCTTGGCAGAAATCTTCGCCATGGGCACATTCCCACCCCAAGGTTCAACCGTCACACCAAGTTCCGCTAATTGACCCATGACACGGTTTGGATCCGCATCTTCTTTATCAATCTTATTAAGCGCGACCACAAACGGAAGCTTCGCCGCCTTGATAATATCAATCACTTCTTTGGTTTGTGGTTGAACCCCATCATCCGCCGCCACAACAAGCACGGCAATATCCGCCACCTTGGCGCCACGCGAACGCATGACCGTAAACGCTTCATGACCCGGCGTATCAATAAACGTAATTTTGGAACCTTTCTTTTCGACTTGGTACGCACCGATGTGCTGCGTGATGCCACCCGATTCACCTTCCATCACGTGTGTAGCCCGGATCGCGTCCAATGTCTTTGTCTTTCCATGGTCAACGTGGCCCATGACAACCACAACCGGCGCACGTGGGATCAACGCGTCTTGCACTTCTGCTTCTAAAATTTCACGCATGCGGCCTTCGGCTTGAATGGAGGCCATCTCTTGATGCGTGCTCTTCGCTTCTTCATGGGCGGTAAATCCTAACTCTTCGGCAATAATCGTTGCCGTCGTAAAATCAATCCGTTCATTCTGAGAAGCCAAAATACCTGCCTTCATGAGCTGCTGGATCACGCGTGTCACGGGCAGGTTCAAGCGACCGGCAAAATCGCGGACCGACAAGACTGCAGGAATCGTAATATCCTTTTTAGGAGCCACGACTCCAGCTGCTTGAGACTGGTTCGCATGACGCACTAATTGGTCGCGCAAACGTTCACGACGAGAATTTTCTAACCATTTTTTATAGATTTGGTCGGCGACACGGTCGTCAACTTTGATGGCACGCGCCCCAATATCAAAGCCAAGCTCAGGCAGCTTTGCTAAGAGTTCATTGGGTGGAACGCGTAAACGACGAGCAAGTTCGGTAACATTCATGCTGGCTAGTCTAGGGGTATTTAGAGGGAACGTCAAGGCAAGAAGAGCAAAAAAAGGCTTTGAAAAAGCCAAAAAATGCGCTACGCTACTTACAGACTCCTCGTGCGTCGCAAAACATTCCCATGCTTCCCCCTCTTCTTCTCATCGACAAACCCCCCGGCTGGACCTCCCACGACGTCGTCGCCAAACTCCGGGGCGTCTTGAAGACCCGTGCGATTGGCCATGCCGGCACCCTTGATCCCTTTGCCACAGGGCTGCTTATCCTAGGCATCGGTTCCGGCACTAAACAACTCACCCAGCTCCTCGGACTCGACAAAACCTACGAAACCACTCTTAGATTAGGCGCCACCAGCACCACCTTTGATCCAGAAGGAGATATACGCGTGAATCAAGAAACGAGAATCGTACATCAAGAGGAAATCCAAAAGGCTCTCGACCAATTCCGAGGAGGCTACGCGCAAAAAGCGCCTCTCCACTCCGCCAAAAAACGGGCAGGCAAAAAACTCTATGAGCTCGCCCGTGCCGGAGAGGCGACCGAAGAGATGCGCCCGGTAAAAGACGTACAAATTTCCGAAATCACCATTCTCGCATACACCTGGCCCGAGCTCCGTTTACGCATCCGATGCGGCTCCGGCACCTACATCCGCTCGTTAGGTGATGACATCGGCCGCGCCCTCGGCGTCGGCGCCTACCTCACCCAACTCCGCCGCACACACATCGGAGACTTCGACATCAAAGACGCTAAACAGATCGAAGATATAAAGCTGTAGCCTTCATATACCCGATACTGGATGCCCGATACACGATACTTTTTTATGAAACTCCTCATCACCGACATTGATGGCTCTCTCCTCCCTTTTGGCCAAAGCGAGCTCTCTCCCGCTCTCATTGAGTTTTTTCACGGCCTAGATCCAACTCAGGTGCGGGTAACCTTTGCAACGGGTAAACCGTTTTCCCGCGCTCTTCCACTCGCACAAGCACTCGGAATCACCACTCCTCTCATCTGTGCCAACGGCGCCCTCATCAAAGATCCCATCACACACGAAATCCTTGCCTGCGAGCCCATCGAAGCATCCATCGCAAGAGGAATCATCGACCTCCTCGCTGCCGACCCACGCTGCCAACTCTACCCAGAAGTCAAAGACACCCTTTTCTACGTCGAGAACGCCGCCATTCCGTTTGGGGCCTGGCGTCATCGGCGACCCGGTTGGACACCCCCTACCCCCTACGACCCTTCCACGAATATGTTGGTACAGATGGGGGGATCCCCTCACAAAATCGCCGTGAGTACCTCCCCCACCGATCGCAACACCATCGAAGCCATCCTCCAAACTCGTTTTGGAAATGGCGTCCATATTTTCCATCCCAAACCAGATATCATCGATATCACTTCAAAAAATGTTGATAAAGGGACGGCAGCTCTCTTCCTCGCCCAACACCTTAACATCCCTCGTGAGGATATGATCGTTGTTGGTGATGAATTGAACGATCTCTCTCTTTTTACGATCGCTGGCACCAAACTGGCCCGCGAACACGCACCTCAAGCTCTTCTAGATCAAGCCGACCAGGTTATCGCTACCGGCGATGAGCCGCTGATTTTGGCCCTGAAACAAGCACTAAACACCTAAAAATCGCTAGACAACGGCGACACAAGCTGATAAGCTCCCTACGTCAATCCTCATTTATCCGCTCCGGACTGAAATGCCTGTCACGCCCGTTCCACCCCTTTCCATGATTTTTGTTGATAGTTAGGCCAAAAGAACAGTTTCAAGATGTTCGACCTGTCACGAATTCCCATCGAAGCGTGCAATCTGACGTAGACATCCGCAGCCGGACGCCCTTGCATTATGTACTATTTGTTGGCCGTTATTGCCCTCTTGGCAGGGACAATCGCTGGCTATTATTTTGGAAACAAGTCACGCCAAGTCGAGGATGAAAAACGCCTCGCCGAAGTCACCAAACACAGCGATACGGTCGTAAAAAACGCCGAAGAACGCACCCGCCTCGCTGACGAAAAAATGCGCGAAGCCGACCGTAAGCACGAAGAGGTCTTGCAGAAAGCAAAAGAAAAAGCCATCAAGATCCTAGAAGAAGCACGCCTCGAAGAGAAGCGTGCGCTTGAAGATGTGAAACAACAACAGCTGAGCCTCGTTGAGCGCGAAGGGGAATTCAGTAAGAAATTGTTAGAAATCGACGCCACCAAAGCTGCCGCCGAACAAACCAAAGCGGAAGCCGCCGCGACCAAAGAAGCGGTAGAAATGCTCATGCAGCAAGAGATGGCCAAACTCCAAGAAATCGCCACCTTAAGTAAAGACCAAGCCCTAGAACGCTTGATGAACCTGGTCGAAGAGCAGAACCAAGAGTCGCTCATGAGCCGCATGCAAAAGCTCGATAAGATGGCTGCCGACGAAATTGATCGTAAAGCCAAAAACATCATTGCGATCGCGATCCAACGTCAAGCCTCTTCGCATGTCACGGAAACGACGACAACCTACGTCGAAATTCCAACTGAAGAAATGAAGGGACGCATCATCGGCCGTGAAGGACGCAACATCAAAGCCATCGAATTATTGACGGGATGTGAACTTATCATCGACGACACGCCGGGCATGGTCACGATCTCAGGCTTCTCCCCTATCCGTCGCCAAGTAACGAAGCGCGCTTTAGAAAAACTCATCGCCGACGGCCGTATCCACCCAGGACGCATCGAAGAAACCATCGACGAAGCCAAGCGCGAACTCTCGCTCGATATCAAAAAAGCTGGTGAAGATGCACTCTACCAACTCGGCATCTCCATGGCCGGAATTGATCCAAAGTTGATCCAAATTCTCGGACGTCTCAAATATCGCACCAGCTACGGACAGAATGCCCTGCTTCACTCCATGGAGGTTTCTAATCTAGCCACATTAATCGGAGAAGAACTGGGGGCAGACGTGATGGTATGTAAAAAAGGCGGGCTCTTCCATGACATTGGGAAAGCCGTTGACCACGACATGCAAGGCTCGCATCCAGAACTCGGCTACCAAATCATGAAAAAATTTGGCTTCCCCGAAGAGCTTTGCTACCAATCCATTGGCCATCACGAAGATAAGCCTAAAACATTGGAGGCGATCATCGTCAAAGCCGCTGACGCGATCTCAGGCGCACGTCCAGGCGCTCGCAAGGACTCGCTCGAATTCTACGTAAAACGGTTACAAGAGCTCGAAGCCGCCGCCTCTTCTTTCACGGGTGTTGAAAAAGTCTACGCCATTCAAGCCGGTCGCGAAATCCGCGTCTTCGTAAATCCAAAAGCCATGGATGACTTTGGGGCCACGAAGCTCGCCCGCGACATCGCCAACAAGATCGAATCCGAACTCAAATATCCTGGCGAGGTCCGCGTCACTCTCATCCGCGAGACACGCGTCATCGAATACGCCCGTTAAAAACAGACGCCCCGCCATGCATCGCAAGGCGGGGTTTTTGATAAGAGAAAGACAGGCGCGGTTTAAAGAACAGTAATACGTTCCCTAGCTAAAAGAGTTGCAAATTGTTGTGCGAGAGACAGAGGGAGGATATGGGAAAGAGGAACTTGCTGTACGGCACGAGGCTGTGCAGGAGCGGAAAAGCAGGCATAACTCATAAGCACTGTGTCACGTAGCTCTATGCGCGCAATCGCGGCATAACAAAACGGTGGTTGACTAAGACAAAGAAGAGCAGGGCCCGTTGGATTAATAAGCACTCCATGCGTGCAATGAGCCAGTATTGCCATATGAGCGCCATCGCTCATCATACCCACGCGTATCGCATCTTGTTCTTCGCATGAACCCAGGCAGGAATCAACGATAAGATGATCGATCCTCCAGTAACGCTGCATCCCCTGCCAAACAGGTGCGGAAACAGCGTCATACGGGACAAAAAGAAAAACGATATATCCACATGCACGAGCCCCCTCCAGAAGAGCCGTGACCATCCCTCTTTCCGCCGCACTTCCAGCCGCACCCCGTAAAAGCAAAGCCCCATCAATAATCAGGTGACGGGCAACCATGCTTCACCTCCTTTACCAGTCCTCTTCTACCAAACAAAAGCTAAGCCGGCAAGGGGGTAAACAAACCCAAGATTTGCCTCAATCTTGAGAAAAAGCTATCATACGGGCACGAAATTATTTTTGTCATTTTCTCTTTGTATGAACACTGTCAACAAAGCCGAACTCATTAACCAAATCTCCGAAAAAGTTGGCGTTAGCAAAAAACAGGCCGAAGACATGATCGAGGCCTTTGTCAGCATCGTGACCAACACCTTGAAAGATGGAAACGAGGTCACCATCGCTGGCTTCGGTGCCTTCATGGCCAAAACACGCGCTCCTCGTATGGGCGTCAACCCACAATCCCCTGACCAAAAAATCCAAATCCCAGCCGTCACGGTTCCAAAATTCAAAGCCGGCAAAGGCCTTAAGGATGCCCTCAAACACACGGGTTTGGCTCCAGCCGCAGCCCCAGCCGCCGTTTAACCAAAACCCTAAGATATAAAAGAACGGACGTTGATGTCCGTTCTTTTATATTCGCTGAACAAGAACTTAGAGCCAACCCGCAACACCCTCCTTCACATCTTCCAATTTGACCAACTTCATTTCTTGGCCCTTTCTCTCCTTCCATTCGACCGATTCTTCCTTCAACGTTTTCTCAGACACGACTAACCGTAAAGGCAGCCCAAGTAAATCCGCATCCGCAAATTTCTCTCCTGGCGAAGCATCAGCCCGATCATCCCAGAGCACTTCGGCCCCTTGGGCGCGCAACTCCTCGTACAAGCTCAACGCAGTCTCTTGAATACGCGCTTGCATCGCTTCATCTTTAGAGCGTAACGAGATCAGCTGGATATGGTATGGAGCGACACTCTTTGGCCAAATAATTCCGCGTTCGTCATGGCACGCCTCAACAATCGTTCCAACTAGGCGCGTAACCCCAATCCCATAACAGCCCATCACCACTTGCTGACGCACGCCCTTGTCATCCGTAACCGCTAAATCAAAAGCCTCAGCAAACTTACTCCCTAAGTCAAAAATATTTCCCACTTCTACGCCCTTTTGCCAGGTTAATTGTTCGTTAGGAAATTCAGGACACGCATCCCCCTCTTTCAACGTCGCAACTTCACTATTTTGCCCGTACATCCAAGAAGGCGAGGTTAAAATCGTATCTTCCCCCGCATCGGTTAGCACCTGAAACTCATGCGAAAATTTCTTCGTGAATGATCCACCCGATGCTTCCACGACCTTCACGTTCAACCCACAGCGTGAAAACACGCGCAGATACGCTTCTAAGGCTTGCTTATAAAACACTTCCAAATCTGCTTGGGAAGTATGAAAGGAATATAAATCCTTCATTCCAAATTCACGTCCACGCAACACCCCGGACTTGGCACGTAATTCATCACGAAACTTGGTCTGTAATTGGTAGACGGCCAACGGTAAGTCCTTATACGAAGACACAAACGCCTTTACGAGAGGCGTCACAATCTCCTCATGCGTAGGACCGAGAGCATACTCCTTCTTGGTCTGGCTTGGAATCTTAAACAACACATCAACCGCATCCCAGCGATCCGTCTGCAACCAGTTTTCTTTTGGCTGCAACCCAGACATCAAGATCTCTTGTGCACCCAAGCCATCCATTTCTTCGCGAATAATCGCCTCAACCTTACGCAACACCCGCAAGCCTAGGGGCAGCCAAGAATACACACCTGCCATTTCTTGATGCACAAACCCACCCTGAACGAGGTATTTAGCATTCACGGAATCTGCATCATGAGGCACCGCCTTAGACGTCTTGGTAAACAAACGAGAAATACGCATAGAAAATAGGATTCCAGAGTACCTGAGAGATGAATTCGAGGGAAGTCCCCCTAAAAACAAAAGGAGCTGACACCCAGGAAATCCTGAGAATCAGCGGAGAGGGAAAGAAAAAGTATGGCGATGAATTACTTGGACGACTTCGACTTCGCTGCTTCTCTACGCTTCTTGAGGGAACACTTGCGAGCACGGGTCAGGGACATGAGCCCTTCCACCGCGAGTGCCTTCAGGTGGCCGAGCGGGTTCTCTCGATCATCCCGATCCTGCTCAGACACCCAACGATCAAGGACAGGACCACCTTCCATCGGTATCTCTCCCATACCTTCGCAAAAACGCTCACTGCGTCCGAAGGCACAAAAACCCTAGCAAATATTCTAATAAAAAACAACTATCCCCACTCTCACATCGTCCCAGCAAGGTACGCCTTCCGCTTTGCTTCTGGTAATCGTTCAATCGCATATCGCAACATCGTTCGTGGCATACGTTGATAATGAGTGTTTAAAAAACCTTCCAATTCCTTCTCAGAACACCGCTTCCCAGCTTCCCGCAACATCCATCCTACGGCTTTATGGATGAGGTCATGCGAATCAGCTAATAACCGCTTCCCGATCCGAAACGTCGGCTCCGGTTCCCCCTGACAAATAAAATAAAACGTCGCCACAATCGCGATCCGTCGTTCCCACACATTCTTTGAACCTGCAAGCTCATCTAACAAGCCACTTGGGGCTTCATACACATACGCTCCCACAAGATGATACGCACTCGTATCCACCAAATCCCAATTATTTACATATCCTTCACGAGCAAATCTGAGATACAAATCTAGAACATTTTTTCGCTCCTCCATCGTCTTCGCTCGCTGAAACTGGCCCACCATAATCAAAAGTCCTAACAACCGATCTTCATGCGCAGGACTCTCCATGAGCTGTTGAAGATCCTTCAGCGAAGCATCCTTAAACATGCGTGCCACCTTCCGCGTCTGGGGCACCGTGACGCCTAAAAACTGGTCCCCTTCCCCATACTCCCCTACCCCGGTCTTAAAAAACCGCTGTGAGATTTCCGCTCTTACAGGACTCGCAAAGGTGCGTAACGCCATCTGAGCAGGAAGAAGAGAAGGCATATAGTAACTCGTGCTCCTCACGATAAAGCACTTTGGTCTTCCTGTCATGCTCGCGAATCCCTAATGGCCACCATTGACGCCAATCTAGACCTATTCTAAAGTAAATGCAGTTGCAATGCATTTATATATGGATATCTCCATGACGCCGATCCTGCTTTCCGCCTTCCCCATGCTCTCGGTTCTCGCCGGAGGCTTAGTTGTATACAAATGGAAAAAAGATCTCCATCCGCTCCTTTCCCTCTCAGGTGGCATTTTGCTGGGCGTAGCTTTTCTTGATCTACTTCCTGAAGCCATCGAGCAGAGCCTAGAACACATGCTTCCTCTTACCACGCCATTTGCGGTCACATTGGGAGCTATTATCCTCTTCCACATTTTAGATAAAGCCTTCTCCTTTCACGCGCACCATCAGCATGAGAATGAAGAAGCGCACGCCCATCCAGAGGAACACTGTCATGACGATACACATACGCATGCCAAGACCTACATCCGCGCCGGCAGCATCATCCTCCATAGCTTTCTTGATGGCATCGCCATCGGAGCAAGTTTCGCGGCTGACGAACGGCTCGGAATGCTCGTCTTACTCGCCGTTGTGCTCCATTCATTCGCCGATGGCATGAGTACCGTTACCTTTTTAAAACTTGGCCTCGGCCAAAAACACAAAAGCACCCTCCCCATCTTAGGTATCGGTGCCCTGGCTCCCTTTATCGGTTCGTTTATCGGATTTCGCCTCGGCTTAGATACAAATACGATCGTCCTCCTTCTATCCGCCTTTGCCGGCTTCTTCATCTTCCTATCCCTCTCCGAACTCCTCCCCCAAGCCCACAGCGGCCACATGTCAAAAACATCTGGCGTGGCCTTAACCCTCCTCGGCATCACGCTTGTGATCTTTATCCGCATGTTCGCGCATGGATAATAAAAAACGGATATTGTAGCCTAAGCTATCTTCACGATAAATGCAGTAGATACATTCACCAACAACCCCTCTGAGATTCCCACCGTAGGAGGTACCGGTAATTGAAGATGCTCTGCCCAGGCATTGCCTATCTCACGAATAGCAGGGAGATGCGTCACGAGGATCATTCCTTCCGCAATCTCGTGGGGCGGCATCCAAATATCACGGTCAACGGCCTCAAGCAAAGATTCCTCTAGTTCCACCGACAGCTTCAAAACACGACCAATAATCGCTGCAGTTTCTCGCGTCCTAA
>CAZTQP010000023.1:0-15017 GCA_964615825.1 uncultured Gammaproteobacteria bacterium
AAAAAACACCTCGCGCGTGCGAAGTGTTTTTTTGTGGAGCCAACTCCGGGAATCGAACCCGGGACCTCTGCTTTACGAAAGCATTGCTCTACCAGCTGAGCTAAGTTGGCGTCGAGCTTAGCTCGATTTGCCTCTTAAGGAAGAGAAGTCGAACTTCCCTCCAATTAATGAGCAAGATCAAGCTTAGCTTGACTTGTGTTCTGATGCATTCCACCCCTGTTCGTGTTCCGAACGCAGGTGGTCAAGTGAGCCTTGAGCCAAGCTCAGCCTCGTGGACCAATCGAATAGAGAGACAATCTTTCTACGTCTGATCCCTGAAACCGAGCTAAGCTCGAGTGGAGCGGGTAGCGGGAATCGAACCCGCCTCTAGTGCTTGGGAAGCACTCATAATAACCACTATACGATACCCGCAGGACCGCTCCGGTGGTATGAAAAAGCGCGCCTATCATACCTGCTGGCCGTAAAATATTCAAGTCCCACTTGATCCACGCCGACGAACCGCTACACTTTCCGCACAACCTACGCTAATAAACGTCACCGTCATATAGGAGGCCGCCGCCGATAAAAAGGGGAGGGGAATGCCGGTTACGGGCATGACCCCTAAGTTCATCCCTGTATTAACGGTTACGTGGATAAATAAGATGGCGCCTAACCCTACTAATAAGAGCGTGGCAAATTCATCCCCTGAACCTTGGGCGATCATGACGTAGCGCCATAGAATAAGTCCAAACACGCCGAGGATGATCGTCACTCCCACAAACCCCCATTCTTCCCCCAAGACCGCAAACATAAAATCTGTGGCGGCTTCTGGAAGAAAACGTAAACGCGCTTGTGAGCCTTCTCCAATTCCTTTCCCAAATAATCCTCCAGACCCAATCGCGATACGTGCTTGCGCCGCATTGTAGCTCGATCCGCGTACATCATGGGTTGGATTCAAAAACGTCGTGATACGCGCTTTTTGATAGGGCTTCAATCCAAACGACCATACGAGTGTCGCGCTGATGGCAATGATAACGGGTAAGATAATCCACGCGCGTTTCGGTAAACCCTTAAACAAACACAGCACCCCCCACGTCGCAAACATCACCATCGTCGACCCAAAGTCCGGTTGCAACATGACAAGAAGTCCGTAGATGGCCGTCGCCGCTCCGCTTAACCCAAACAAACGCCAAGACAGCTGTCCTCGCCCCACGCGTGCTAACAACGCGGCTAAATAAGCCGTGAGCGTTAACTTAGCAATCTCCACGGGTTGGAACGATAAACCCGCAAACCGAAACCAACCTTTTGTCCCATTCACGGTTTGTCCGAAGAAAAGTACCAAGAGCAGGAGCAAGGCACCGCCTAGATATAAAAGCACGCTCAGCGACCGTACATGACGATAATCCAAAATCGTCAGCGCCGTCATGATGATGAGTCCGATCGCGACAGCGACTAATTGTTTATAAAACGGAAACAATTGGCTTGGTTCTTGCGAGATCCCAATCCCATAAATCGCCAACAACCCAATTGAAGTCAGCGTCAGCACCCCCAGGAGCAGCGTCCAATCTAATAATCCAAAAATCGAAAAAAGGCGGTTCATAGTTTCTAGGACGTGCGTCCTGGTTTCTTCTTGTTATAAGGGTCGCTAACAAAAGATGCAATGGAGATCTATCGAGCTAGAAACGATCTGGTGGCAAAAACACGCCTGGATCCAAAATATTCACATTTGGTTGTACGACGGTATTCGCAATTCCGCTCACATTATCAAACCAGTTAATCGAAATCGGGCGCGTTTCCCCAGGTTTGAGGCTGTTTTGTGTGAGTTGCGTGACCGCGGCAGGCGCTCCATTACGAAAAAGTACGACCACTAGCTCGACGGACCAAAATCCATACCCGCTGGAATTGCGTAATTCAAAATTCGTCTGTCCCACCTTCTGTTCTCCAATCTCCAGATCATTCGTGTAGGTTGGTTCTGTGGTCTGAAGTTGTAAGCGATTGGCGGCGAAGGCGGTATAGTCACGATTTACACTGTTGGGGTCTAAGCGATGCCAGCGCAGGTTGCTCACGGTTAGTTCAGGATCTCCATTACCGGTTTCGCTCTTCCAGCCAATCTCCGTAAGGTAGCGTTGGCTATTCGGCAGGATAAACCCTTTACGCACAGGAGTACTCGCACCATTCAAGGTGAACTGATATTCAAAATCCGCCCACCAATCTGGATTCACATTCGTGATCTGCGTCAAAAAGTCACGCCGATCACTGGTATTTGCAAAGCTCGCGATGGGGCTTGTCTGGATGGGTTGGGGTGCGTTATTGGTCAGATTCGTCCGTAAGCGGTCATTATCGCGGATGACAAGAGGAATACGTGTTTCCCGTGGGTACGAAATAATATAGGCATCCAACAAAGACCAAAGCGTATATCCCCAAAACACCACGCTTAAGACCACGAGCAGGGCATATCCCGCTTGACGTAGCTGTAAATGATGTCGTACCCACCAATTCGCGGCTTCAAGTTCTCTGTTGGTGAATCCGCCACCAATTTGATACGAATCAGGCATAGAAGAAGTATACCGCAACTTCACTTTTCCGTCTTGACAAACAGCCTTTTCCTGTCCGCCCCCCTCTGCTAAGATCTTCCCGTTATCACTATGGCTACTGCAAAAATTAAAGGCGCATACGGGGCAGAACAAATCTCCGTCTTAGAAGGCTTAGAGCCCGTGCGCAAGCGTCCGGGGATGTATATTGGGTCAACGGGTCCAGATGGCCTGTTTCATCTGTTACGTGAAGTCGTAGACAACTGTTTCGATGAGGCCATGGCGGGTCATGCGGATGAAATCACCCTCACGCTCTTGCCAGATGATAAGGTTGCGATCTCTGATAATGGCCGTGGGATTCCTGTCGAAACCCATAAGCAATACGGTGTCTCCGCCTTAGAATTGGTGTTGACCAAATTACATGCCGGTGGAAAATTCGGGGGCGATGAAAGTGGCTATAAGATTTCAGGTGGCTTGCACGGCGTGGGTGTATCTGTCGTGAACGCCTTGTCTGATTGGTTAGAGGTGACAGTTGAGCGCGATGGCGAAAAATGGATCCAGGAATATAAACGCGGTATCCCTCAATATAAAGCCAAGAAAATTGGCACCAGCCGTCGTCATGGCACAACAGTCGCCTTTAAACCAGATGCCTCAATTTTCACTGAGGGCATTTCCTTCGATTACAACCGTGTCCTCGACCACTACCGCCAGCAGTGCTATCTCACCAAAGGGATTAAGCTGCTCGTGATTGATGAGCGTAATCCAGGACAGCACGATGTCCACGGCTTTTATTTTGATGGGGGAGTTGCTTCCTACGTCCGCTATCTCAATCATCGCAAACAACCCAAGCACGAGAATATTTTCATGGTCGAAAAGCAGGTCGATAAATCAGAAGTCTCGATCGCGCTCCAGTATACAGACGACTATCAAGAAACCCTGTTCGCCTTTACCAACAACATCATCAATCCAGAAGGGGGAACGCACGTCCAAGGTTTTCGTACCTCCGTTACCCGTGTCTTGAATGCCTATGCGCGTTCCAAAGGGTTTTTGAAAGAAAAAGAAGATAATCTTTCCGGTGAAGACGTACGCGAAGGCATGACGGCGGTGATCTCTATTCGTTACCCGGAGCCTCAATTTGAGGGTCAGACTAAAGCTAAGCTCGGCACGCCAGAAGTCCGTGGCGCGGTCGACTCCGTCATGAGCGAAGCGTTTGCGACGTACCTCGAAGAGCACCCCCGTGATGCCGAAGCCATGATTGGCAAGTGTATCTTGGCGCAACGTGCTCGTGCCGCGGCTCGTGCGGCTCGTGATACTGTTTTGCGCAAAGGCGCGCTCGAAGGCATGACCCTGCCAGGCAAATTAGCAGACTGTTCTTCTAAGAACGCCGCTGAATCTGAACTCTATATTGTAGAGGGAGACTCTGCAGGCGGTTCCGCCAAACAAGGTCGTAATCGTGAAAACCAAGCTATCTTGCCTCTACGTGGAAAGATTTTGAACGTCGAACGCGCCCGCTTAGACAAGATGTTGGCTAATAACGAAATCAAAAACCTCGTCATCGCGTTCGGAACAAGTATTGGTGAATCCTTCGATATCACCAAGCTCCGCTACGGCCGCATCATCATCATGACGGATGCCGACGTTGACGGCGCTCATATCAGAACATTGTTACTCACCTTGTTCTACCGCTACTTCCCTCAATTGATCCACGGTGGCCACGTTTATATTGCTCAGCCACCGCTCTATAAAATCTCCTTGGGTAAAAAAGCGCATTATGCGTTTACAGAGGAAGAGCGCGATAAATTCACGGCTGAACTTCTGAAGCAGAAAGAGGAGCGTGCCAAAGCCAAGAAAGGGAAGAAGGAAGAAGTTGTAGAAGAGGAGGTGGTCGAGGCGACGGAATCCGCAGAAGGGGAAGAGGGTGTGGTAAAAATGGGAGGGGTTGATGTTCAACGCTACAAAGGTCTCGGTGAAATGAATGCCGAACAATTGTGGGAAACCACGATGGATCCTCTCACCCGCACCCTCAAAATCGTCACGGTTGATGATGCGCAAAAGGCTGATGAAGTCTTCGATATCTTGATGGGGTCTGATGTGGCGCCACGTAAGAAATTCATTCAGACAAATGCGAAGAGTGTGAAGAATTTGGATGTGTAAGCAGCCTTAGATAGAAACCTAATAAAGACGGGCCTGCCCCGTCTTTTGACGTTTATGGTATTTTGCGGTTCACTAATCAGGTCATATGACGTGGAAAGGAGGTTATATGTCCACGTCCGCCTCGGATCAGATCGCTAAAAAAGAGGTGCGCTCGCTTTCCGCTCCTGTCGCTACGCCGGTCGCTGATGACAGCATGCAACGCTGCTGCACGCGCGCAGACAGGATCGTCAACGGGTACGGCTGGTGCAGCTTCCACTACGTACCTCCTGCCGTCTTGGGTCGCTCCAGTCGCATTCCCGGGGGCGACGACCTGTAAGCGCTGCTCCCTTCTTCTTCTCCCGACTCCCTCGTGCGTCGGGTTTCTGCGTTTTAAGGAGAAATAATAAAATACAAAAAATATTTTTTTGACTTTGTTGTGTAAGTATTGTTGAGTAGCGGCATCCTAGTAGGTCTAGGTGGCTACACGGAGAAGTAAGTCATGGATAATGTTACGAAGGTTCATAAGTTCGGTGGGACGTCCGTCCGTGACGGGCTCGACAACATCCTGAGCATCGTCTCGGATGCACGCGGCAGGGGTGAGTCGGCGGTCCTGGTGGTCAGTGCCCTCGCAGAGGTAACGAATCTCCTGCTGAAGCTGGTGGGAAAGAGCCCGATGGCGCAGGATGAGATCGTCGATGAGGTCATGCGCCTTCATCTCGACTGGCTCCGCCGCCATAGCCTGCCCGAGCAGCTCTTCGAAGGCCTGGAAGTGAGTCTGCGCGACGCCCTCAGGCATGGGGTCAGGGCGAGCCAGCTCGTCGCCTACGGAGAGCGGTTCGCGGCACTGGGCGTCGCCACGGCTCTTCAGATGCGCAGTATCGGTGCCGCCCCCATCGATACCTCCGGCGTCTACGGAGGGGATGGTATGGTCAATGATCTCGTGCTCGAGACGACGGATGGAGAGGAGGGTAATAGCGCTTCCCCGCTGGAGCTCGAGGGAGAGGAGTGGGGTGATCTCGTCGCTGAAGGGCTGCTCACGCTTCTGGAAGCGGGTAAGGTGCCTGTCTGCACCGGCTTCATCGGTAGGAGTTTTTATGGATGCCATGTCACGAACCTCGGTCGTGGAGGCAGTGACTACACGGCGACTCTCTTCGGAGCGGCGCTCGCGCGCGTCCGGCACGTGGACGAGATCGTTATCTGGTCGGATGTTCCGGGCATGTGCTCCGCCAATCCGAAAGTGGTCGCGGATGCACATCTTCTTCTATCCCTCAGCTACGGAGAAGCAAGCGAATTCGCTCACGGCGGGGGGAAGCTCCATCCCGAGACCCTGCGTCCGGCTGCTCAGGCGGGGATTCCTATCCGCATGGCTTCGACTCAAGAGCCCGATGAACCCGGCACGCGCATCGGGGAGCGGTCCAGCGAGATTCCACAGAGCAAGGGCCCGCTGGGGGTCGTCTACCAGCGTGACACGCAGCTCATCACCGTTCGTGCCGGCGATATGTCTGGCCGGCATGGCGTGCTGGCAAGCGTGACGCATGTGCTGGACGAAGAGCGTATCATCGTCGATCTCGTCGGCACGGGCGATGTTGAGTTCTCTCTAAGTGTACGAGGCGAAAAGGACGCGCTCGAGAGAGCGAAAGACATCCTCGAAGGTACCACCTCCTCGGTCGAGTTTCGTTCCGATGTCGTTCTCGTCACAGCCCTGGCGACACGGTTCACCCCGGGGCAAATGGCGCTGGTCTTTCTCGCGCTCGAAGAAGCCTCCATCGAGCCGCTCGCCATCTCCATGGGGAGCTCGTGCATCGCTCTTCAGATGATCGTCGATGCAGCCTGTGCGGAGCAGGCGGTACGTGCCATCCACGCCAAGCTGTTTCCCGCCCACGTCAATTAGCTCGTAAATAATATAATAAATTCCTTCCTTCACCTCGCTTCTGTCCCACAGACGAGGTCTTTGCTTTTTAGAAGCAGATCAAATGTTTTCTTAAAAAGAGATTCAACAATTTTTTAACCCTAAGTATAGCCAAAAAACCCCTTTCACAATTGACAAATGCCTTTAAAAAAGGTACCCTCATCCATTCCCAACCGAACGAAGCGCTGTGCTGAGTGGTTTGTTGGGACGGAGGAGGAGACCTATGCGTCTCTCTCACTTGGGATCCAGGGTTCAGCAGCAGATCAAGGACAGAGCCAGGGAGCTGCTCGAAGAGGCACGGAAGACCGGCAAGGAGCGGTTCGAGAAGGAGAACGAGCGGCGGGCTGCGAAGGGTCTCGCGCCGCTCTACAATGCCCAGCTCGCCATGGCGAAGAGCTGGCCCCCCTGCATCCTCACTGACCCCTACGACGGAGCCCCCGAGGGCTGTGAGCGCGTGTACGGCACCGACGGAGCCTTCTACGGCGTCCCCCTGGCCATGGATGAGATCTCGTTCATCGATACCTGGCAGGAATGGCCTGCAGCGATCGAGATCATGTTGATGATGGCGGGATTGGGCATCGACTACGACGAGCTTGTCAATACACTGGGATTCAGCCTCACCTACGGAGTGCTGGGTCTGGTGACCGACGGCGAATCGATGCTGGTCGGCATCCGGTCGGGCAAGGCTAACCGCTCCGGTTGCCTCTCGATGCCCGGCGGGTTCATGTGGCCGGGGGAGGGGCTGAGCGATGCGATGGAGCGCCACACCCGGGGGGAGGTCAAGCTCCCCTGGTCTCACGACAGCCGCGCGTGCAAGGCTCAGGAGAGTCGCCTCGGCGTCAGCTGGAAAGGGCACGACCGTGCCCCCTCCATCACGTTCGTCGTACCCCTCCCGGTGGACAAGTCAATGCTGGATCAGCCCACCGTCGCCGCGAGCGACCAGTGGGCGTCGAACATCATGCTGCGGATCCCCTTCCCCGAGGTCGAGGCCGCCCTCGCCAACAACCTCGCGCCGATCAGCAACCGTTTCATCGCTCAAGGGCTCATCGTCACGGACGGGTTCGCCGGCGACGTGGTGGTTCCGCTCCGGCAGCAGATGCGTGCCTTCAAACGTCGCCGTAGCTGATCGTCCGCCCCCGCCTGCCCCTTCTCATCGCCCCTTCTTCCTTCCTCTTGCGCCCGCCCTGGACTCCTCCTCGGTGGGCGCTTCGCATTTTGGCAATTTCCTCAATCCACGCTATGCTGGGTGTATGAAGTCCCAAGCCTCCAAGATTCTCTCCCATTGCCCTCTGTGTAAAAAAACCTACCCAGATAACGCCGTCCAGTCGTTGGGCGAGCAGGGCGGGGCAGATATCTATCACTGCACCTGTGAAGCCTGTGGTCATGCCATGATCGCGGTTGTCTTAGAGCAGGGCGGACTTGTGAGCTCGATTGGAATGGTCACCGACCTCGAAATCCACGACGCCCTCAGTTTTTATAAAGCCAAACCCATTACAAACGACGAGTGCGTCGAAGCTCATCGTCTTTTAGAGCATCACAGCCAAGAGTTGTGTAAAGCCTTGCTTTCCCCTCCAAAAAAAGGCATAACCCTTGCGTAGTTGGGTAAAATTAGGCAAGCTTTTTGCGCACAAGGAGGTGCAGAATGGAAAGAGCAGGGAGTGCCCTGGTCGTTTACGCATATAAAGAGGATCCGCTGGAGCAGATTCTCTCCAGCCCCACTGCGATGAGCGTGCGGCAGGGCTGGAGTTCTCGTGCTCGTGACAGTTCCCCGTACACTCGACCGCCTCAAAAGGTAGATTTCTATTACTGGCAGGGACAGCAGAGCGAGTCTTTAAGCGTACCTCCGGCAGGATATCGATACCCGAACCTTTATGAAGTCACAGCGTTTCTTCACGGATGCCGCGCAACGTATCGCAAGGTGTGGTTCCCTGCAGTCGTGAAACCTCATGCGGAAGACACGTGCAACTCCGTACGGGACGGAAATCCGTGTCCGCATCGAGGAAGTCAGGATTTCTTGGCAGCCCGCATCTGCCCCGAAGGAGTCATCTCGTTGTCTCCTACGGTCTCGCAGGTCTTCCGTGTCTGGCCCGCGGGCGTGTATCTCCTTCTGGTTCCTCTCGATAGCGTGGACCGTAATGAGGGGCAAAGCCGTTTCTTCCGTGGAATGAGGATGGCTGCTATTCTAGCCCTTCTCATCGTCCTCGCGATCATGCTCCTGCGCTAATATTCTTCTCTCCCTCCTCACCCATATACGGTGAGTTTTGCATTTTTATGCAAGGATATTGACATTTCCGCCTTTTTCCCTTATCCTAGCGACACTTTTAACGTCGATGATGGTAGCGCCTCTTAGAGCGCAAGAGTACATCGACCCTCCAAATTATGGGTTCCTACCTGTTATCCGCCATCAAACGTGAAGGCCGTGTCCAAGACATCCGTGCGGCGAGCCGTATTCCTGCCATTATGTATGGAAAAGGCATCGCGCCTCAGGAGCTTTCCGTGCCTCGTTCTGAGTTCGTGAAAGTTGCCAAAGCCGCCGGTTCTTCCAGCTTGATCGATCTAAGCATCGACGGCCAAGCCCCGGTAAAAATCCTTGTGAAGGAAATCCAGCGCCATGTCTTGCGCATGGATCCGATCCACGTCGACTTGTATCAAGTCAACATGAACACCGAAATCACGGCCAAGGTTCCTCTGGTGTTTGTAGGCGAATCTGCCGCTGTGAAGACCGCCGGTGGTACCCTCATGAAATCCATGGATGAAATCGAAGTGGAATGTTTACCAGGTAACTTGCCACACGAAATCGAAATCGACTTGAGCAAGCTTACCGACTTTGAAGCCGCTATCACGATTGGAAGTTTGACCCTCCCAACGGGTGTCAAAGCTACGGCAGATGCTGAGCTCACGATTGCAAGTGTCTCCCGTCCGTTGACGGAAGATGAACTCAAGAAACTTGAAGAAGGTACAACCGTCGACGTGACCGCGATTAAGACCGAAGGTGAAGAGAAGAAAGCTGCCGAAGAAGCCAAGAAGGCAGAGGAAGAAGCAGCTGCTGCCAAATAACCTATACACTCCGAATACAGTAGAGGCAGATCATATCTGCCTCTACTGTTATTTCTCGTCGTACGCTATTATCTTCCCATGCTAACCCTCCCGTTTTCCAAAGAAGACCGCCGCGCCCTCTTACCCTGGATCATCATCGGATCCGTCGTATTTTTGATCTGTTTAGTAACGTTTGTCTTGATCATAACTGGCAAAACACGACGCGCCTCCCACATTGAGCCTGTAGTCACGGATTCCGTTTCAACAACAACGGCGATGCTCGTCCCACGTCACCTCGACGGCGTCTTGGTTGTTCCGGAAGAAGCAAACGTTGCCCCGTGGGCCGTCATGATTGATAATCAATTGGATGCGCGTCCACAGAGCGGTTTATCTGCCGCCAATATCGTTATCGAGTCTCCAGTGGAAGGGGGGATCACGCGTTTGATGGCGCTCTTTGCACCCACCTCAACCTTGCCACAGATCGGCCCCGTACGGAGCGCCCGTCCCTATTTCGTCGATTGGGCCTCTGCCTGGAACGCGAGCTATTTTCATGTCGGGGGGAGTCCAGATGCCTTAGAGCAGATAAAAACGCTCGGTACACGCTTTAAAGGCCTAAGTGAAATTGCAAATGGCTGGGCCTTCTGGCGCGCCAGTGGTCGAGCAGCCCCCCATGACGTCATGACAAACGGGGAACGCATGTACCAATTAGTTGAGCGCAAAGGGTACTCCTCCAGCACAATGGCCGTCGCGTGGCATTTCTTGGATAACGCCACTTCAACTGCAACCTCTACCGTCCGCCAAGGCGATGTAACCCGCGCCGTGATCGCATACGGGGGTTCCTATAGCGTCACCTGGAGATTTGATAAGACACGTAATATCTACGCTCGCTACGTATCAGGACGTGCCGTAAAAGATCAGCTTGGTCCTGCGATCGAAGCGGATAATATCGTGGTGATAAAAACGGATGTACAAGTTCTTGATGACAAAGGTCGCTTACGTTTGCGCACGACGGGTAGTGGAGACGCGATTGCCTATCGTGATGGGAATAAATTCTCTTTACGCTGGCGTCGTGGGCCGAATGAAATCATGCGCTTTGAAGGGGAAGGTGGTACAGAATTCCTCCTCCGTCCCGGGAAAACCTGGATCCAAGTTACGACCGATGACGTGTCATTTGCGGGTGTTGAGAAATAAAAACCGTTCTCGTTCGTACGCATCTTGGTGAATCGTAACCGATGCTTCCGGAAAGAGTTCCTGCATCTTTTCTTTTAAGGTGGTTGCTTGCGGTGGGTCAAATTCAAAATACGCCATTAATGACAAAGAATATTCTTTTATAAATGTTGCCAGCTGCTCCGCTAGCTGTAGAATTAATGCATTTCCTTCTTCATCAGCAAATAAAGCAATGGGAGGCTCATACGCAACGACACTTTTTTGTAAAACCTCTTTGTCAGAATGGGGGAGATACGGGAGGTTGGCCACCACCACGAGGGTTTTTATCTTATGATCCAGAATAATCTCTTTGATCGCGCTCGTTAAAAGTGAGCCTTGGATAAAAATAGGTTGATACTCAGGAGCAAGAAAGCGAGCCGCATTCTTCTTAGCGACGACAAGTGCTTCGTTACTCACATCTGAAGCAATTGTTGCAACGGTGGGAAAAAGATTTTTAAGACTAATCGCGATCGCTCCTGAGCCTGTCCCGACATCCCAGAGGAGGGGATCATTTTCTGCGCCCTTTTGTTCGCGTTGTTGGACAAGGTCCGTGAGTGTCATTGTCGCTAGTTCAATCAAATCCTCTGTTTCAATCCGAGGGATAAGCACATATTTATTAAGTTGAAACATGTGCCCGTAAAACTCCCCTGAGCCCGTCAAATAGGCGAGAGGTTCATGCCGAGCACGACGTTCAATGAGAGAGGTGAAGCGCTCCATGTGACGTTCTGAAAGGCTTTCCTCTCCATGTGCCACTAACCAGGTTCGCTCCTGTAAAAGAATGAATGCTAAGAGGGTCTCTGCTTCCTTCCAGGCTTGTTCCGGATAGGGGAGGGTGGATTGGAGTTTTTCATGCCCAAAACGCAGGGCTTCTTGGATTGTCATAGGTGAATCCTTCTGATCTTGCCAGAAGAGGGTGTTTTTTGTAAGATCCGGGGACTAGTCTTGCGGACGTTTAGCTCAGCTGGTTAGAGCGTACGATTCACATTCGTAAGGTCGGTGGTTCGATCCCACCAACGTCCACCATAAAACATCCCTGCAAAAAAGCAGGGATGTTTTATTGTAGCTGTCAGACGTTTTGTAGAAACAGATTTATTTCCTGTCCAACCACGCCACCCACAATGGCCGTATCTCTTTGCGCATAATAATCCCTGGCCGATACCCAATCCCACGTTCATCGAAGGTTACACCTAAAAACGCGGTTAGTTCTTTTTGTATCTCTTTATTCGGTACAAGAAACGTGTTATATCCATCCACCACATCAATAACAGAAACAAAGAACGTGTCCACCATCGGGTGGGTCTTTTTCAGATAGGCAAGGCTCTTTAGTAAGTCTTGATAGCGTGTTTCTACCAGATGCTTTGCTCGCACAACTTCCAGCTGGCCGATGCCAATATTCCGTCCTGCAACTTCACGAAACGAAAAATCACTCGCTAAGGTATTATGAAGAGCGGAACCTTCTAAGTTGGATTTAGCTTGGAACATGACCGCAATAAAATCATCAGGGATAGGGTAGAGGGTACGTAACCAGGCTGCAGCTTGATGATCTCGTTCTGTTGTGACATTCGCCTTAAAATTAACCGTATTAGACGCAATCGCGCCGTACAAAAGGTGTGCTGCATCTCTGCTTGGTATAATGTTCGCTTGACGAAAGCGTTCGACGATGAGGGTTGCTGCCGATCCTACCAGCTCAATCTGGAGCTTCGCGTTTGGAAATTTCGCTCCTTCATGGAGCTGGCGATGGTCAATAATTTCAACAACCCTTTCAATCGGAAGTCTAGAATCCTGATCCGTGACAGTGCTCGTATCAACTAAAATAATTTCTTTAAAATCTTGAGGGTCTACTTCCGTCGGAAGAGAGATCTGAAAACGTTCTGCGACATGCTGAGCCTCTGCGTGTGGAGTTCCCATGACCCCAGCCGTTGCCTTGCGCCCCTGCGCACGAAGAAGCTCTGCATATCCCGCCATGCACGCGGTTCCGTCGAGATCAGGATTGGGGTAGGAAGTGATTAAGAGGGGTGACATGATTGGCACGGTAAAAGATGGGAAATAATTAAACAAGAGAAGGAAATGGGTAGCGGGTTCGCCAAGGGTTGCACAATCCGTTAAATTGTCCTACCATAAATTAGGAGGAGAAATTACTCACCTAGCTTACGTACTATGGGAATCATTCTGTGGATCATTTTCGGAGCCTTAGTAGGTTGGTTGGCATCTCTCATCATGAAGACGGATGCACAACAAGGAGCAGGATTAAACATCATTGTGGGTATTATCGGAGCTGTCCTCGGTGGCTGGGTCATGTCATTTATCGGCAAGACAGGTGTCACGGGCTTCAATCTCTATAGTTTATTGGTAGCGCTCTTGGGTGCGGTCATCTTGATCGCCATCGTAAAAGCCGTACGCAAATAATAAAATAAAAACAGAGACCGTACGGTCTCTGTTTTTATTTTATTAAAATGCTTCTATTATGGGCGAGGCGCACCCATGCCTGGCATTCCTGCGGCGCGTAATTGGATCATAGAAGCACTCACGCTCCCATCTTGATTCGTGCTGCCCGTGACCGTTACCTCCGTTCCTTCCTTTACGTCCTCAAGTGACCCATCCGTCATTTTCCCGATCCGCGTTGAGCTTGAGGTAAGGATAATCTTTGATCCCCCATCACGAAGTTTTAGGGTGATGCCTGTTGCGTCTTTAGACACGACCTCACCAGCGGTAAATCCAGCTCCAGCGACCCCATTTGCGCCTGCACGTCCTGCCCCACCAGCGCCCATGACACGCATAGCTCCATTCCCTTGTCCGCGAGCAAATTGACCCTGTGCGGCAGCAGGCACTTGAGATTTCTGATATTGCATCCCGCCGTAAAATGATCCGCCACCAATCACAAGGGCACCGACGATAAGAGGAGCGATGAGATTCTTTTGCATATAATAAAATAAAAAAATAAATAAGAAACTTACTCAAACCGCAGCGCTTCAATCGGATTGAGTTTAGCCGCCCGCTGAGCGGGATAGAAGCCAAACACCAATCCAATCAACGCCGACACGCCAAAGGCGAGAGCGACCGAAGAGCCTGACACGGTCGTGGGTGTCTGAGCGAGGCGACTGATGAGCTGTGAGGCTGCATAGCCCAAGATCACCCCGATCAACCCCCCAAGCACCGTTAATAACACTGCCTCGCCCAAGAATTGACCCACGATAGCCTGTTTTTCCGCCCCAATCGCTTGCCGCAGCCCAATCTCGCGTGTGCGCTCTGTGACGGTTGTGAGCATCATGTTCATGATCCCGATCCCTCCAACGAGTAATGAGATCCCCGCAATGGAAGCGAGAAGGGTTGTGAACGTGTCCGTAATGCTCGAAGCGGCGCTGACCAAGTCCGACTGGTTAAGGACGCTAAAGTCCGCCTGGAGTGGATTTGAGATATTGTGGCGATCAAGTAATAGGCTTGTAACCGCTTCTTGGATAGAAGTCATTGAGCCTTGGTCTTGAGCCTGGATGCTGATCGTGCTCACAATTTTTCCTCCACTTAAAAACACTTGCATGCTCGAGAGCGGAACAAAAATCGTGTCGTCTTGGTTCGCGAAGCCGGATCCACCTTTCGCCTTCGTAATGCCGATCACAGTAAAGTCCACACCGTTTACACGGATGCTTTGACCAATCGGTGTACTGTCCATGCCAAACAAATCATCGCGTGTGGTTGGGCCTAGGACCGCGACTTTTGCCCGCGATGTGACTTGATTCTCGCTAAAAAAAGATCCAAGGTCCATCGTCACATTTCGCACCTGAAGATATCCGGGACCCGTCCCCACGATTTGCGTATTCGTATTCTTGCCTCGCGCCGTGACCTGGTATCGTCGCGACAGCTCCGGAGCTACTGCGGCTACATTAGGAAGTGCCTTTACCGCTTCCGCATCCTCGCTTGTCAGTGTTTGGGAAGATCCCCTCCCTGTATTTACCGCGGTGCCAACGCCACGCTGCGCTCCCGGCATCACCAGCAGGAGGTTTGAGCCAATCGATTGGATATTCGCTTCGATCTGCGCTTTCGCGCCTTGTCCCACCGACAGCATGGCGATCACCGAACCAATCCCAATCACAATGCCAAGCATGGTAAGACCAGATCGGATCTTGTTTGAAGATACACCAAGATAAATCTCCTCGAATAAATCACGTGTCATCATACGGTAGTTGTTTGTAGGCGAGGAGCGGTATTCGCGCGATCTTCAACCAAGT
>CAZTQP010000024.1:0-10024 GCA_964615825.1 uncultured Gammaproteobacteria bacterium
CCCGCTCTGTCTCACGACGGTGCGGGGTGTAGTAGGTGGGGTAGTTGAGGTGGGGGAAGGAGCAGTGTGGGATCACTTGCCCGTGAGCTCGCGCTGCTCGCGGCGCCAGTCGCGACGCTGATCCGGGTTTCGGCTTCGTTCTGCCTTCAGGGAGTTCCTGTAGTGCTTCACGTCCCCGAGTCGCGGGTACTGCTGGCGAGCGCTCGTGCGGATCTTGGGGATACCTCCCTGTTTGCGCACGGAGCGCGTGGCCTTGCAGTCGATCCGCTCGTAGCGCTCACGTCCGCGCTTCCCGAGACGAAGGTCAGTGACGGACGGCACGCGCGCGTTCATCACTGCTTCGGCATCGCATCGCGCTTGGTCACGCACTTTCTGGCAGTACTCGACCTCCCTCTCCTTCGTCCAGTAAATGCGCTCGGCGTGGTGCCGCCGGCCATCCAGCTCGTTGCGTGCGACCGCTCGCAGGAATGCGAGATAGCCCCTGCACCACCGGATGAACGACGGGGCGACCAGCGACTGAGTCTGAGGATCCGTGAGGAAGTCCTCGATTTCGCCCGCCCGCTCTTCGACACCCTCCGGATGTTCCCAGCAGATGTCGTCGAGTTCATTCAGGAGTCCGTAGAGGAGTGTTGTCCACGTCTTCGCCAGCCGGTTGTTCTCCAGCGCTGCGTCGACCACCTGCTGCCACGTGGCGAGCATGGCGATCGTCTCGGTCGGGTTCGCGGGAAGTCGCAGCTCGGGAAGAGCGATGACGAACCCTTCCTTGCGAACCTTCCCGAGACTGGTCTGGAGTGCTGCCATCCGCTCCGCGACCTCCTGCCGCAGGTGAGCATCATGCTCACCTGCGGGGGTGATCCAGGCTCCTGTTGCGTGATCCTGGATCTCGATCGTCTCGATGTTGTTGTTCTCGTTCATGGCTGTCTCCTCGAGTGTAGTGTGTGGTCCGGTACCACACGCTGTTCGATGGAGCGCCCGCTTCTCTTCGTGTGGTCTTTTTTTGGGCGGTTAAGCCATCAACTGATCCCTGTCATGGTTACCTCCTTTCTAAAAGGGTAACGCCATATTTAATCATAAATTAGTGTTTTGGTTAATGATATTGACAAAACGCAAAAAAGGTGTCATTCTATTTATGGATAGTGACGTGCGAAGATCAGTCCGTGGTCGGGGATAGGTTCTGCGCAAACGAGTATCCCGAGAAGGGCAACCTTCTCTTGATTCAATCTAGTATTTGAACTCTTTCGCAAGAAAAAGTTCACATCATACGCATGCCTATCAAGTTGTTTGTCGGCGGCATCCCTTACCGTGCTACGGAAGAGGAGCTCCGCGAACTGTTCTCCCAGGCTGGCGAAGTGGTCTCCGTGTTCATCCCTTTGGACCGTGAAACCAAGCGCCCACGCGGATTCGCCTTCGTTGAGATGGTGGATGACGCAGCCGCAGATCAGGCGATCTCGATGTTCGATGGCTCCGAAATGGGCGGTCGCCGCATCGCGGTCAACAAGGCCCGCCCAATGGAGGAACGTCCTTCACGCGGTCCTCGGATGTAACCCACGTTCATCTAACACAAAACACCCAGCGATGGGTGTTTTGTGTATCTGGCTAGATTAGAGTCCTAATTGTTTCTTCACTTCAGCCTCCGCTTGTTCCGGATTCGCTCTTCCCTCCGTCGCTTTCATGATGCATCCGACAAACCATTTTACAAGCGCAACTTTCCCCGCGCGAATTTGCGCGACTTGGTCGCCATTCTGGGCGATGACACGCGCAACCGTTTCTGCTAATGCCTTTGGGTCATCCATCTGTCCAAGATTATTGTCTTCAAGTAGATGAGACGGATCGGTGCCCTTTTCCATCATAAGGACCAAAAGTTTTTGGGCGTTGGCACTGTTTATCGCGCCATCATCGATCAAGTGTAAAAACTCTGCGAAATTCTCAGGCGAGATTTTTACATCTTGGATCGTTTTGTTATTCGCCGCCAAAAGACCGGCGAGTTTGGTCGTAAACCATCCGCCCGCGAGTTTCGCGAGTTCAGTACGGCGCGTCTTCAAAACATCGCCCGCTGATTCTTTGCCCTCGTCTGTAGCCGCTAACCACGTGCCTAGCTCTCCCATCACTTCCTCTACATACTCAACCCATCCTTCGTTGGCCACGAAGAAGCGTGCGTCATCTGTTGAAAAGCCCCATTCTTCTTGTAAGCGTTCGCGGGTCTCAATCGGTAATTCTGGCAAGCGAGCTTTTTCCTCTTCACGAATCTCGGCTAACGACACGGGGGGAAGGTCTGGTTCTGGGAAATAACGATAATCGGCACTCGTTTCTTTTGAGCGCTGGTCAAACGTCTCGCCTTTATTCTCGTCCCAACCGCGTGTCGCTCCATGAGGAGTTTCGCCTTTTTCTAACATCACGCGCTGACGTTCCATTTCATAGGTGATGGCTCGTTCAACCGCGCGGAAAGAATTGAGGTTTTTAATTTCTACCTTAGGATTAAAATCTGGCTGTAATTTAAGACCCTTCTCATCTACCGGGAGGAGAGACACATTCGCATCACAGCGCATATATCCCTTTTCCATATCGGCTTCGGAAACATGCAAAGAACGCAACAAGAGCTGAAGTTCCTGTAGAAAAGCCTTGGCCTCAGCCGGGGAGCGAACATCGGGTTCCGTCACGATCTCTGTCAACGGAGCACTCGCACGATTGAAGTCAATTAAACTGGAAGACGACGCTCCGTCATGAATATTTTTGGCCGCGTCTTCTTCTAAGTGCGCCCGCGTAATTCCAATGCGGATGCGCTCGCGGTTTGGCAGCGCGTCTTTTTTAGGAACGTCGATAATGAACTGGCCTTTCTCCGCAATCGGAAAATCAAATTGGGAAATCTGGTAGCCTTTGGGAAGATCAGGGTAGAAATAGTTCTTGCGGTCAAAATGGGCTTGGTCCGGAATCGTGCATTCGAGGGCTAAGCCCGCGCGTACGCCTAAACGAACCGCTTCGGCATTTAAGGCTGGAAGCGCACCAGGTTGTCCGGTGCAGACAGGGCAAATAGCGGTATTTGGAGGGGTGCTATCGTCCACATTCGGACACGAACAGAACATTTTTGTTTTGGTTCGAAGTCGGACATGGATTTCAAGACCGATAATGGGAATATAGCGGGCAGGCGTCATAGATAGTCTTAGACTAGCAGGTTAGCCAAAAAAGGGGGAGAGTGGCTATAAAAGCTTAAGGAATGCTATTATCCAATCCATATCCCTATGGCTACCCCCCAATTTACTACACCAAACCTTCCCCCGACTCCTCAGCTCCCATTTGCCGAACGGCTAGCAAAAAAAGACAGGATGACAGAAAAAGATATCTTAGAAATGCAGGAACGAGAAAAGGTGGAAGCATTTCAAATAAAAAATTTTGGTGGATTACCGGTTGATGTAGTTTTTACTACGCAAAAAAAGCCGGGACGTGGAGCACAAGAGTTGAACCAGGATGCTCTTACATTTGATCAGCAAACGAAGTTGATCGGAGTGACGGATGGAGTGAGCCAAAGCGCAGAAGCAGCAAAAGCTGCACGCGAGCTTGCATCTGGATTTCAAGATGCAGTACGTCTCTTTGCGGTCGATGCACGAGACAAGGATATTGCCTATCTTATCGCCGACCTAGAGTTGAATAACACAAAAAATGGAGTTAAGCGCTTGGGTGATCCTGACAGAAGCCTAGGTCTTGCATTGCAGACGGATGAGGGATTGGTGCGCAAGGCCTGGTTATTATTAAAATCCGCTCAAGAGATTAACGCGCATATTCGCAAGGTGAATGGGCAAGCGACGGCGATATTCAGTCTGTTCCACCAGACAAAAGATGGGAAAGTCCACATGGTCTCCATAAGCTTCGGAGATTGTGCGCTGATGACAGAGGAGGGGCAGATGAACAAAGAGCATTCCTTTCTGACAAAGGCAATCAATGAAAAATGGATTAATACAGCCGATATTCCGCATAATTCTGTAACGGGAGAAATCGATTCTGATACACAGGTTCTTATTCGATTACCAAACGGAACGACGGTAACCCAGTCTTACGCACAGCTTCGCAATGCCTTGTCTGCTGCGTTTGGGGATCCGGATCAAGACCCTGTGCTGGATATCACCTTCCATGAAGTAACAGAAAATACGCTGTTGACGACGGATGGTGTGAGTGACCGCCTCGAAAAAAACGAGAAGCCAGATACGAAAAAAATATTTGGATTTAAAGAAGGGAGGACGCCAAGGGCTTGGTTAAACACGGTACGCGAAGAAGCTGTCTCGGCAAAAAGCTACAAGAGACCCGATGACACAACCGCTATAGGAGTGTTACCAAGTGTCTAAGGGCAAGAGTTTTTCTGTATGGATGTCCGCCTAGACCCTGCTTGGAAACAGGTCTTACAGGAAGAATTTGAAAAACCCTATTTTCAAGGGGTAACCGCTTTTGTAAAGCAAGCGTATCTCAAAGGAGTTGTCTATCCTCCGCCAGCTCAAATCTTCCATGCGCTCGATGCCTGTTCTTTTGATAAGGTCCGTGTCGTGATCCTCGGTCAAGATCCCTATCATGGTCGTGGTCAAGCGCACGGACTGTCTTTTTCGGTACCAGATGGCGTCAGGCCGCCCCCTTCTTTGCAAAATATTTTTAAAGAAATTCACGATGATCTTGGCGTGCCAATTCCAACCAGTGGAAATCTAGAACGCTGGGTCAATCAAGGAGTGTTGCTGTTGAATGCGACCTTAACGGTCGAAGCCGCCAAAGCAGGGTCCCATCAAGGCAAGGGCTGGGAACAATTCACGGATGCGGTTATTCGTACTCTGTCAGAAAAACGTGAGCACCTTATCTTTATACTGTGGGGGAAATACGCCCAACAAAAAAGCGCGCTCATCGACTCCTCTCGTCACCTCGTCTTGCAAGCCCCCCATCCTTCGCCGTACTCAGCCAGCAGTGGATTTTTCGGCAGCAAACATTTTTCCAAGGCGAATGCTTATCTTGAAAAGCACAGCCTCGATCCAATTCAATGGTGATGCTTTTTCCTGTCATTCCCTCGAAGGAGGGAACCCAGCCCAGAGTCGGGCTATATAACAAGTCTCTCAAACGCCTCAAAATCTTTATAGAGATGTGTTTGAAAGCCTGCTTTTTCTGCTAGGGTCGTATTTTCTTCATGGTCATCTGCAAACAGGATCTCGGATCGTTCCAGGGTCGGATCTTGAGCGCAAAGCGTTTTATACACGTGCTCAAAGAAGAGAGGGTTGTTCTTCGTGTATCCAATCTCACAGGACGAAAAGATATCGTCGAATAAAGACCCGAGTCCCACTTCATCGCGTAAGAATGCTAAGCGGTGCTTCTCCTGATTGGTGGAAAGATAGCAACGCGTTCCATGTTCACGTAGCTCACTGACAAGATTCGTCATGTGTTCATTCACCTCAAGCCCACCTTCAAACCAAAATTTCATGAGCGATTCTGTGTCGCCGCGCCATCCCCACTCTGGGATGACCTTGGATAACTCTTCCTTCAAATCCCCCTTGCCGATCTTACAGGCCTGAAACGGTCCATCAAAAAACGGTTTCATCGTATCCCACGAAACCCCATATCGTTCCTGCATTTGATCGCTAAACTTCTTAGAGCGGATCACCATCCCGTCAACATCAAAAAGGATCGCTTTGAAAGGCATATCCGCCAGATAGTAAGCGCCTCTTCCTTCTTTTGCAAGTACTATAGCCGTGCCAGTGGCTTAATCGCAGGCCCATTTAATACCTTCCCTTCTGTATCAAACCGACTTCCGTGACAAGGGCAATCCCAACTCATCTCCGCACCATTCCATTTCACCGCACAATTTAAATGCGTACAGATTCCAGAGCAACGGATCACCTTTCCTTCTTTAGACTTAAACACGGCTACCGGCTCTCCTCGTTCCATAATAATCTTCCCGCTCCCTGGAGCGATTTCCTCTTCGGAATCTACATCCCCTTGTACACGACCCACGATTAATTCCTTAAGAAATGCTATCCCTTGTTCTGCGAGAGCCGTAAATCCATGCGGCCGTACCGTTTTATAGAGGTCTGCCCATGGATGCCTGCCCGTCACGATAAGGTCGCTAATGATGCGTCCTGCCATACTTCCAAATGTCATCCCGTTCCCTGCATACCCAGTAGCGATAAACAGGTGTTCTCCTGATATACGTCCAATGTATGGGAGCCCGTCTACCGTTTCGTAGATCTGTCCGCTCCAAGCATGCGTAGGAGATCCTTGTATTTCAGGAAGAAGAGTTTTGATCCAATGCTCTAATCTCTCAAAGTGTTCTTTTTCAGGAATATCGCTTTTTCCTGTTTCATGGTCTTCACCACCCACAATGAGGCGTATTTTATTATTTACCCTGTCTACACGAAAGTAATGATACGGATCTTCCGTATTCCAATAGAGTGCTTCTATGAGAGGAGTAGCCTCTAAAGAAAATTCCAACACGTAACTACGCGATGCTCGCATACGAGCGGAGACGGAGAGGGGATTGCTGACCATCCCATGGGTAGCTACGATCACGTCTTGAGCGATAATGTTTCCGTTAGAAGTAGTGAGAGTGATGGGCCCGTCTCCTTTAATATCGTGTACGTGTGTGTTTTCTAAGTGGAGAGCTCCGGATTTTTGTGCGCACTGAGCTAGGGCGCGAAGATATTTTATGGGATGGAGCTTAGCCTGGCCTGGAGCCTCTACATATCCATGGGACGAGAAGGGGAGTCCTTCATCTTTAAAAGAAGTCTGAAAACCTAATGAGTTGGCCAATCCCTGCTCTGCCTGTAAAAATTCCTTCCCTTTGTCATCATGCGCATACACAAGCGCAGGACAGCGCATAAACTCACATTCAATGTTTTCCAGACGAATAATTCGTTCTATCTCATCAATGGTTTTTTGATTCGATTCCCACGCTATTTTTGCTCCATCCTCGCCAAACATTTTCTTCAAATCTTGTAGCGAAATGTCTAAGACATGGGTAAAAAATCCGGTGGTATAGCCTATGTCACCCGTACCAATTTGATTTTGCTCAATCAGGGCAACGCGTTTTCCTGTCTTAGCCAGATAATACGCGCTTGTCACGCCGGTGATTCCACCCCCGATAATTGCTACATCTACTAACAATGACCCAAGCGCTGGATGTGCTTGAGGAGAGGGAGAGGTTTCCTGTAGCCACGTTGATTGAGTAGACATAGAAAAGTTGAGGCAAAAAATTAGCGTAGTCTTATTTTTTATCGTCTGCCCGAGTCAGAGAAAAGTCAACCAGGGTTGCCATTTTATTTGAGAAGAGTAAGGTAAAAATAAGGAGGTTTTTACTCTTCATCTTGATGATTGATATGTCAGCACTCGTTGCATCAAGCGGCTGTGTAGAATCTAGAGGAAACATCTACTTACGTCGGGCTGCCTACGCTATTCTTGGTGGGTTAGTAGTATTCGACGCATTAAATTTTCTTCAAGTAGTACCTTATCAAGTCGAATTCACTCTCTTTGGACGGATTGTGAGTACGGGGGGAGCTTTTCTGGCGTTGGTCATAGCCGATGCTCTATTTAAAAAACACATCGGTCGCGCCCTACCGGGAATCGTGTGGGCCTCGTTCGCTCTCATAATCGTAGGAGATTTTTTTGGGGATGTCTTTCACTTCTACGGAAGCTGGGACCGCTACGATCAAGCCATCCATTTTCTAAGCGGACCTTTTCTCGTCGCTCCACTCATTGCCCTGTTAGTGATGATAAAAAATGCGAAACAGTGGCGTGTTCCAGATGGTATTCTATATCTTCTGGCGTTAGGAATTAATGTCACGATCGCGGTTCTCTACGAGGTAGAAGAATACCTAGAAGATTTTTTTACACTCTCGCAGCGCCTTGGGGATGGTCCCGATACGGCGAATGACCTAATGGTAAATCTTATCGGAGGAGTAGGCTGCATTCTGGCGGTCATGGCTTACAAAAAAATCAGGCACTACTGGTATAGCAGAAAAGGCTTTTCCGTTCCGGTACATATTGTTTCCGTGTCTCATTAGGCGAAAGATGGTTGAGATTAAAGCAATACAGACGTCCATGGACGTCTGTATTGCATATGCTACTATGCTGTCGATCAACTATTATCCCTTTCTATGGCCAAAAAACACAGCACAACCGCGCTTACCCCGGATGACCACGCTCGTCAAAACGAGCGCTATGCCCAGGGGCATGCCTATGACTACGTCATTGTGGGGACAGGGAGCTCTGCCCTCACCGTAGGCTCCTTGCTCGCGCACAAAGGGTATAAGGTCTGTCTCTTAGAGGCGCATGATATCCCGGGTGGCTATGCTCAGTCCTTCAAGATGGGGGAGTATCATTTTTGCGCTCAAATTCACTATACGTGGGGCTGTGGGCCGGGCGGAAAGGTCTACGAATTCCTTAAGCAGATTGGATTAGAAAAAGACATCACGTTCGAGTTGTATGACCCTACGGGATACGACCATATGGTTATGCCCGACGGCAAACGCGTAAAAATTCCTTACGGCTTCGATAAATTGGCAGAGAATATCGAGGCTGCCTACCCTGGCCAAAAGCCAGCCGTCCGCAAGTTTTGCGATATTTTGATTAAGCTGCGCGAGGAAATGACCACCTTCCCTCAAGGAAAGCTCAGCTGGTGGCACTATGTTACGCAGGGGTACAAGTTCTTAACCTTGCTCAAATACAAGAACGCAACACTTCAAGAAGTATTTGATGAATGCGGTTTATCCAAAGAAGCGCAAGCGGTTCTGATCGCTAATGCCGGTGACATGATGGCCTCTCCTGAAGAGCTATCCATTTTTTCCTATGCAGGGTTATTTGGTGGGTACAACACGGGCGCTTACTATCCCTCCAAACATTTCCGCTATTACGTCGACCGTCTCTGTAAGTTCATTACCGATCACGAAGGCTGTCACATCTATTACGAGCAACCCGTGGTGAAGATAGAGACTCAAGGTGACCAAGTCACCTCCGTCCAAACGAAAGACGGAAAAATCTTCACGGCCAAACACTTCATTTGCAACATGGATCCTCAGGCCGCCGCTAAGATGATCGGCTGGGAAAAATTTCCTTCCTCTTTCCAAAAGCCGTTGTCCTATTCCTACTCGCCTTCCGGGATGGTGGTCTATTTAGGCTTGAAGGACATTGACTTGCACACATACGGATTTGGCAAGCACAACATTTGGCATCTTGAAGATTGGGACATGAATAAGACCTGGAAAGAACAACTAAACGGCGACTTTTCCAAGCCTTGGTTCTTCATCTCAACTCCTACGCTCCATACGAGCGAAGGGGGGACCACCCCTCCTGGCGGCCAAATCATGGAAATTGCCACCCTCACCGATTACACGAGCTTCAAGCAAACACAAGATCGTAGCTATGCGGAATACGCGAAGATGAAAAACGCTTTAGCAGAACGCTTGCTTGATTTAGTCGAAAAATATTACGTGCCAGACCTGCGCAAACATATTGCGGTTAAAGTAGTCGGTACCACAGTCACAAACGAAGACTTCGTAATGGCACCTCATGGCAATGCGTACGGCTCACATATGACGCCAGAGCAATTAACCATCGGTCGCCTCCGCGCCGAAACGCCTTGGAAAAACTTCTTCTGGTGCAATGCGTCCAGTGGATACGCTGGCCTGTATGGCACGGTGGGTACTGGGATGCAGCTCTACATGCAGCTTACCGGCGACCAGTTTTACGATGCCTCCAAGAGCCCAACCGACGAGCAGTTTATCCGCGAGATCCAAGAGCGCCTTCAGCACAAAAACGCTGCATAAGGAGTGTAGCCGTTCGCTTTCCGCCTCGGATACTGCCTTCTGTCCATAAACTGTTCATATAATCGCCGCAGAGAAAAACATTATTCTCTCCCTGGTGTTGTTCGAGGAAGCGTTTAACGCGCTTCAAATGTCCAGAAGCAAATTTTGGCATGGCCTCTGGCCAACGTTGGAGATCGTAGCCTTGGACCGCTTCACTATTTTTTAGGTGCGGACAAACGCGTAGTAGTTCCTTTTTCACTTCCGTA
>CAZTQP010000024.1:10124-14950 GCA_964615825.1 uncultured Gammaproteobacteria bacterium
TTCACTATTTTTTAGGTGCGGACAAACGCGTAGTAGTTCCTTTTTCACTTCCGTAAATACTTCCTCATCCGATCTTTGCATGAGAGTTTTTGCGTAATCTTCATGGAGCCATACGCAGAGCAAGCTATCTTCTTCCGTGGCAAACGTATGCTCCTTCATCATCTGGTTGGTGTAGCCAGAGATTTTTTGGCTCTCCACAAACGGAACCCAAACCACAAACTGTTGAGGGAGGAGACGTTTAGGGATGCGAAACGCTACACTGATCGTGCTCGCATACTTAGTAGCGGCAAGCATGGTTCGTTGCGCCTCTGTAGGGGAGGTGAGAAGCTGTAAGCTCACGTTCGCGGTCGTTGCCAAGACGACGGCGTCATAGGGTTCCGTCCCGTCTTTTGTCGTGACGAACACCTCG
Organism: uncultured Gammaproteobacteria bacterium; assembly: GCA_964615825.1. Lineage (GTDB taxonomy): Bacteria > Patescibacteriota > Patescibacteriia > 2-12-FULL-60-25 > 2-12-FULL-60-25 > JAGOUY01. The sequence continues at coordinate 10,534 of CAZTQP010000024.1, forward strand.
TCATCCTTAACTTCGATTGCGATGACCGGAGTGCTTGTTTTAACCGTCATTCGCTCCGCGATCGCCTCAGGTAGCATGCTCATGCCACCAATGATTTGAAAAAGGTCCCATTTTTTCCCGTCATGGCGTGCGGATTCCGCCATCGCTTTGAATGTTCCGCTGCTAATCTCTTTGGCACGATGAAATTGGTATGTCGACACAAAGCTATCTACCCAATAATCAACCGCTTCATCGGTAAGATGCTCACGGCCGTATGAGTCACCATCCTGTGTATCAAATGGAGCTGCATTGGAAAGATCAAAAAAATCTTGGATCTGCCGAGCTCCACGCTGGTTCCAGAGGACTTTCAGTCTGGATAACCAGCTTACTCCAGAGCCGAGAGAAATAACCTTGCCATCTTTAAATAAGTGATATTTTTGTGAAAAATGCATGGGCTCTCGCGCAAGTCCCAGTTCTTCGATGTACACCTTCATGTCTGTATAGAGCTCGCACAAATGGTCCGCCCCAATATCAAAAGACAGGTCTCCCTTTGTCCGCGTGCGCATCCTGCCGCCTACCGTCTTCTCCGCTTCAAATACCATGACGGTCGCTCCAGCCTTCTGTAGTTCATAGGCACATGCCAATCCCGAAATTCCCGCTCCCACAACCGCAATACGTGGTTTCTTCATAGTCGCCAAGATGGTCTCATATTCTGGCTATTTGGACAATTGGGAAGGGGGGTCACTTACATGCTACAATCCACGCGTTCGCTTATCAGATGCCGGTGTCAGTCATTTTCCTACTCATCTTCTTCCTGTTACCTCTAGCCTAATTTTATGCCCGATTTAAAAGAAGTATTTGAACGCATCCGCCATAACAAGCAAGAAAAACGTAAGCTTTCTGCCTCGATGAAAGACGTCCTTTCTCAATCTAAGCCGTATCAAACGGTGGTTGAGGATATGAAGGAGCTCAAAGCAAAAAAGCTTCGTATTGAAACCGAGATCCGTCAGGAGTTCACACGCGAGTTAGAAAAAGCAGAGAAATTGACCGAGCACGTAAAAAGCGATGAACAGCTCCTAAGTGACATGGCCCTCACCAAGTTTATGAAGGGTGAGACGGTAGAAATCGTGGATGAAAACGACGTGAAGCACGAACCCGTGATTAAAATCACGTTTAAGAAAACCAATAATTAAAAAAGAGCCGATAGATCTATGCCATCAAGCGAACAACGTCCTTCTCATCCGCCTGAAGAGGCGGGGACAAAGAGGCCGCATGTCAACGAAATTACACCAGAGGCTTTGAGCCAAAATGAAAAAGAAACTGAGCTCCAGCGTCAAAACGTTGAAAAATTGATCGCAGTAGAGGTTGAAGCGAGGCACGATTGGTCACAAAGGCATAGAGAGTATATGGGCGGATATCTTCGGGAGAACTATGGTCAATGGAGAGAGTGTGATGGTGATTATATAAAGTTTGTGGGTTTTTATCCTGATTTTAAAAAAAGGATTATTGAGGCTGTTTTTGACGCTTATGGGCAAGATATGGCGGATGACATCCCTATGCCAGAATGGATGCAAGAATCTAAAGAGTAATAAATCAAAACTCGCTTAGAACATCTAAGCGAGTTTTTTGTTCATCGTACTCACAAGACGCTGAAACACAAGCCCAACTCCCAAAAAGAGAAAGAGATAAAGGAGCGTTGCGATCCAAGCTGGCATCCACTGATACAGAAATCCATAGCGGTACACGATTGGCCAATGGAGTAGATAGATCTCATAGGAAAAAACCCCGATCCAAAATAAGAATCGACTCTTGAGAGGAAAGAGAAGAAGAAACCCAATTAAGATAAACATCGTAATCAAACTTGTACGCTGTTCAATCCATGGACCCTGACCAATATCTGCATGGAAGGATAGATGGACAAACAAGCTCGCAAGGATCACCAAACATATGGCACGCACGGCATAGTTAAGTATCCGTGGACGTTCAAAGAATTCTTTTGTGCGCTGAGTCGTTTGTTGTAACCAGTGCACCTTTCCATTCCATAACGCTGCACACAATACTCCTAGGGGAAAAGCAAAAATATGTACCTTATACGCTCCAAGCACACCGTCATCTACAGGGAGTTGGACAAAGGTCGTGACGCCGTATCCAACCATGGCGAGCAGGAACGCCGAAATCATGGGGACACGACGAATAAAGACAAGCGGATACAGGAGGTAATTGAAAATGATCAACGTGAAATACCATAGAGGAGAATCTAAGCTCTCATATAAATTCGCTTGAGGAAAAAAGCCTAAGAAGCTTTGCCAGATGGTTGTAAATGAATAGCTTTTACCAGCAATGAGCAAATCAAGACCAAGAAAGAGGACGAGCGTAATCCAGAGTGGAATGTAGAGCTTGCTTAGCCGTTTTTTATAAAACTCCCATACAGAGGTAGGGCGATGGAGGATAGAGTGCGTCAGTCCATAGCCTGATAAAAACAGAAACAGATTGACGCCAACTCCTGCGGAAATGGAAAGAGGAAATAAAAAGCGCGTATCTTCGGCAAGATAGTAGCCAATATGGGCAAAAATAACCGCCAAGATCGCGAACCCTTTTAATTCCGTCGTCGTCTCTTTCGAGAAGGAAATCGTCATGACGCGACGACAGCTCACGGAAATAAGGAAAGCTAACACGGCTATAAAAAGCTGCGTCTGTTCAATCACAAAAGGAATAGACATGAGCATAATCATTCAATCAGTACTTCAGGCATGCGGGTACACATCGTTCCATGTTTTGGGTTGGCTGGCAATAGTCTAGCGACCTGGAGCTGCGGCAATAAGAAAACGCCCTGTAGGGCGTTTTCTTGATCGGTGAGTTTTTAGGGACGAGCTTCTAATTCTCGAGTCTTCTCTGTATGGAATGCCTCAGCCATGGCTCGGGACTCTTCTTCGCTGAAGAGAGATCTCATCTCTTCAAAAAAAACCGTTTCTTCCTCATGCACGTGCTCCTCGACCATCTCTTGTAATGTCTTCACCTTTTCCATCCAGGTCTCTGTCGCCGGATCCATGCTGTAGATCATATCCATAAGATGAACCATGCGGTCGTGCTCTCGTTTAGCATCCTGAGCAAGGTTCGCAGTAGATGTATTTGCTCGTATGCGCTCATACACGGCCGTTTCTTCTGCTTTGGCATGTGACATGAGCTCTCGGCGGAGTTTTTTGAAGATGGCTGCTCTCCCTCCCTCGGGCGATGCCTCGAGCGCCTTAAAGAGTAAGCTTACTTCATTATGTTCACCCTTAAGAACAGTGTAAATTTCCAGGGGGAGCACTCCTTCTAACGTGTTTGTCATCGACATACAGGAACGTGAAGAATGAAATAAGACTACTTATATAGTCTTATTCATACTTTAGCGGCCAACCCCCTCTAGGGCAAGTTTCCCCCTTTTATTTCACCATGAGATGGATAGGTGGGTTATTTTGTTGGTCGAGGACTTCTTTGACCAGAGGAACGAGGATGGTGTCCTGCATATACCCTTCGGCTGGCTTATTTTTCACGGTAAAGCGTAAGGAAGGAACGAGAAGTTCCGTCATAGGCTTACCGGGTTCGCTTGGGAGCCAAAGATGTTGCAACACGAGTTCAGGGGCGTTTAAGGCAATATCAACCGTTTTTTCTACCTGGGCTGGGACATATCCATAGATACCACCTTTTTCTACAATCTCACGGATACGAGCGGCGTTTGTTTCTGCGGCGTAGGCAGATTGTTCGTACGTATTCGTCGTTAAGTTCCATACGCTGTCTACTTTGCGTGAACGAGAACTGACATTCACCATTAACCCAAAGGTGTTGTCGCCTTGTTCGTAGGCTGCCTTCCCATCGACAAGGACAGGATAGGTAACGGTAACTACATCGGGAACATAGACCGTGCTTTTATCGGTCGCCGCTTCATACTGCGTGCGCCATTGATTGATCACACGAGGGGTTCCGTATCCCGTGGTGGAGATTCCGCGTGCCTGTAAAAATTGAGCGACGATTTGGAGGGCTTCTTCATCACTCGGAACATCTGTAGGGCTCAAGCGAAGTTGTTGGTAGCAAGATTCATCTCGACAGAGAGCTTCTGGATGAGGCCATTGTTGATAGTTCTGATTCAGGTTCACCATTCCCTCGGATAAATCAACGGTAACGGAGTATCCGTAGGCCTCATCCTGAACGGCGGTAAACGTCTGTAACTGCAAGTTCTGTAAGCTGGCGAGATCAATAAGTCCACGCGTCGTTTGGGTGAGGGGTTGGATAAGGGCGGGTAAGTTAGCGATGCCTTTTACACGTTTATAGACATTTAACTGAGGTTCCCAGGCAGGAAGGTCGCCGTCGTAGACGTAACGGTAGCGGATCTCAGGCATGGGACGCGCAATCATCATGTCCTGCGCCATAAGCTTGCCCGAACCTACGGGATTTTGTG
>CAZTQP010000025.1:0-13857 GCA_964615825.1 uncultured Gammaproteobacteria bacterium
TGGTGCAGCGGCTGGGATTCGAACCCAGGACCTTGGGCTTAAGAGGCCCCTGCTCTACCAACTGAGCTACCGCTGCAAATGAGTGAGGCAGAATAAGCTTGGTGGGCTTATTCTGGCCGAGCGAATGCCGCAGGGGCAAGCACATTGCTTACCGCTGCGAATGGATTTTTCGGAACTAAGGCTATAAATAAAGAAATCTACGCCTATGTCGCTGTATTCTAAAGTGCCGGTATGGTAGAAGGATTTCGCTTGCTTGTCAAACCAAAACCCGCTACTATCGCTCCGTTCCCCGCACCCCTAGCTCAGCTGGATAGAGCGCTTCCCTCCGAAGGAAGAGGTCAGACGTTCGAATCGTCTGGGGTGCACCATGAGAGACTCGACTACCCAAGGTCGAGTTTTTCATTTTTAGAAGTGGACTCCCTCCTCGGGTTGTTGCCTATTTTTACCCATTCGAGCTACCGTAAACCTATAATAATATGCCTACACAAACGAACGAGCACACCTTATGCAAAACCTGTCATCATCTCTGGGATAATCATGTATTGCAAGGCTTGGCATCAGAAGGTGAGGTGCCGCTTTCAGGGACATATAGTTGTCCAGTGGAGGGTTGTGCATGCAGCTCAACGTGGAGTATAGCGCCCGAGCTGCATGAGAAATTTAAGGCGTTTAATCAAGAGCAGAGACAAAAACGGACCATTCAAGAGTAAGTCCCCAAAGCTCAGGGGTCTGCCCCAATAGCGGCTAGAACTAGGTCTCTTACGGTGCACCACGTAAAAACAACTCATAAAAGGAGTTGTTTTTACGCAGTTCATATGTGCGGTCAGCCTACTTCCTAAAGGGACTTCTTCCTCTGTGATGATCCTTCAGATCATGACAAAGGAAGAGGCTCAAACAAGTTTTAAAAACTTGCTGAGAAAAAAAGAGAGGAGTGATTTTTTGAGTGTGGGTTCAGCGTGGGTCTAGCAGCGGCAAGACTCGCCGCAGGTCTTGCAGCGGCCGCAGCCCTCGCACCGGCTGGTAGACGTGTGGCCCTTCTTGCAGGGGCGGGTGTATGCAACGAGCGGTTGATGAATCGCGAACCAGTCCTTCATGGCTGATCTCCCTATCTGCTGGCCGATTCCAGCTGAAATAGTTAAGCAAATAATTGAATATTTAGCAAGATACGTATGTAAAAAGACCGATCCTGTTCGAATCGGTCTTTTTTGTTCATGTGCCCTATTAATGCTGGCTATGATCCATCATGACCGGCATATTCGTACCTTCCATCGCATTCATCGCCCCTTCGCCCACATCAATCGTGATCGGAAACGTCTTCACGGATCCATTCACATTGAATTGTGCGTAGAGCGTGTACCGTCCTTTTGTCTTAAATGTCGTCTCAAATTCCACCGTGCCATCTGTCGGTTTTGTTTGGGTTACAGGATGAACGTGGAGGAAGTCCTCCGGAGCGTTATGACGAAGGATCACGACATGTCCAAACGCACCAAGATACGGATCAATGTTTTTCACGAGCTGGCCGTTCTCCGTGAGCGTAAACGTGAGGCGTGTGCTACCACCGGTCGTAAGTGGAGAGGGGGTGGCGAGAGCGGCTCGGATACCTTCCGTCATGACCGCATTATCTTCGGTGGGAACAGGGAACATTTTTTCACGTGTAGGGGTGCCCATCCTGAAAGAAGTATGTAACACCGTGGGGTCTTCCTTTTCCGGAGCGACGTCTAGGTAAAGATGATAGTCGCCCCCTTCCGGGATAAGAACAGGAGCGATCCAACGGTAATTACCATCTGCCAGTTCGTACGTTGGGTGGAGGTGTTGGAACTGCGTCATGTCATCGCGCACCAACAGAAGATGGACACGCTTTTCATGCACAATTTTTAGGTCACTATCTTTGAGATCCGCGCCGTCTTTTCCAAGAATTCTAAAGATGAATGTGTTAGGTCCAGGTTTGGACCAATTTTTCGGATCATTTTCAAACACGATGCGAGATTGGGCCTGAGGAGTTGCTCCTGCTTGCCCCATCTCTATTTGATGCCCCGCGTGCGGATCAGGAGGGGTCGGAGACGTTTTTCCGCAGCCCGTTCCTACGAGCAGCACGAGCCCTAAGAAAAAAAGACGGTAGGGACGACGCATATTCAATAGAATAATAAATTATTATACTGCTTTATGGCACACGGCTTCCATATTATTGCCATCTTCATCCATTACGAAGGCGCCGTAATAATCCTTGTGATATTCAGGGCGTGGTCCCGGTTTGCCGTTATCCTTGCCCCCTGCTGCAATCGCGGCCGCATAAAACGCATCCACGAGCTCATGTGTTTCACAGGCGAAGGCAACATGCATTCCACTGGTGGGTGGTTTTTCCACGCTGCTCTGTGAGATCCAGAATTGAGGACGTTCAACGCCGAAGCCGAAGTAGATACCTTCTTCACCAAAGATGGGTTTAATTCCTAAGGGGGCAAGTGCCTGGGTGTAAAAGGCTTTGCTTTTTGCCATATCGCTAACACGAAATCCAACATGGTCGAACATACTAAGGGAAAAAGATAAAAGAATGAGTAAAATCTATCCTAGCACAAGAGGAAGAGAAGACAACGAGATCAAAAAAGAGGGGACGCAAGCCCCCTCTTTTTATGGATTATGGTTGTTTATTTACACATTTGTGAAATGTTGAGTGAAGCCGTGTTAGAAAAGATGTCGACTGGGCTTAAAACATGGAGCTTAACCCAGCCTGCATACGTTCCTCCAAGGTTCCAGGCCTCCGACGCCACATCGTGGTCTCCTGCCGCCGTGAACCGCATCTTGTGTTCTGGAGACGTCACCCCGTCACTCCGTTCCCAGCGGTACGTAATTGTCGTAGGTGTATCGATGCTGACACGACCCTTGATTTGGAAAAGGTAGTTCCCACACAGAGCGACCTCGGCTTTGCTAGAGACGATCGCTTGAGCTCTGATGCTTGAGCTAGGAGCGGGGGTTTGTTGATCCATAGCAGAAGGTTTGGTGATGGAAGGATCGGCTGGTGTCGTTTGATTGTTTGTACCAGTTGGAACGGTGCATCCAGGTTTTTCAACCGCCGTGAAGCCCGTAATATGACTTGGCGTCCAAGCCACGGCATACGGCTCTGTAATCACAATACGTACCCAACCTGACATAGGGCGGCTCAATGTCCAGTTATAAAACACGTTTGCCGCACCATAGGCGTTTGTCGTGACGACGGCGTCTGGTGTCCGAGCTCCGTCACTCCGTTCAAGATGATAGGTGAAAGACGCGCCTGGTTGCGACATCTGCACAAAGCCAATGTATTCAACCGTGTATTGACCACACGTCAAAATAGGTTCTCCACCCGATCTGGCAAGTTGGACCTCAAGAAAACGAACTTCTGAGGATGTTCCCTTGCCTGCATTTTCAGAGTGAGTAACGGGTTTTTCTGTTGCGGAAGGCGTTTCTTGTTGCTCGGCGACCACTTCATCGACAACTCCTGCTAAACAGTCATTCATGTCTTGCACAAAGACTTCACGAGCATTTAAACGCGCTTGGGTAAACTCCGTTTGTGCCTGTTTGCGCGTTTCATTCCAGACGCGGCTGATGGTCGTCGCGTCACGAGCTGTTGCATATTGGCGCAGTGTCCGTTCCATGCGTGCGAGCACTGTATCTAAAGTACGAAAAGAGACCGTTTGTTTTGACCAACGGTCCAAAGCAAGTTCGCTCGCCTCAATATCTTCTATCTCAAGGGCCCTCACCGCTACGCGTACATCCGCATCTACCCCATTCGTTTGGGTTTTATAAAACGTATCTAACGATGCATCAAGCTGTGTTCCGGCTTGCTGTAACGCCCGTTGGACAGCGGTGCGACGTGTACGAGAGGCTGCGTTGACGCGAAATGTGACCTGTTCTTTCCATTCATCAACGGTTAAGGCGCGCATATCACTCAAGGCACCCTCTAGCGAAAGGCGATACACGGGAAGGGCTTGTTCTTGGCAGCTCGCCAGGGTAGGCACGGGAGCAGCTACCATTGTTTCAGAAAATGGCATGCTAAGGGCGAATACCGGAGAGGCGAGCAGGGTGCTCAAGGTAAACGCAGACACAAATAGGAGAAATCGGGTATGCATAAGGGGCTAAAAATAAAAACTAGATAAAGGATAGCATAAAATAGGTAAGAACGCTGTTCTTTTGTCTACATTGTCAGAAACACCCATATTCGTTAGGCTGAAGCCATATGTTCACCCTCAAATCTGTTCAAGGAGTGGCTACCAAGCAAGTGGCAGATGCGCTGCTCGTCCTCCACCCTCAAGGGGTTCCATTAACTTCAAATAGCGCATTAATGAGTGCGGATGAAGCGCTAGCTGGTGGACTCCTGACGGTTCTAGCCCAAGAGAATTTTTCTGGAAAGAGTGGTGAATCCGTCACCTTTCCTACCCTCAGCAACCTGCCTGTGCGCAAAGTGGTCGTGGCTGGACTTGGAGAAAAAACAAAGCTCGATAGGGACGGATTTCGTAAGTTCGGTGCCCAGCTTATAAAACGCCTCAAGCAACTCAAAATAAAAACAGCCGCCCTTGCCTGGCCCGAGATCACGATTCAAGGAGAATCCGTACAAGACATGGCAGAAGCGCTAAGCGAAGGCATGTGGTTAGGTGCTTACATGTTTCATGAATTCAAAGGTCGAATCCATGAAGCACAGGTGAAGGATAAGCAGGATATTGAAGAAATTATTATCGTCGATAAACAAAAATCCGTTGCAAACATGATCCAGCACGGGATTGATGAGGCGGCTATTTTTGTTGATGGCACGCTCTTAGCACGCACCCTCGTCAACACGCCTCCGAACCACATGTTGCCGGCCAATTTAGTTAGTGTCGCTGAAAAGGTTGTATCCGAGGGCAAGCGCGTATCCATCACCGTCTTAGACGAGGAGAAGATGAAGGAGCTAGGTATGAATGCTGCACTCGCCGTAGCGCAAGGGTCATATAACGGAGCGAAAGGCGCACACCTCGTCTATCGTCCAAAGACAAAAGCAAAAAAACGTATTATGCTCGTCGGTAAAGCCGTAACCTTCGACTCCGGTGGCTTATCCATCAAGCCCGCTGACGGCATGATGACCATGAAATGCGATATGGCCGGTGCCGCCGCTGTCATTGGCGTCTTCCAAGCCCTTACAAAATTAGATCTGAACGTAGAGGTGCACGGAATTTTCCTCGCGGTAGAGAATATGCCCTCTGGCAATGCCTATCGTCCTGGTGATGTCGTCAAAGCTATGGATGGAACCACGATCGAAGTCCTTAACACGGATGCCGAAGGCCGCGTTACCCTTGCGGACGCATTGTCATATGCCAACACCTTCAAACCAGATGTTATCATTGATTTAGCGACATTAACGGGAGCATGTGTCGTCGCACTTGGTGATGATATTTCTGCGATCATGACACACGACAAGAAATTGAATGACGGATTAATAGACGCTTCCAAGCAAGCAGGGGAGTATCTCTGGCCATTGCCATTGCACGAACCCTACCAAGAACTTATCAAGTCCAAAGTCGCCGACATTAAAAATATCGGCGGCGGCCGCGCAGGCGGAGCCATTACGGCCGGACTCTTCCTGCAGCACTTCGTCGGCAAAACGCCCTGGGCGCATCTCGATATCGCAGGCCCTGCCTACATCGAAAAAGAAACCCGACCCGACATGCCTGTCGGAGGAACCGGATACGGAGTGAGGACGCTACTCAGGTATCTCCAAGGAATCTAAATTGCTGTATACTACTCCTATATGCCCCTTGTCTTGCGCGCCATCCTCCTAACCATCCCGCGCTTCATCCTCATCTTGGCCATGGTCCTCGGCCTCAATCGTTTTGACCCGTCACCCTTGCCGGAATGGACAGTTGCCGTCTTAGCCTACATATTACATTTTGTTATTACCTTCCTGTTTGGTCTCTGGACGATGCGCGGCCGCGTCCCCACGGCTAAACAGATCGGTATGGTAACCGTGATCGTGCTCTTCTTTGGGGTCGTATGGGAAATGGGCCTCTACATCTGGATGACGAGTGCAAGCATCGCAGACATATTCACGCAGTTTAATGCCAAGAGTCTTGTCCTCCTCGTCATCTACGCCGTAGCCATCATTCTCGCAGGTCTCTACACCCAAAAGAAAAACCGCCAAGCACAAATGCCCGAAGGGTTAAGCGCCTAATATAAAACCCCGCCTTCAGAATGAGGTGGGGTTTTATGATCTCCTCTTTCATCCTACGAGAGAATGGAAAAGGAAGAGGACGGTGGCGAGGCACCGGGTGAGAAGGGAGCGAGATCGAGATTTTTTGTTAAAGTAGAGAGAGTTTGCCTTCGATCTGGCGATGTGGTTCGTATGGAACCCACTCGCCTGCTCGTATAGTGCCGAGCATGAGGTAGGGAAATGCTGAGGGGAAATATCCCGGCTTCCAGCAGACTTGGCGTACCTCTACGGAGCCCACGTCTTCGTTGTTCTCCACGAGGACGGGTTCGACCTGAATGACGAGGCCGATGAGGTGTCCAGGAACATCATTTCGGTACTGCGGGATCACGCCGACGATGATGAGCTCTCGATTACCGATATCGGTCCTTCTGCGCGGACAGAATTTGAGCTTGCGTCCGACGAGGTATGGTAAGTCATCGACGTTCAGTGGAGCTGTGGCTGTGAAGATGTCCCCTTGTGTAGCTTCCATAATCCCTCCTTCCTCCTGCTCTTCCGTCGTAGTAACGATTCGTTCTAGGCGGAAGCACGGCTTATCTCATGGTTAAGCTATGCTTCTATCTACAACAATACACCCATGGGAAAATAAGGGTATATATAACCTATTATTTTGTCAACCCCTCACTTCCGCCGCTCTCACCACGTTCAAAAGCAATAGCGCAATGGTCATCGGTCCCACCCCTCCTGGTACAGGCGTCACCCAGGCGTCATACGGCTCATACGTCGCAATATCTACATCGCCGCAGAGGACATCATCTTCATCACGGTTTGTTCCGACGTCGATGATGACCACGTCTTTTTTTGTGATCCCTGCATGCAAAAACTTCGCCTTGCCGACGGCGATCACAATCACATCCGCCCGCCGCAACGTCTGTGCCTCAAGTTCATCCGCCTTCATGGTATGGACGAAGAGGCCTGTCGATTTCAATAAGCGTACAAGGGGATCACCAAATATCGCCGAATTGACAATCACAACCGCTGTCTTCCCCGCCAATATCAACGGCGTCGAAGCAATCAAACGCAACACGCCTTCATGGACCGGAGGAATAAGAGTGGGCTCGCCTGCGAAAAGAGCCTTGGTATTTTCTGGATGGAATCCATCCACATCTTTTTTTGGATCAATGGCCGCAATAACCGCATCTTCATCCAATCCTTCCGGGAGAGGAAGTTGCACCAAAATCCCATCGACATCTTCCCGCGCATTCCAGGCCTGTATTCGGGAGACAAGTTCCTCTGTCTTCACCACGGCCGAGGCTTTCGCGATTTCCATGTCGATACCGGCTTCTTCCGCTCGTTTTTGTTTGAGAGAAACGTAGAGATGGGAGGCCGCATCATCGCCCACTAATAAGACTGCTAACCGGGGAATTCGGGAGAGTTTTGCCACGCGCAAGGCGACCTCGGCACGCAGCTGTTTCGCTAGTTTTTCCCCATGGATCAAATGCATAGGCCATAGCCTAGCCCAAATCGCCCCCAGGGGGAAGGGTTGCGCGAGTCAGGGCTTTTCTTTATCATCTTTCTATTATGGCAACGCCCCCCCTACGTCACCTGGCACTGATCATGGACGGCAACCGTCGCTATGCCCGCGAACGGGGTTTACCAACCTTAGAAGGCCACCGCGCAGGATATAAAACCGTCAAAGAATTGGGGGATTGGTGTTTAGCGCGTGGCTTAGAAATTGTGACGATATGGGCCTTTTCGAGTGAAAACTGGAAGCGCGCCGAAGAAGAGGTGGGCTATCTCATGGATCTTTTAGAATGGTCCTTGCGGAATGACGTGGATGAATTCCACCAAAAAGGCATCCGGCTTAAAGTGATTGGCCAACGTGATCGCTTGCGACCTTCGATTGTAGAAGGGATTAACAACGCCGAAGAGCGAACCAAGAATAATACCCGCATGACCCTCGTCATCGCCCTTAACTATGGCGGCCGCGCCGAAATCGTCGATGCGGTAAAACATCTCATCCAAACCGGCGTCCCCGCCCAAGAAGTAGACGAAGCAAAAGTCACCTCCGCCATGTACTGGCCCGATATGCCAGAGCCAGATTTAATCATACGCACCTCCGGCGAAGAACGTCTAAGCGGCTTCCTCTTATGGCAAGCCCCCTACGCCGAACTCTTTTGGTGCAAGAAAAACTGGCCAGACTTCTCCGAACAAGACCTCGACGCAGCCCTCGAAGACTATACCAATCGCCAACGACGGTACGGGAAATAAAATAATAAAACTCGAGGAGTGCCTCGAGCGTGGGTGCGTAGAGATGGATTTACGAACTCTTAAATGACACTTGATGTCTTGGTCACTCGCGTGGGTCGTATCACGGTGCCAAGCCTTGGCCGGATTGGGCGAGGTACGCCTTGGCAATGATCACGAGGACTTGCTCCAGGCGATCGGTGGTCACGGGGTGCTCACGACCGCAGGGAAAGGGCTGGCGCAGGCTGAGTGCAGCGGCCAGTCTCTCGAGCACAAACCATTCGCGATCCTCGCTCGTCGCCCACAGTCCGTCACGTGCCCACACGATCCAGGTGAGACCCGATCCTTCAGTAGTGGGCTCGTCACAGCGAAGAACCAGGTACCCGTAAGGCCGCGCTTCCGGCCCCCAGAACAGCTTCAGGCTGAATGACGAGGAGCTCATCCTGACCAGCTCGATCCGAACAGGGCTTTCCTCATCAATAAGCCTGTCCGTGGACATCATGCCTCCGCCGCGCTGGCAGAGAGGGACGGCATGTTTGCACAGTCTTTCTGCGATGCGATGAAATTCGTCTTGGGTATTGCTCATGACAACACCTCCTTTGCACCCTCTTTTCACCATTTTTTATACGTCTCGTCAAATTCCTCTCCACCCTTTGACACGCCCCCTGTCCTTGGGCGGTCGGCGTGCTATCATCGCCGAATATGAAACGCCGTCGCACCTATGTCTTCATCGCGGGAGGAGTTATGTCGGGAGTTGGGAAGGGGATTGCTTCTGCTTCTTTAGGGGCGCTTCTCAAGGCCCGTGGCCTGCGTGTCACCGCCGTAAAAATTGATCCGTATATCAATGTGGATGCGGGCACCATGAATCCGGTCGAACACGGAGAAGTCTTCGTGACTTCAGACGGTGACGAAACCGACCAAGATATTGGTAACTACGAACGTTTTCTCGATGAAGATATTACCCGCGTCAACTATATGACCACGGGTCGCGTCTATCTCTCCGTCATCGAACGTGAGCGTGCCTTGGGATATGGAGGGAAAACCGTCGAAGTTGTGCCTCACGTCCCATTAGAGATCATTGGACGTATCAAAAACGCCGCCAAGCTTAACGATGCTGATGTAACCATTATCGAAATCGGTGGCACCGTTGGCGAATATCAAAACGTCCTCTATCTCGAAGCCGCGCGCATGATGAAAAGCGAGACGCCAGGCGATGTTCTCGTTGGCTTAGTAAGCTACTTACCTATCCCTGGTGCCTTGGGAGAAATGAAGAGCAAGCCCACCCAATACGCCGTGCGAACCTTAAATGGTACGGGTATCCAGCCAGATTTTATCATCGGTCGCTCCACCCACCCCATCGACAAGCCACGCAAAGAAAAGATTGCGATTAACTGCAGCATGTTAGCCGAGGATGTGATCAGTGCTCCGGACGTCTCTTCCATTTACCAAGTCCCCCTCAATCTCGAACAAGAGGGATTGGCAGAGCGCGTCATCAAAAAACTCAAGCTACGAAAAAATAAAGTCGACCTCACCCCCTGGCAAGGACTCTGGGATCGCATCCAATCTTCCACGAAACCGATCAAAATCGGCATCGTCGGCAAATACGTTTCCACGGGCGACTTTGTCCTTACCGACGCCTATCTATCCGTCTTAGAAGCCGTCAAACACGCCGCCTGGTCCATCCAGCGTAAGCCAGAGATCGTCTGGATCAATTCTGAAGAGCTGGAAATGAACCCAAAGAGCGTGCCTGATGTTCTGAAAAGTCTTGATGGAATTCTTGTCCCCGGTGGATTCGGTACACGTGGCATCGAAGGCAAGCTCCTCGCGATCCGCTATGCGCGTGAGAAGAAGATCCCGTATCTTGGCCTTTGCTATGGTCTCCAGCTTGCGACGGTTGAATTCGCACGTAACGTCCTAGGCTTGAAAGATGCCAACACCACCGAAATCAATCCTAAAACCTCCAATCCCGTCATCCACCTCATGAATGAGCAGGAAGAGCGCATGAAAAATAAGCATTACGGCGGCACCATGCGCTTAGGTTCTTATGATTGTCTCCTTCGCCCCGGTTCCAAAGCCCAAGAGGTCTACGGCCAAGACGAAATCGTCGAACGCCATCGTCATCGCTACGAATGTAACCCCGACTATCGCGAGGATCTTGAACGCGCGGGCCTTATCCCAAGCGGTCTATCGCCAGACGGAAGCTTGGTCGAAATTGTCGAATTGAAAAACCATCCATTCTTCATGGCCAGCCAATTCCATCCTGAGTTTCTTTCACGGCCATTCAGACCTCATCCAATGTTTGTGGGGTTCGTGAAAGCAGCGGCGAGATAGTAGGTTGCTAACGTAAAAACACTCTCCGATCATCGGAGAGTGTTTTTTATTTGATCGTTTCGATTATTTCGTGGCTGTCGTTGCTGTCTGTTTGACGTAAGGAATCACGTTTGCGAATTTCACCATCTTGAAGGCGCCGGTGAAGCGGCGGACGCGGCGGTTGGTAAATTTGACCATGCCGTTAGCCAAAGCGAACAAGGTGTCGTCTTTGCCGATGCCGACGTTCGTGCCTGGGCGAACTTTGGTACCGCGTTGGCGAACCAAAATGTTCCCGGTGCGAACGACTTCGCCCGCGTACTTTTTCACGCCTAAGCGTTGACCATGGGAATCGCGCCCATTACTGGTAGAACCACCTGCTTTTTTGTGAGCCATAGATAGTTAGGGAGTAGGTGAGTAGGAAGTAGGCTGATAGGCGATACCTCAAACTCAAAAATATGGGCTTATCTTAGAGGAATACCATGAGCTTGTCAAGCGTCGAGTTTTGGCTTAATCTACCTAAATATGTCCAAAACCAAAGAACAGTTGTCCCAGGATATCGAAAATGTCCTACAAGTCCTACGCCAGGGGTTAGCCATGCACGGCGGAAATGTGGAGTTAGTCGATGTAAACATGGAAACGGGGCTCGTCCAGGTCCGCATGCAGGGCTCCTGTGTTGGCTGCCCGATGTCAGAAATGACCTTAAAAGCCGGGATCGAGGATACGCTTAAGGAAATGGTGCCTGAAGTAAAAGAAGTCGTACAGGTCGAATAGGGCTATACGGGGTGTATATTCAGGGATTCGCATGACACGCTTCACGGTTTACACGTTTTTTAGTAGAATAAGACCGGATGACCGTTGAACAATGGCTCTTTTCTGCCA
The DNA here is from genome assembly GCA_964615825.1 of uncultured Gammaproteobacteria bacterium. Lineage (GTDB taxonomy): Bacteria > Patescibacteriota > Patescibacteriia > 2-12-FULL-60-25 > 2-12-FULL-60-25 > JAGOUY01. The sequence goes on from CAZTQP010000025.1 coordinate 11,585, forward strand.
AGCGCGCCTGGCAGGACCCGTGGGTAAAGGTGGTAACCATTGCCACCCTGCTTTTTATGGTAGGGGGGAGTGCTTGGTTTATCGCGCGCATGGCTAGCCTGCACGGCCAAGCCAGCGGCGGTTTGCTTGTCTTGCATTATAATATTTACGTTGGCATTGACGCTATCGGAGCCTGGGGATGGATTTTTTTATTTCCTGCGACATGGCTTGTGTTATTGGCCGCGGATCTCCTCTGGGCTTATGGTGTCTATCGTGAAGACCTCTATCAAGCGTGGAGCTTTTTCCTCCTGGCCATCCTGTGGAGCATCCCTTGGATGATGGCCTTGTGGCATCTCGTCAGAATAAATACGTAACATAATCCTATGACCGACCCCACCTTTTTTGTTGCGCGGCCGTTGGGCATGATGGCCTTAGCCTTCGGTGGAGTTTTTTTGCTCATGCCGATCTTGATCCGGCTGTTACGTGCTGCCAAGATGGGAAAAAATATTCGAGACTTGGCGAGTGCGCCTGTCATGGCCACCTTGCATAAAGCCAAAGCCGGTATGCCAACCATGGGGGGGATTGCGATGTGGGGTGTCGTACTCGTTCTTGCGTTAGTCTTTGGGGAAGCGTGTAACCTCATGGGAGAGGGGAGTCTAGCGTGCCAAATCTCCTTCTTATCACGTGGGCAAACATGGCTACCGTTGGGGCTAATGTTTGCGGCCGCAATTGTTGGGTTAATTGATGATTATTGGAACGTGCGTCGTCTTGGTCCACGCGGAGGCGGGTTACGCAAACGCCATAGGATCTTGTCTTATACCTTGATTGCTGTGGTAGGAGCGTGGTGGTTTTATACAAAGTTAAGCTGGGACCAATTACATATTCCCTTTGTCGGAACCTATAATATCGGCTGGTGGTATGTCCCGTTTTTTATCCTGACCATTGTCGCGACCTCTCTTTCCGTCAACGAGACAGATGGGTTAGATGGCTTGGCTGGAGGAGGTTTGTTAACCGCTTTTGGAGCCTACGCCGTCATTGCCTGGGCGCAAGGACGCACAGATTTAGCCACCTTGTGCGCCGTCATTATCGGAACATTGCTCGGATTTCTCTGGTTCAATGTGAATCCCGCCTCTATCATGATGGGAGATACGGGAGCTATGTCACTCGGAACGGTGCTCGGTGTCGTTGCCCTTATGACGAATCAGCCGCTCTTGCTGCTCGTCATTGGTCTCCCATTCGTCATCGAGAGCTTGTCTGTTCTGGTGCAGGTCGCGAGTAAGAAGATACGCGGCAAGAAAATTTTTCATAGTACCCCCGTCCACCATCATTTTGAGGCTGTTGGTTGGACAGAGCCACAAATCGTCATGCGTTTTTGGCTCGTCTCCTTTGTCTGTGCAGGGATCGGCTCCGTATTAGCTTTAATTGATCGTATTTAATTCCATGCGCGCCCTTGATCGTTTTCGTGCTCTTGATCCCGGGATCCTGTGGACCACCGTAGGATTATTAGTATTTGGGCTTGTCATGTTGTTGTCGGCAACAGGTCCGGTCGCGCTGTCCCGCTCAGGCTCAAGTCTCTACTTCGTAAAGCATCAACTCACGAACGGCATCATCCCCGGGCTCATCGCGTTTTTCACCCTCGCGCTCATCGATTATCGTGTCTGGCGTCGCTTCGCCCTTTTTGCCTTGATCGGAAGTATTATCGCCTTAACGCTCGTATTCATTCCGGGTATTGGGCTTGAGTTAGGGGGAGCGCGCGGCTGGATCCATTTAGGAGCCTTCACCATCCAGCCGACGGAATTTGTAAAACTGACGTTTCTTATCTATTTGTCAGCTTGGCTTGCGGGTCGTGAAGGGCAACGTGACCATCACACGTTAGAAAATGGGTTAATCCCTTTTCTAGCGGCGCTTGGAGCGGTCATCCTCTTGGTTGTCCTACAGCCCGACACGGGTTCCATGGCGGTGATCGTGCTCATGTCGCTATTCGTCTATTTTTTATCAGGTGCACCCGTCGTGTGGTTCGCCGGGTTATCCGTCATGGGGATAGGGATGTTGACGCTCCTCATTCGTCATTCACAATATCGTGCTCGTCGTTTTACAGCGTTTCTTCATCCAGAACTCGATCCACTAGGAGTTGGATACCACATTAATCAAGCTATTCTGGCCGTTGGATCCGGTGGTTGGTTTGGTCTCGGGTACGGCCATTCACGACAAAAGTTTTTATACCTCCCAGAAGTCGAAGCGGACTCCATCTCTGCGGTTATTGCTGAGGAGCTTGGATTCGTCATCATGGTCGC
>CAZTQP010000026.1:0-2458 GCA_964615825.1 uncultured Gammaproteobacteria bacterium
GCGAGGGCACCGGAGGCGGACATGCCGACGCCGTGGCCCCATAAGGTTTTGCCTTGGTCTTGGGGAACAGGGACGCTTACAAGCCAAGGATAGTTTGAAGCGCCGTACCAAACCTCTCCCCAGCCGCGGGTGCGGCCATCGGAACGGGAGAAGTATGGGGTGATGGCTAATTTACCTTGGTAGGTGACGATTTGTCCACGGGTCGCATCAATCGCTGCAACCACATTTGGGTTACGACGCTCAGCTCCGTAGCCGCGATAGACTTGGTCGTACTTAGCATCGACGGTGTAGAACTCATCGGCGTGTTTTGTGCCACGCTGCACGTGATAGGTTGCGTACGTACGTGCGGTGACGAGCAGGGTGCGCTGGAATTGTGGAGGACTGATGTTGGACGTTTCTGCAATGCCTTTTAAATACCATTCGATAGGAAGCTCATTGATCACCCACACACCATCTGTGGCAGGAGTGTAGCGAAGTTCGAGTTGTGAACGGAATGAGTTGTCATTACCACCGGGAGTGCCACTGACGGGACGTGAGAAGTCCGCAATCTCTAACGGTGCGATCCCATCTTCGGCACGAAAAATGTATAAACCCGATGATTGGCCGGTGCAAGGACCACCTGACAATATGTATACTTTGTTGATGCGATCAAAACGCACCGTAGCAGATTCCCCTGGATTTAAGCGGCAAATCGTTGTTCCGTTTTGTGATACGATGACCGGAACCTGCATGGAACGTACGACCATCTGATCGTCGGTGGTGCGGAAGATCCCGACACGAATACGCGGTTCATTTGGTAAACTCGACTCATCACCCGTGAGTGGAACCGGATTAATCGCCGGGAAGGTAATGAGGGGTGCAGGGGTAGGCGTATTTGGTTGATGGTTCGTTGCGGCAGGCGCAGGGGGAAGGACAGGTTCAGGTTCGATGTATCCATCTGTAGTGACGGTAATGGGAATCTCAATATCTCCGCCCGTGACGGGTTGGCCGTCAGCGTGGAGGGTGAAGGTAGCTTTATAACTTCCTTTTTTAGCAGGTGCCTTAACCTTAAAGGTAAGAAAGCCGATCTCTCCTGGTTTTACATTACCTACTACGCGCACTGGCTCGCTCGTGTTGTACCAGGATTCATCCCGTAACGACGCCCAACGCTCATTACTAGCAGGCGCAAGGGACTTAAAGCGCATGGAGCGAGCATTCCATGTGGCTTCGCCTGTGTTTTTAAATCCGACTTGAATTTCTTGGCGGCCATTTCCGAGTAGAGTCATTGATTGCACGGAACGCAATAGCAATAACGCGGTGCGCGCTGGTCCGCTGGGAACGCTCGGTGTCGTGGGCGTTTGAGGGGCGGCGTCTGGCGTGGGCAAGGGCGTCTCGACGAACTCTAACGTGGCGCTGGGGATGACACGGACAGGTAACGTGACCGAACTTCCGGAAATAAACGCTATATTTTCTGCAGCGAGCGTGAAGGTTTCGTTGTATGTTCCCGCTGTGGCTGGAGCTTTAATTTGAAAAGTGAACGCTCCGATTTGTCCGGGACGGACTTGGGGCTCCTTGAGACGAGCCGCCGCGTTCCCATTCCAGCTGGCAACTTTAAATAAACTACTCCGTTCCTTCATTCCATCCGTCGCGTATAAAGAAATAAAATTACTGCTATCACGTGTCCAGATCGTTGTGCCTTTGTTAAGAAATTTCAGTGTGACATTGACCGTCTCGTCTGGATTGAGTTGCCAGGCGGAGCCGGATTTCTCGACGAGTTCCGCGGACCAGCCGTTAAGCGAGGGCTGAAGACCTGTCGTTGCGGATGGAGGCACCGACGGCGAGGAGGAAGAGATGACGGGGGTACTGGTAGGAAGCGCCGTTGGGGACGTAGGAACAACCGAAGCGACTACATCTATTTTAATCGTCGCCTGGCCATACTTCATCCAAGCCGCGTCTTCGGCCGTCAGGATGAAGGTCTCTGTGTAGGAACCAGGGGTAAGAGGTGCTTTAAGCAAGACGTTCATAACGAGCGTCTTACCTGCTTCAACTCGATCCACGGGGAGGCGAAGCGGACGAGTCGGCGTTTCCCAACTTGGCGCGACAAACTGGCTCGCTAGCTCTACCTTCCTGACCGGATCCCAACGATAGAGCGAGACGAAATTCTTACCGGACTTTAGCCAGGGAGTAGAACCGGTATTTTTAAATTCAAGACGTGCTTGTGCCATTTCACCCGGCGCGAGTTTACTTGGCGCGGAGACCGCAAGAAGTGAAGCTTGGTAGGCTCCGCTAGGAATGGTGGCTGCGTTTGAAGGAGGAGTGAACGCGCCAAAACTTAGCGAAAGAAGAAGGATGACCGCGACTACGCGAAGATACGCCTGTTTCCAGGGAGTGCGTTTCGTATAAACAGTCGTTAAAAAAGAAGGAAGGTCCATCTTACCTAAGTATACATGAAACGAGCCACGTTTGTTACGTGGCTCGT
>CAZTQP010000026.1:2558-4719 GCA_964615825.1 uncultured Gammaproteobacteria bacterium
ATGTCTCTCTTTCGTCGCTTGGCGCTGAACACCGCGGCGCAGCTTGTTGGAAAAGTTGCTTCGACGGCGATTGGAGTTCTCATCGTTGGACTTCTTACACGTTATTTAGGTCAAGATGGTTTTGGGGCGTATTCTACGGCCAATGCCTTTTTACAAATCTTTACTCTCTTTTTAGATCTTGGGATCAATGTCACGTTCGTCGCCTTACTTGGAGAACACGCCGATGACTCTGCCTACGAACGGCGCTGCGTGTCTGCCCTCTTCACGTTTCGATTAGTCTCCGCGGGTCTTTTAACCATTCTTGCTCCCCTTCTCGGTTGGCTGTCGCCGTATCCTCTCGATGTGAAGTTCGCGATTGTCGCGCTCACCGGCTCACTCCTCTTTCCTGGACTCACGCAGTTGATTACGGGTGTACAGCAGCGACATCTGCAGACGCAGGTGGGAGCGGTGGGTGAGGTGTTAGGACGAATTGTCCTCTTGGTAGGTATTTTTATTGCGCGTGCGTCTGGATGGGGGTTAATTCCCATCATGTGGTTTGTGTCGTTAGGGAGTGCGGCAAACTTTTTCTTGAACATCTGGCTTACGCGTCCACGCGGGCTATTCCACTGGAACTGGGATCCTTCTTTCTGGAAAACAACGCTCCTGCGTTCTTGGCCGATTGGCGTCTCGATTTTTTTCAATCTTCTGTATTACAAAGGCGATACGCTCGTCCTCTCTTTTACCCGTTCGCAAGCGGAGGTGGGCGTATACAGTGCCGCCTATCGCGTGCTTGAGATTTTGATCACGATTCCCTTTATGATCGCGGGCCTCATGCTGCCCCTCTTTTCTGAAGCATGGGGCAAAGGCGATAAAGTGCGGCTCACCCACTTAACCAAAGAAAGTGCGAGTGCGCTCATGTTCTTAATTGCACCGATGGTGATGGGAACGCTGGTGCTCGCGGATCGCATCATGCTCTTAGTCGCAGGTCCGGACTTTGCTGCTTCCGCAGGAATTTTGCGTGTACTGATCGTGGCAACAGGAATTATTTTCATGAATGTTATCTATGCACATGTGGTGGTCGCCATTCAAGCCCAGCGGCAGATGCTTCCGATCTACATCCTGACCGCGCTTGGAATTGGGGCTGGGTACATTTTTCTCATTCCTCGCTACGGCATGTGGGCAGCGGCTTGGCTCACCGTCGCCTCTGAAGTATTCGTAACGGCAGGCTCCTATATCGTCGCGGCTCGCTCTGTGCCGATGGGATTACATCTACGTTCCGTGGTTGTTGCTTGGGTGAGTGCAGGGATCATGGCCATCGTTCTGGTGGCGTTGCCCTTTGTTCCTCTGTTGGCTCTCATCCTATTGGGATCAGCCGTCTATGGAGCCCTGCTCGTGGCTCTCAAAGCGGTTCCAAAAGAGCTCATGGCCCAACTCATACGAAAAACACCCACGGTTTAGCGTGGGTGTTTTTTCGCCGGTTACGCGGCGGTACGAAGGGTGATATTTTTGACTTCTTTCATGCGCTTCTTGCTGTCGCGAACGAAGGAAATGTTGTTGCGGCGAACTTTGACCATCCTCGTTAATTCAATCTTCGCAATGATCGGGGACGTCAACGGGTAAATACGCTCGACGCCGATGCCATCGGTGACTTTGCGGATGGTCATGGTTTTGCTGACGCCATTGCCGCCAACCTTCATAACCAAACCTTCAAAGACCTGGATACGTTCACGTTCCTCGCCTTTGGCGTTGAGATCTTTGATTTTCTGGTGAATACGGACGGTCATGCCCGTTTCTACCTGCCCAGGCTGGATAGCGGCTGGGAGCTTTAATGCGTCGGCCATAGAAATGATGGGCTAAGGATAGCGATGTTTAGGGGAAACGTCAAGGGAACATGCCCTAGGGGTATGGAGCACTCGCCACGGAACTCAATCATCTTGATCTAGCTCGGTGCGTGGTAGCAGTTTTTATGGCTTAAATTAGCTATTTTTAGGCGTTTTTCGATTGACAAATGGGGGTTTTTGCGCTATACTTCTTTCTTGCCTGTAAAGGGCAATGGACCTTCAAACAACACCCGGAGAGAGACCATGAGCATCAAAAACAGCATCCTAGGCGTCGTGTTTTACTGTCTTATCTTCCTCTGCCCCGCCTTGGGGTGGGGACAGTCCGTGAATAGACTGCCGGA
>CAZTQP010000026.1:4819-13019 GCA_964615825.1 uncultured Gammaproteobacteria bacterium
CCCAACGATTTCCTCAATGTACTTACCCATGAATTCGGGCATGTGCTGGGACTGGTAGAAGATCCTGGAAATAGAGACTCTACCATGTTCCCTTCTTCCGAACCGGGGGAGATACGCAAGCGCGCGCTTAGCCCGTCAGACATCGCCTCCATTACTGAGACGTACGCCAATGAACCAGCTCCCTCTCCGCGTGAACCGGGTGCGTCACTTACATTTACTGTTGTGCTATCGATCTGCCTTTTCATCTGCATAACGGCACTGATCTTCGTTATATACGCGTTCTTCATTAGAAAGAATCGGTCCGCAGCCACCACGACCGTATTCTACGCCGCCTCCGCGCTCCTCCTCATCCTCGGCTACCCCAGCGTACATCCGCAAAGAACGGAGCACGGCTTGGTGGTCAACAGTCGGTCATTCTGGAGCCAAGGGGTCATGCATACCATTGCAACCGTACAGACTGCTCATGGGCTCGAACGTGTCGAGCGACTCGGGGGTCAGATAGGAAACTACCGGCAAGAGGTGCTCGACGCACCCTCCGGTGATCGACTTATCCCCGGCACACACGTTCCCCTCAACAACTGAACTCCTTCCTTCCGCCCCGTACGAGCCCCTCTTCCTTATCAGAAGATCTCGCACGGGGCTCGTTATTTATAAGAAGAGCCTGCGAATTTGCAGGCTCTTGATTATTATAATGCCTCCTTCAAATATTTTCCGGTCCAACTTCCCTTTGCTTTGGCGACTTCTTCTGGCACACCTTGGGCGACGATTTCTCCGCCGTAAACACCGCCTTCAGGACCGACGTCGATGACCCAGTCGGCGGATTTGATGATGTCCATGTTGTGTTCGATGACGAGGACCGTATTGCCTTTATCGACGAGCGCGTTCAAGACGATCAAGAGACGCTTGATATCGTCGAAGTGGAGACCCGTGGTTGGTTCATCGAGGATGTAGAGAGTCTTTCCAGTAGCACGACGGGAAAGTTCGGTGGCCAGTTTCACACGTTGCGCTTCACCACCTGACAGGGTCGTGGCTGGTTGTCCGAGTTTTACGTAGCCGAGGCCGACTTCGTGGAGAACAGAAAGCTTTTCATAAATGAGCGGTTGGTCGACAAAGAAGCGGCGTGATTCTTCGACGGTCATGTCCAAGATATCGGCAATGTTTTTGCCGCGCCAGTGGATTTCTAAGGCTTCGGAATTGTAACGACGACCGTGGCACTCGCTGCATTCGACGTAGACATCAGGCAAAAATTGCATGGAGATTTGCACGTAGCCATCTCCGCCACAAGGCTCACAGCGTCCGCCGCCTTTGACGTTGAATGAGAACTTCCCAGCGTCAAAGCCGCGCATCTTGGCTTCTGGAATTTCGGTGAAGAGATCGCGAATGATGGTGAAGAGACCTGTGTACGTCGCGGGATTAGAGCGTGGGGTACGGCCAATTGGGGATTGGTCGACGGACACAATCTTATCGAGATAGTCGATGCCGTCGATGGTTTTGTGGGCGGCGACAGGATCTTTGGCTCCGTAGAAATGGGAGGAGAGGGCGCGACCTAAAATATCTAAGACGAGAGTGGATTTTCCAGAACCAGATACCCCCGTGACACATACGAAGCGACCAAGCGGGATGCTGACTTCGACATTTTTGAGGTTGAAGGCCGTGGCACCTTTGATCGTCAGGGCTTTGCCATTGCCGCGTCGGCGGACTTTAGGACGAGCGATCGATTGGCGACCGCTAAGGTATGCACCGGTGGTTGATTCTTTGGAGCGCTTAATCTCGGCAAGTGTGCCTTCGGCGATAATTTCTCCGCCGTACTCCCCTGCTCCTGGACCAACGTCGACGACATAGTCCGCGGCTTGAATGATCGCTTCGTCGTGTTCGACGACGATGACGGTGTTACCTAAATCACGCAGGCGCTTGATCGTCGCAATGAGTTTGTCGTTGTCGCGTGAATGAAGACCAATGGAAGGTTCATCCAAAATATAAATGACGCCCGATAATTCTGAACCGAGTTGAGCCGCCAAGCGGACACGTTGTGCTTCTCCACCAGAGAGTGACATCGCGGAACGATCGAGCGTGAGATAATTCAAGCCAACGTCGATGAGGTTTTGCAAGCGACGAGAAATTTCGGTCGAGATTTGGTCGACGACGAGACGCTCACGTTCGGTGAAGCCCTGAGAATCGACTTCTTTGGTGGCTTTGATGCGCGCGATTTTTGAGGGACGAACTTTGACCGGGCCACGGCCAAGGCCTTTGAAGAAAGAGATCGTGTCGTCTAAGGGAACAGAGACAATATCCGCGATGGATTTATCGGCGACCGTCACGCCAAGCGCTTCAGGACGGAGACGTTTACCTTCGCAGTTAGGACAGGTGAGGACACGCATGTACGCCTCTATCTCTTTTTGAACGTACTCGGAATCTGTATCCTTGTATTTTTCTTCTAACATGGCAACGAGGCCACCAAAGCGCATGACTTTGCCTTCAATGTCATATGTGGTATCTCCGGTGCCATCCATGAGGACGCGGAGGGCTTTTGCCGAGAAACTGGCAACCGGTTCGTGCACAGAAAAGCCATGTTTTTCGCCGACGCGTTCCAACAACTTCAATTGGCCATTCTGGTTGCCCGCGATACGCGTGAGGGGCTTGATGGCTCCTTGCGCAATTGTCAGCCGTTTGTTTGGAATCACCAAATCTGGCTCCAAAACAAGCTTTGTACCAAGACCGGTACAAGCAGGACAGGCACCGTGAGGAGAGTTGAACGAGAAGAGACGAGGCTCAAGACTTGGAAGCGAAATATTACAATGAGCACAGAAGAGGGATTGCGAAAACAACATGTCCTCGCCAGTTTCTTCCACGAGCGCCATGAGCAATCCATTCCCCAATTCGAGAGCTTGTTTGACGGTTTCGAGAAGGGGCTCAATGACCATGCTCGTGTTTTGGTCGAGCTTACTGATGATGACTTCGATGGTGTGTTCTTTGGTCTTGTCGATACGGGTGCGGAGCAATTCGTCGATATCCACGAGCGTGCCGTCAAAACGGACTTCGCGATAGCCTGCATTGCGCGCCGCTTGCAAGACAACCTTATGCTCCCCTTTTTGTTCGCGCACCATGGGTGCAAGCAAAATGATCGCGGAGGAGTGAGTGAGGCTTAAGACTTTTTCGGCAATCGCGCGCGGCGGCTGTTCCATTACAGGCGAATGACACTTTACACAATGGGCACGACCCGCACGGGAAAAGAGGATGCGTAAAAAATCGTAGATTTCCGTTACGGTTCCCACGGTTGAACGGGGATTATTAGAAGCGGATTTCTGATCGATGGCGATGGTGGGAGAAAGGCCTGTAATCTCATCTACATCTGGCTTGTCTTGCAACTCCAAAAATTGCCGCGCATACGAGGAGAGGCTCTCCATGTAGCGGCGTTGACCTTCCGCGTGGATGGTGTCGAAGGCGAGGGATGATTTTCCCGAACCGGATAAACCGGTCACCACGATGAACGTTCCTTTTGGAAGGTCGATCGAGATATTCTTCAAATTATGAACCCGGGCTCCTTTGATCGAAATCATGGAGCGGTCTCCGAAGCCGTGGCTTGGAGAAGCAGAACGTTTAGGCATGTTGGCGGCGAGACTATCATGTTTCGCCGCGATGAGCAAGAGGACCAACCTATTAGCGTGCGGGGGCGGGGGCTGGTGGAGCGGGAGCTACAGCTGGTGTAGTAGTAGCGGCAGCTTGGCGTAAAGCATCTACATCTTCACAGTGCCAAGAGCCATTGGTTCTATATACCGTCGCTCCACCTGCGTCACGACTAGAGACTAACTCTCTGCGAAATACACACGTTAGCCCTCGGGCACATGGGAATGCATCCGTGGCCCCATTATTGGTTGGTCGACTAAATAATCCTCCTGTGGCGACACGGCAGCCGTTGCCTGCGCATCGACACGAATCACCTACTCTTCCGCGTGTACAGACTCCTTGATTGTGTTGAAAGTAAAGACAGGCTGCTGGATTCGAGGCTGTACCGTCGCAATCGCTATCAATGACACATGGGCTTAAATTACCAGCATGGGGATTTGCGCAGATGGATTCGCCCGTACCAGGAGCTTCTGGGGTTGAGGCCAAGTACATGCATGATTGACCAAAGCGCGGGCAAACCCCTTGGATCGTCTGAGTGGGCGCAATGAGGCATCGCCCTCCTTGCGGACACGCTGCCATGCGCCCTCTACATTCTTCACCTGTACAAGTTGCGCACTGCACCAGAGAGCCTCCGAGCGGCACGGCGGAGTTCTGTGGGAGATTGAAGACCGTCGGCGTCACGGCTACCTGGGTTACAACTGGAACGGCCTTAGGAGTTATGGGTTGGATATTTGGCAACTTAAGAGAAAGTGTATTTGGGTTGACGGTAGATAAAATGAAATACGACCCTAAGACAAGAAGAAGACCGATGATCGCGTCTTGGATGATGGTTTTTCCTGTTCCCACATCATCTGCAGCGGACCCTAACAAATACCGAAACCCTCCGTACACGATCATGATAACAGCCGCTGTGCCGGCCAGACCGATGGCATACCGATACACCAGGGCGATATAGCCCCCAAGGTCACTCACCACCGTTACCCCATCAATGGGCTGCGAGAGCGTAAGAGGCACAGCATCGCGATTGGCCGCCTCTGGAGCATTAACCGGTGCAGGTGGAGCAGGAACGGTTGGAGTTGTAGCGGCGGCAGGAGCCACACAACTTGGTTGACGAGCTGGATCAGGACGCATACCCGCCACCACAGGAGCGGTGGGACTCGCGCAGCGCGCGGCACAACTTTGGACGCAACCAGGAGCCGTGGCAGCAACGGTCGGACAATGGTCGTTCGTTTGCACGGTGACGGGCGCTCCTTGCGCACCCGCAGCTGGAACACAGGTACAGGAACAGACAGGCGTAGTTGGATCAGTTCCATCCGGAGTAAAGACTGCGGGACCGCGACAGGTAAAGGCCGGGGTGCCTAGTGTTGCACAGGCAGAAACTACAGCAGGAACCGTCCCCTGAGCAGGTGCCCCCGTACAAAGCTTTTGGCAGTTGGCATCCGTTGTTACGGTTGTATCTGTCACCTGGCGGGTCTCCGTCCCACGCGCACAGGTGACAACACATCCCCGTGCCAATAACAGTGAAGGCGAAAAGCTGCCTAGCAAACTGAATATTAGGAGAAAAAGGGAGGCGAAGCGCTTGAGAAACGGCATATTATAAAGAGGTAGGATTTTCTAAAAACTTCTTAATCAAAAATTCCAGCGTCTTGGTATCAAGCGCACCCTGGATGCGGATGCCGTTAAAGAAAAAGGTGGGCGTACCTTCGACACCTGCACGCAACCCATCTGCGACCTCTCCTTGGATGAGGTCTTGGTAGCGCTTTTCTTTATAACACTGGTCGAAAGAAGAAACATTCATCCCAACTTCTTGGGCGTAGCGACGTAGATCCTCATCTTCTTGTTTATCTTGGGAGGTGAACAGCTTGTCATGATACGGCCAGTATAATCCTTGCTCGTGGGCGCAACGAGCGGCAAGGGCGGTGGCGGTGGCGCGTGGATGCAGAGCGTCGACGGGGAAATCACGGGCGATAAAATAGACTTGGTCTTGGTAACGCTGGATGAGTTCGCGGACGGCAGGGAAGGAATCACGACAATAGGGACAGCCAAAATCTAAGAATTCTACAATGACAAGTTTGGCGGCTGGATTTCCGAAGGCGGGGGCGGAAGTGGGCTGCAAACGCAGGAGATCTTCTTCTGTTACTTGCTGGTTCGCGATGGCAGAACTAAGAGAGGCTTCTAAGCGCTGATCCAGTAAAGGGTTGGAATCGCCGGAACGGATGGCGCGATAGTACTGGACCAGATAATAGCCGAACCAACCAATTACAAGCGCAAAGAAGGTGATGACCCCCCATTTCATAAGACCCCACCCACTCACACGAAAGGACATAAAAGATAGGCGTTACGCATGAGGAATGAGGCATTCGAGGCCTCTACACGCTCAGGCACGCTGTTTTCGGAAATAATAGCATGCATTGACCTATCTGTCTCTTCAAGGTAACGTTTCGGTGTTATGCGACAAACCATTTTGGCGGTAGCCATGATCCTGATCTCCGTCTTGTTGTCGGCGGCGATTTTACTCCAGCAGCGCAGCTCCGGGTTAGGGGTAGCTTTTGGCGGCGATGGCAATGTCTTTCGTACAAAACGCGGCTTAGAAAAAGGCTTATTTTATGCAACGATTGCGCTCGTGTGCTTATTCATTGGCACGGCCATCTTGAATTTAGTGTTGGTGTAAAGATCCCCCGAGTTCAAGCGGCCAGGTACGTCCTTTTGACTTTATCTTCCCATGTCTAACTGGCTTTCTACCCTCCGCACGTGGTGGCAGCGCCTGTTTTTTTGGCAGAAAACGAAGACCGGTTCCGAAGAGTTTCAACCCCACGCGCATCATGACCATGCGCTTGTTTTGGCTGCTAAAGAGCCTGCCACGACGAATTGGCGTAAGGTACGTTTTTTGCATCATGTACTAAAGGGACGCGAGCTCAAATTATTTTGGGCGAGTTTTGTTGTAATGGTGGTCGCCTTGGGCACTGGATCTGCCCTTCTTATCCGTCCGCATGTCATGCGTGTTCCTGCACACGGGGGAACGATTACCGAGGCGTTGATTGGTAGCCCTCGCCTCATCAACCCTCTTTACGCCCCATTGAATGATGTCGATCGTGACTTATCTGCGCTGATTTACTCTGGATTATTTCGCGTTAATACCAACCTGGAACCCGAACCAGATCTCGTGCAAACATATCGCTGGAGCGAAGATGGGAAAATGTTGGAAGTTTTGTTGCGTAAAGATGCACGCTTTCATGATGGCGTTCCTGTCACGGCGGATGACGTGATTTTTACCTACCAACGCGTCCTTGATCCGAGCTGGCGGAGTCCGCTTACGAATGGATTTAAAGGATTGCAACAAGTAATTCGCGTTGATGAGTCGACGATCCAATTTCAATTAGAAGCCCCGAATCCAAATCTGCTCATGGAACTCACGCTTGGGATTCTTCCGACCCATGTTTGGGAAGGAACGCAGGGGGCAACGGCGGCACTCGCCGAAGCGAACCTTAAACCGGTTGGTTCAGGACCGTATCGATTAGAATCTTTGAAACGCGATGCCAAAGGCAATGTTTTAAGCTTCACCCTCACACGCTTTCCACAGTATTACGGTTACGCGCCCTATATCGATACGTGGCAGTTTCGTTTTTATGGGGATCGCCCGCAGGCGAATGAAGCCTTACAAACGAATCAGGTAGATGCCGTTGCGTTCGTGCCTTGGAAGGACTTAAGCGAGATAAAACATGGGAATATCCAAAGCTCGACGTTGGAACTTCCGCAAGAAACGATTGCCTTTTTCAATATAAAAGATTCGTTATTAAAAGATGTCCGCATCCGCCAGGCATTGAACCTAGCGATCGACCGCCGAGAATTACAAGAGTTAATTGGATCAAATGCGAAGGTGGCCAGTTCTCCCTTTCCTTTTTTGGACGCGACCTCCACCCAAGTGGGTGATTTGGATGGGGCACGCGTACTCTTGAACAGCTTAGGGTGGCGTTTACCGGCGAATGGATCCGTGCGTTTGTACGAAGCCCCAACAACCCCAACACGAGGGACAACGGCCGTCACACCTGCCGCGAGCTCAACAGAATTCGCGATTACGATCGACTTACCTGACCAGGCGGATCTGATAAAAGTAGCTGAACTCCTTAAACGTCGCTGGTCGTTGATTGGGGCACGCGTTGAGATGCGTGTTCATCCAGCGAGCGAGTTATTGCGGCAAGTCTTAGATAAACGGGACTATCAAGTCTTAGTTTGGAACGTCCTTCTTCCCCCCACGCAAGATATTTCGCCGTTTTGGGCAAGTACCCAGATCACCAACCAAGGGTTAAATTTAGCCAACTTAGCCGATCGCGATGTTGATCGAGCGTTAGAAGGAATTCAGTCGGCTACGACAACGTCTGCGTTGGAATCAGCGCGTCAAACGCTTTCGCAAGCGATTTTAAAACAGACTCCCGCCCTGTTCTTATTGCGCCCTGCGTACGCGTATCTTATTTCACAGGATGTGAAGGGCGTGCAACCGATGCGACTCAGCCGACCATCGGACCGCTTGTTGCAGGCGAGCAGTTGGTATATCGAGACGGATTGGAAGTGGAGATAG
>CAZTQP010000027.1:0-4071 GCA_964615825.1 uncultured Gammaproteobacteria bacterium
TTTGGATATTTAGAAAAATAAGAACCCGTCTACGTCAGCCACGAGGCGATAACGTAAACGGGTAAGGGAAGGGATAAGGAGCAGAAGGAAAGTGGAGTAGAGGAGACGGTTATTCGTTACCGTCGCAATCGAGTCCGCCGGCTCCGAGACGTCGGCAGCAGTGTCCGTCCGTCAGGGTGTAGCCGTCCCGGCAGCGAGGAGTCATGTGGTGGCGCGGGCGCTCGCTGCGCCCAGCATCACGTGAACCTCGCCGATTGCGTCGACTAGGAATGCTGGCATCGGGGGCAGAGGTAACAGCATCCGGCGCGGGTGCCTCGGGCGGAGTAGAGATAACCAGCTCGGACTCCTCGTCAGTGACATCGGGCGAGATGGTCGCCATGGCATCTCGCACCACGACGGGAGTCACCTCCGGAGGGGCATCTTGTTGCGCGGCGTCGTGGGTCGCTGCCGACGGTGTCGGTGGCCTCTTGGTGCGAATGAGGAAGAATGCTCCCAGTCCCATCACGAGCAGAATCAGGGTACCAGCGGCGACCTGGAGAAGCTTGTTGCGTCGCCACGCCTCAGAAGGAGTATTGGCCCTGATCCTGGCCGTAACCGCCCGTGGGGAAATTGCCACGAGCTGAGGAGCCTGGGGAGCAGGAGGAGTTCCCGCGAACCCAGGATCACCCGTCGCGACCATCGCAGTCGGTTCTTCTGGATTCGCAGAGGCTGCGATCGTGGGCTTCGCATCGAGCTCCTCATCCGTGAGCTTCAACAGCTCCTCGATAAATTCACCCGCACTACTGAATCGTTCTTCGGGGTTCTTTGCGATCGCCCTTCTTACGATTCCGCGCAGGCTGGTAGGTACCCAGGTCGGCATCTCGGGGTTAGGTTTGTGGCAGACGTTATACATCGTCGCGGTCTGGCTCTCGCCATCGAAGGCTGAACATCCGAGAATCAGTTCGAAGAGGATCGCGCCGACGGCGAAAAGATCCGAACGTCTATCAGCTTTTTTTGCGCTGACACACATCTCTGGAGACATATAGGCGGGCGTCCCCACCAGGTCCCGCGTCATCGTCCGGGAGTAGCCTTCGTTTTTCACGATCCCCAGATCGAGGATGTACACCCTCGGTCCAGTTTCTGTGCTTACGATGATGGTATTTTCGGGCTTAACGTCTCGGTGGATGATCCCGAGTTCGTGCAGGGTGCCCAGCCCTTTCAGCAGCTGAATGGTGATGTTCACAGCTACACGAATCGCCACTCGTCCCCCTTGAATCGTATAATACTGATATAGATCAGGGCCATTAACCGGCTCCATCGTCATGTAGTGGATGCGATAATCCTTATCGTATCCGTAAGCATAAGCCCTGGGAAAATACTCCCTTCCCGGAAGACCGCTTGCGTGAACCCGCAGAAGAGATTCAGCCTCTTCCTTGAATCGGGTTACGATCCCTTCGTTGCGGCTTTGATCCGGGAGAAGGGTTTTGAAAGCCATCATCTGATCCGTTGTAAGGCATTTTACCGAGTAGACATCTCCCATGCCCCCTTGGCCGAGCGTGCCGACCACCTCAAACTTCCCATTCGCAACCATCGCCCCGATAGGGATCAAATACTCGCGGGTGCTGCTCATGGTGAGCCTCTCTTCCTTCTTCGTTCACTCTGGTTGTTACGGTGCGTTTCGAGTCCGTGACCTTCACGTCCTCTTGTGTTTCTTCATGCGAGATGAAAAAAGACAAGATGATGAGAAGAAATAATTGAGTATTTTTTAGAAGGGAGGGGAGCCGGGTACGTGTCACATGACGACGTACCCGGCAGGGGAGAAGGGAAGGTTCAGAAGTTGAACTCAAGGCCGAGGCTGCCTAGTCCGGCAGTGGGACGAATGGGCGGAGGAGAGCGGCTTGTCAGGTGGAGCACGATACCTACCCCAAGGCTCACAGCACCGACACCGGTTAGGACGCCTCCGAGTGGCGTCTGCCACGCCGCCAGCTCATCGGGGCGGCTGCTGCCAGCCGGGTATAGGAGGCAGGTGGGAGACGTGCCCATCACATGGCATCCATCCGTCGCGAGGCGTTGGGCGTCCTCGTCCGCCTTGGCGGTGTTGATGGCGCCGAGAGTGATGAAGCTGATGCCGGCCACCAGCGCGACGCCTCCGCCCACCATCAGCCCGAGGCTGGCAGTGCGTCGAGCGAAGCCAGTGTTCGGCGGTTCTGTGGTGAAGACGATACGGCAGCTGCCCGCCGTGCACACGTTTCCTGCAGGGCAGGTGCCGCCGCATCCACCGCAGTTGCGTGGATCGGTCTGGACGTTGACGCAGGCACCACCGCAGGCGCGTTGCACACCCTGACAGACGAGCGCCGAAGCGACGGGGGGACGTGCTGATTGCGCCTGCTGAATACGACGCCGGATGGTGTCGATGCGCGTTTGCAGCGCACCGCCATCGGTGCCGGGCGGAAGCTCGCCACTCCTCTGGAGGAGTTCGAGCTGCTCGAGCGCTTGGGCGCTGCGCCCAGACGCGTCGAGGCAGATTGCCAGGTTCTGTCTGGCCTCGGGGCGCGCACACGCCCCGTTCGCGATCGAGAGAGAGATCGTGTACGCCGAAGCGCACGTCTCCCAATCGCTCCTTTCGATCGCGGCCACGCCCGTTGTTCGGGCATCGCGCGCGGCGATCGCATCCGACCCGGTGCAGCCCGAGGGCTGCACCGTCGGCTGCACCCGCTGCGCGACTGCCGTCTGCCCCTGCGCCACGACCTGAGTCGCCGGGTGGCGCTCGCGGTGCCGCCGTCGGTGGTGGCCCTGACCCCACGCGTTGCCCGAGAGCAGCACCAGGAGCAGGTAGGCGAACGTCGCGATGGCCCACCAGCAGAAAACGTTGTGCAGGATGGAGCGGGCAAGGGCGTGCCCGTCCACCAGGAGGAATGCGATCCCCTCCTGCTGCGTTCTTTCTTGTTCTCGTGTACTCATGGCCGTTTTCCTCCTTTAGGATGGCCTTCCATTGCTGTTCTTCAATCCTACCTGGTTGGATGGATTGACGCGATACCTTGGCACAAAATCCAGATTTTGTCGAGTCCCTCTCGACTTCGACTCGCTAAGTAAGTCGGGCCTCTATTTTTCCTTCCCGATACTCGATACTCGATACCCGATACTGTATACTCCCCCTATGGCCTACAAACCCGTTGTTTTGATCATTGTGGATGGCTTGGGCGTTGCCCCTCCTGCCGACGGAAACGCTGTTAACCAAGCCAAAATGCCGGTCTTTCACCGGCTCATCGAAAGCTATCCTGCCATGACCCTGCAAGCCTCCGCTGCCGCCGTTGGCTTAGGCTGGGGAGAGATGGGAAATTCCGAAGTCGGTCATCTCACCATTGGCGCCGGCCGCATTTTTTACCAGAGTCTTCCCCGTATCAACCTTTCCATCGAAACGGGCGAATTCGCCGCCAACCCTGCTTTCCAAAAAACCCTCCAACATGCACGTTCTAACGACGGAGCGATCCATTTGCTTGGGCTTGTCTCTCCCGGCGGTGTCCACGCCACCACGGAACATCTCTATGCCTTGTTAGATATGTGCAAAAAATCGGGCATCACCCGGGTCTATGTGCATGCTTTTCTCGATGGTCGTGACACCCAGTATCGTTCCGCGTTGGCATTCATCGACGAACTCGAAGCCAAGATGAAAGAAAAGGGGATAGGGGAGATTGCCTCTCTTTCCGGTCGCTTCTATGCCATGGATCGTGACAATCGTTGGGATCGTGTCCAAAAAACTTACGAAGCCGTAGCGGCCGGACGTGGTGAGATGACAGAGAGTGCGCATGATGCTATCGAAGCTTCTTATGCAAAAGGTGTCTACGACGAACAATTTGTTCCTACGGTCATCACCAAAAAAGGGAAGCCTGTAGGTGTCATGGCTCCCGGCGACGGCGTCATCTTTTTCAACTACCGCCCTGACCGCATGCGCCAAATCACCAAGGCATTTTGTTTGCCAACGTTTACAAAATTCGAACGTCAAACGTATCTCACCCGCATGTTCTACACGACCATGACGGAGTATGAAAAGGATTTACCGGTTGAGGTCGCATTCCCGCCCTATATCATCGA
>CAZTQP010000027.1:4171-12525 GCA_964615825.1 uncultured Gammaproteobacteria bacterium
AATCCAGAAGATACGCTCATCGCCACCCTGCTCTCAGCCCGCACAACCGATGAGCAAGTTTTAAAAGTCTATCCCGGTTTACGTAAGCGATTTCCTCGTTTACAAGATTTTGTCGAGGCAGATGTAAAAGATATCGAGAAATGTATTTCTTCTATCGGCCTCTACCATAATAAAGCGCGTGCCATTAAAGCGCTCGCCGTTCGTTTATTGGAAGTATACGACGGACAAGTTCCTAAGACGATGGAAGACCTCGTCACGCTCCCCGGCGTCGGTCGCAAAACCGCGAGCTGCGTCCTTTGGTATGGCTTCAAGATTCCTGCCATGGCCGTCGACACGCATGTGTTTCGCATTGCTCACCGCCTAGGCTGGGCCAAAGGGAAAGATGCTGTGACGGTCGAACAAGAATTGATGCACGTCATCCCTCAAGATCTTTGGGGACCCGTAAACCGCATCTACGTCCAATTCGGCCGCGACATCTGCAAACCCCTCACTCCTCAGTGTTGGCACTGCCCCGTGAAAGATCTTTGTCCGTATCAACCAAAAACAACTCCCTGACGCCTGAAGGTGAATTCTGTATACTCTCTACATGTCCACCGAGCTTCTCTTCATGCACACCATTCAAGACTGGCTCCACGCGCCCTGGATGGTGTCGCTCGTTGTACTCTGCGCCCGCTGGATGATTTTTATCATTGCGCTTCTCGCGCTCGGAGGCCGTCTACGAGACTGGCTTTCTCATCACGCCCTCAAAGAGGTATTCTGGTCTACGCTTTTGGCGGCCTGTCTTGCCTTTAGTAGCGAGTGGGCAATCGGGCGAGTCCGTCCTTTCATCACGGATCCCACGCTGGATGTTCTTGTTCCTCCGCCGCACACCATGAGCTTTCCTTCAGCGCACGCTTCTATTGCCTATGGAATGGCCTTTGCGATCTTCGGCTGGAATCGCTCGCTCGGAATCGTGGCCCTCATCCTCGCCGACCTCGTCGCGATCAGCCGTGTGGCCGCGGGAGTTCACTATCCCTCAGATATTCTCGCTGGGCTCCTCGTGGGCGCCCTGTCCTTCACCTTCGTGCGTCTGGGTCACGGATGGTTACGCAAACGCCCATAAAACTATGTCTCGCCTCCTTCGCCTCTTTCTCGCCTGTCTCGGTCTTTTTTGTCTCTGGAAATTTGGTGGCTGGGCCTTTTCAAGTTTTGTTGGCAAGATCGAACCAGGCTCGCCCCCGATCATTAAATTCGATCAATCGCTAACCCACCAAGAAGTCGCCCAACGCTTAAAAGATGAGTATCACGTCATCGACTCGTCCTGGGGCTACAGAATCTATACCGCCATCGCGCGTAGCCCCAAAGCCAAACCCGGAACCTACCAGATCCAACCCGGTACGCGGTACAGTGACATCGCTCCGCTTTTGGCCCGCGGCCCAGAACGCACCGAGCGCGAAGTCCGTGTTATCGAGGGGTGGGATCTCCGCAACCAAGCCGATCAACTCGCGACCCTAAACCCTGCTTGGCGACCGGCCTTTCTGGGATTTACCGGCCAATCCGGCAACACGACTCCTTTTGATCCCAAATGGCGTGCCGAATTCCCTTTTTTACAGTCCTTGCCCGCCGATCGTTCCCTCGAGGGCTATCTCTTCCCAGATACCTATCGCGTCTGGGAAGATGAATTGCCCGAAAGCTTAATCCGCAAACAGTTGAGCGTATTCGACCAACGTGTCTACCAAATTTTTAAAGACACGCCCCTGCCCGCACCCTTAAAAACCTTTGACGAAGCGGTCATCCTGGCCTCAATCGTAGAAAAAGAAGTCCAAACCACCAAAGACCGAGCGATCGTGGCTGGCTTATTCTTGCGACGCCTGCAAGAAGGGATGGCGCTCCAAAGTGACGCCACCCTCACCTACATCACGGGTTCCAATCGCGGCCGCGCCACCGCCGAAGAGTTAAAATTAGAAACCGCCTACAACTCCTACAAGAACCGCGGCCTCCCCCCAGGGCCCATCGCCCACCCCGCCCTCTCCGCTCTTCAAGCGGTCTTCAACCCCACCAAAACCCCCTACCGCTACTTCCTCACCGACAAACAAAACAACGTCCTCTACGGCGCCACCTTCGAAGACCACATCCGCAACCGCCAGAGAGCAGGATACTAGGCATCAGGGATGAGGTATCAGTTCCCCCTGTTCTTTTCCTTCATCTAGGGTCCGCATCCCAAGGCTTTTTATTGACGAGGACCTGTTTGAGAACCTTAAAATGGCTCCCGGGAAGAAACCGAGTTCCGCAGGCAATAAAAAGCCTTGGGATGCGGACCCATCGCCTATATCCTTCTTTCGCCCGCGCAGCTATTCTTGTACCTGAACTATGTCCGTCTTCATCCTCCAAAATCAAAATGAAAACCATCACCGTCGCATCGACTACGCGAAGGAATTAAACCAAGAACAACTAGATGTCGTCCTCGGTGGTGATGGTCCCTGTTTGGTATTAGCCGGTGCTGGCTCCGGCAAGACGAGAACCTTGACCTATCGCGTCGCCTATCTCCTTGAACACGGACTTGATCCTTCCTCCATCTTATTATTGACGTTCACGAACAAAGCCGCGCGCGAGATGCGCGGCCGCGTTGAGTCATTATTGGGTACAGACGCCCGCGGCATCTGGGGGGGCACCTTCCACTCCATTGCGAATCGCATTTTACGCGCCTTCGCCGAAGTCATCGGGTACACCTCCAGTTTTTCTATCCTCGACCAAGAAGACGCCCGCGATCTCGTCAAAGCCATCCTTAAAGATTTAAAAATCGACCCCAAAGCCCGTCGCTTCCCTTCTGCCGCCGTCGTACAAGATGTTATCTCCTACGCCCGTAACGTCCAACAACCTATCGATACTGTCATCGGTTGGAAGCATCCCAACTTCACACCCTTCATTCCCGACATCGAATCCATCGCGGCTCAGTATCAACTCCGCAAAAAATCGGCCAATGCCATGGATTTTGATGATCTACTAGCGTTCATGGCGGCCTTGCTCGAAGACCCAATCCACGGACCAAACATTTCCGGTCCCTTTAAATATGTCCTCGTTGACGAGTTTCAGGATACCAATGCGATCCAAGCCCGCATCGTCGCTGGTTTCGCCAAGGCTCATCGCAATATTTTAGTGGTAGGGGATGATGCCCAATCTATCTATGCCTTTCGTGGGGCAGATGTAAAAAATATTCTTTCGTTCCCTAGCCAATGGCCTGATACAAAAATATTTAAGCTTCTTACGAATTATCGTTCCACTCCACAAATCCTCGAAATCGCGAACGCTTCTTTGTCGCATAATACAGAGCAATTTCAAAAGGATCTCATCGCTGTCCAGCCTAAAGGCGACAAGCCAAAACTCATTCCGTGTGCCTCCGCCGCCCAAGAGGCGCAGTATGTTGCCGAACAAATCCTCGCTCTACGCCACGAAGGCACCGCGCTTCGCAACATGGCGGTGCTCTTCCGTTCCAGCGCCCACTCACAAGCCTTGGAATTCGAGCTCATGCGTCGTGATATTCCGTACGAATATCGCGGTGGCCAAAAATTCTTCGAACGCGCCCACATAAAAGATGTGGTTTGCTTCTTGCGTGTCGCCCAAAATCCTCAAGACGAGGTCGCTTGGTTACGTGTGCTCGGTCTTCAAACGGGAATCGGTGATGCGTCTGCGAGTGCCATCGCCTCCCAAGCCAAAGCCGCCACGGACTTTGCCCGCGTCCTTCTTCCTGAGACCGCTCTCCTCGTGCCGAAGCGTGCCCAAGAAGGTTGGCGTGAATTCCAAGCCATTGCACGTGACATGTTAGCAACAGGCAAGACACCCGCCACCATGATCCGCGCGGTTACGGGCTCCAGCTATCGCGATTATCTCGAACGTGAATATCCAAACTGGCGTGAACGGTTGGAAGATCTTGAACAGCTCGCCCTCTTCGCTGAAAACTACCAAGAGGCGGGACCATTCTTAAACGATATCGCCCTCTACGATGATGTCGTCGCTGGTCGCGAAGCAAAATCCTCGAACCTCCAAGATGAAGAACGCATGGTTCTCTCAACGATCCATCAAGCCAAAGGCCTCGAATGGGACACGGTCTTCATCCTCCACCTCGCCGAAGGTTCCTTCCCTTCTCGTCGCGCCCTCGCCGAAGACGGCATGGAAGAAGAGCGTCGTTTATTTTATGTGGCCGTCACGCGCGCCCGTAAGCATCTCTTTTTGACGTATCCCATGACAACGGGCTACGACACCTTGATGTTCAACCAGCCCAGCACGTTCGTCGAAGAAGTCCCACCGCGTCTCTTTGAGCGTGTCGAACTTCGCGAAGCCGGCGGCTATCACACCGCCACCGTCCGTCGTGGTTCGTCTGGAATATCGACAGGGGAATGGAATGATGATGGCAACGACAGTCCTTGGACCGACGAACCTACTATTCAAATAGATAACACTGGCGAACGCCGCCATCCTAGTGCTAAAACCGTCTGGAAATCCGCCACAGATACCCCTCCAAAAAAAGCTTCAGGCTCATTCTTGCGAGACGTGGATGAACTATAAGGATAATAAAATGTAACAAAATACGAGCTTTTTACGTCTTATACTCGTTAGAAGAGGTATTTTTAGCATGTGTGTTGCCTTATCCCTGACGCCTGAGGTCTCTCTTCTTCTTTATGACTCCCTACGCCAAACGCGCTCTCCATATCTACTGGCAACACGTCCGCGTCTACAAATGGCGTGTCTTCGCGATCCTCTTCATGGTGATCGTGAACATGGTGCTTTGGGTCATCTACCCTCTGTATTACAAAGATCTTTTCGACATCCTGGTCAACATGCAAAAGACCGGCATCTATGACTGGGATGTAATAAAACGCATTTTCCTGATCATTTTTTCGATCTATATGGCCATGTGGGCGATCTGGCGCGCCTGTGGTTTGCTTGCGAGTAGTATCCAGCCACGTATCGGGACGGATCTTCAACGTACGGTTTTTAAAAACGTCCTCGATCACTCGTACCAATTCTTCACCGAAGAGCCGAGTGGTTCACTGGTAAAAAAAGCTTCTCGCTTCGTCGATGCATTCCATAATATCGTAGAGCCCGTTTTATGGCGTCTATTTCCCACAGTCATCACGATTATTGGAATGCTCATTATTTTTTGGCGCATGGAATGGGTGCTGGGGGCGATGCTCGGCGTCTGGGCGGTAATCTTGTTCATCTCAGACCTCTTCATATCTCGCTGGAAGCTCCCCTTGGATGAACGTCGTTCTGAGATGGATTCCAAAGCGAGTGGCCTATTAACAGACGTCCTCACCAATGCCGTAAATATTAAATTATTTGTTACCTCCCCACGGGAACAAGCTTCTTACGGAGGTCTCGTCGATGAGCAGCGCCGCGCCCAAACCAAAAGCTGGCAAGCCTTTGAAGTAAGTCTCGCCATCCAGACGGTCCTCATGACGGCGATTGAATTCGCGATTATGGGCTGGGCCGTGCAAGGATTTACCCAAGGACGTTTTACTATTGGGGAGCTAGCGGCCTTGCAAGGCTATCTTGTCCTTCTCTTTAACCAAGTCTGGGACTTTGGTCGTCTGATCCGCACGGTTTATGAACAAATGGCCAATGCCAAAGAAATGGTCGAGGTGATGGATAAAGTTTCAAATGTCCAAGATGAGCCAAATGCCAAACAGCTCAAGGTCACTCAAGGGGTCATCGAGTTCAAAAAATTAGACTTTGCCTACACAGAAACTCGTAAAATCCTGCGTGATGTTTCTCTTGCGATTAAACCAGGCGAAAAGATCGCCCTTGTCGGCTCCTCAGGTGCTGGCAAATCCACGGTGACAAAGCTCCTTCTCCGTCTCTTCAACCTGAACAAAGGCAAGATCCTTATCGACGGCCAGGACATCGCCAAAGTCACGCAAGACAGTCTCCGTCAAAACATCGCCCTTGTGCCTCAAGATCCGATCCTCTTTCATCGCTCGCTTAAAGATAATATTCGCTACGGAAAACCAGACGCGACGGATGAAGAATTAATCTCCGCTTCCAAGCAAGCGCACTGCCATGAATTTATCACTTCTCTTCCCGAAGGTTATGACTCGTTGGTAGGGGAGCGGGGGGTGAAATTATCCGGTGGGGAACGCCAGCGTATCGCCGTGGCTCGTGCCATTTTGATGAACGCTCCCATCTTAATTCTAGATGAGGCAACGTCCAGTCTCGATTCCGAATCCGAAGCCTTGATCCAAGACGCGCTCGCCAAACTTATGGAAGGAAAAACGGTCATCGCCATTGCACACCGTCTTTCTACGATCATGCAAATGGATCGCATCATCGTCATGCAAGACGGCCGTATCCTCGACGAAGGCAGGCACGAGGACCTTCTCACCCGCGACGGTCTCTACAAATCCCTCTGGTCTATCCAAGCCGGTGGGTTTTTGGCCGAATAAAATAAGAGACGCAGGCGATGCGTCGAATGAAGAGAGAGTGGGGGTTCAGTTGAGGGTAGGTCGGAGGTAGTACTTGATGTCACCGCGAGGGACGCAGAGCATGCCCCGGCAGAAATTGAGGTCGACGACCACGAGCGGGTCGGGCTTGTGGGGACTGTTGATGACGAGCTCGACGTGTCCTTCCGTCTCATCGGGTGTGAATGTTACGGGCTGTTGCCATCGTGAGAGCGCTTCCAGACGCCCATGATAGAGGGCCATGATCTCTTGAGGAAAGCTGACGATGGGCACCTGGGCCGTGCCCGCGAGGCGTCGTACCTCCCTGATGCCGAGATCCAGAACCGCCAGCAGAATGGCCGATCCATCCGGCTGCAGGATCCCCCAGAACGATCGAGAGAACAGGGGATCACGGGCACAGCCTGTTATCTCTGCCGCACGCATGAGACGTTCCCAGTGTTGTTGAGGTGTCACGAAACACCCTCCTTTCAGGGCTAAACCCTGGCATATTCTTTTATTTCTGTAAAGTCTTGCGTTGCTCTAAAAAGCACAATCGACGCAGGGGATGCGTCGGCAGAGATGAAGATAAGAGAGTTGTACGACCTGGCTACGTGGTGGGGATCGGCTGCGGCAAGGAGTATCTCTCATTCGGCTCCACGCCCACCTCCCATCGCATGTAGCCGACAGTACCGTTCATCATCGTCACGCAGATGATCTGCGTTCCGAGCTCTTCGCGCGGGATCATGACGGGCCCTTGAAGAATACCGGTCTCGGGGGAGCATACACCTTTCGGAACGGTCAGTTCCATGAAAACCATCTGGAGGTTGCGCGCTGCGGCTGCCTGCGCAAGCTGCCGGATCTCTGCCTGGGACACGTCCCGACGCAGGTACAGCGTCGCGCGCTGGATCGTGGGCTCGAAGAGCCCGATGTATGCCTCAGGGTAGAATTCCCCGGTGTGGGGAGTGGGTCCGGTCTCGAGTCCAGCTGCTCGGAAGATGTCGAGCAGCCTCTGGGTAGCGTCTTTCATGACGCCTCCTTTCGTGACCAACGGTTACATATCCTGCCGTGTTTGTAAAGCGTAGGAGGCCATAAAAACGCAATCGACGCAGAGTATGCGTCGGAGATGGGGAGGGAAGAATTGAGCGAGGGTAAGGTGCTATCCGGGGAAGAAAATGTTCTGGATGATTCTCAGCGCATCCAGGAGGGCAGTCTTGCCATCTTCAGTGATAGCATAGACACGAGCAGGTCTTCCTCCCTTGATGCCCGGTGCTCGTACCTCGCGCACGAGTCGCACGAAACCCTGTTTTTCCATCTTGGTTGGCAGAGGATAGAGGGTTCCCTCGGAAAAAATTACCCCCTCCTTTTTTTTAGCGCGTTGAAGCAGGCTGAAGCCGTGATCTTCTCTTGCTTCGAGCAATCCGAGAACGGTTGCATAGTGAGACAGGGGCCCATTCCTCGTCAGAGGCTTAGTATCTCCTTTTTGGGACGATGTTACTTTATTTCTCACATTCTTCTCCTTTTGCCTGCAAACCCTGTCATATTCTTTTATTTCTGTAAAGAGCGTTAAGGAGGATTATTCAACCATTCTTGACTTTTTTCTTAACAAGACCGACACTTATATTCGCTTGCATTTAGATGTCTGCAACAAGATTGGAGACGCGTCGATGGCCACCAAGTTCGTGCTGCCCTCCCTCACCTGGCGCTGCCCTTCGTGTGGGCTGAAGAAGACTACCCACGGCACCAGCGCCAAGAGCATCCGCAACTGCTACGCCCGGAGATTGGCGAGCCGCATCCGTCTCGCCGCCTAGCACACGCCCCATCTTTTTTGTTCGGCCACCCTCTTGCCCCCGCTTCTCCAGAGCGGGTTTGACATTTCTGGGGAATTTCGCTACATTCAGCCCTAACAACCAGAGTCCAAAGACAGCAGGCGGCGCGCAAGCG
>CAZTQP010000028.1:0-12405 GCA_964615825.1 uncultured Gammaproteobacteria bacterium
TCCGCCGCACGGCCCATGACCAAGCGATCAACGTTCGTCGCAATGCGGTCAATGCCGCCGAAGCAACCTGGAAACAAAAGTGTAACTCAACCAACAAAGATGAACGGACTGCGGCAAATAAAGCCTTCCGCGCGGCGCTCATGCAGGCACAAACCGCCTATCGTCAAGCGACAACCGCTGCGAACAACACCTACCAAGCAACGATGAAACAGGCGAAGACAACCCGCAACGCCGCCGAAACCCAAGCCCGCACCCAATATCAAACCAATGCAAAGACGGCGCGTACGACGTTCTTGGCAGCTATGAAGGCGGCGAACAAATAAGGAATAAAGCATAAAAACTCCCTGAGCGTATCGGGGAGTTTTTCATAATGCCGATCACTTGCTTTTTCGCTAATCTTTGGGCATTCTACGGCCATGGATCAAGCTCGTATTCGTAATTTTTGTATAATCGCCCATATCGACCACGGTAAGTCGACCCTCTCTGACCGTCTTTTGGAGATCACCGGCACGATTGAAAAGCGCAAAATGAAAGAGCAATTGCTCGATACGATGGAATTGGAGCGTGAGCGCGGTATCACCATCAAACTCCAACCCGCGCGCATGAAGTATCAAGCGAAAGATGGCAAGGAATACGAATTAAATTTAATTGACACCCCTGGTCACGTCGATTTTACCTACGAAGTTTCCCGTTCCTTAGCGGCTGTCGAAGGCGCGGTCCTGCTCGTCGATTCTACCCAAGGTGTTCAAGCGCAAACCATCGCGAACTTGTATCTCGCGATCGAACAGAATCTCACTATCATCCCGGTCTTGAATAAGATCGATCTTCCGAATGCGGATGTAGAAAAACGCGCGGCTGAACTCATGCACCTCATTGGCTGCAAACGGGAAGAAATTATTTGTGCTTCTGGTAAGACGGGTGTCGGGGTCGATCTCATCCTCGAACGCGTGGTACGAGATGTTCCTCCTCCATCTGGAAATCCAGCCGCACCCTTTCGCGCGATCATTTTTGATTCCAAATACAACGATTATCAAGGTGTGATCGCCTATGTGCGTTGCGTCGATGGTTCACTCGCGAAACAAACACCTATTCATTTTATCGCCACCGATTCTCCTGGCACCGCGCTTGAGCTCGGTTACATGAAGCCCGACCATATCGCCTCCGAACGAATGGAAGCAGGGGATATCGGCTATGTGGTTACGGGCTTAAAAGATATTTCGGCCGTCCGTGTCGGTGATACGATCTCCGCCGTTGGGGATCGTCTTCAGGCACTGCCGGGCTATAAAGAAGTCCATCCCATGGTGTACGCGGGCTTATTTCCCATGGATGGCAGTGAGTATGAAAAGCTGCGTGATGCGATTCTTAAGCTTAAATTAAGCGATGCAGCTTTAAGTTTTGAGCCTGAACATTCAATCGCTCTCGGCTTCGGCTTCCGCTGTGGCTTGCTTGGCATGCTTCATTTAGAAATCGTCCAAGAACGTTTGTCGCGTGAGTTTGATATGGATGTGGTCGTCACAACGCCCTCCGTAGGGTATGAAGTTACCAAGACAGATGGAACAGAAGTTCTTATCAAAGCTCCCGGCGCGTTCCCAGAGCCATCCCGCATCCAAGAAACGCGTGAACCGTACGTGACAGTAGATATTCTCTGTCCCAAAGATTATATCGGTAATGTCATGGCGCTTGTCCAAGATCGTCGTGGTGAATACAAGAACACGGAATATATTGATACCACTCGTGCGCTCTTGCATTACCAGATGCCCCTCGCCTCTGTCATCGTCGATTTTTACGATAAGCTCAAAGGGGTTACCGCTGGCTATGCCTCCTTGAACTACGATTTTCTCGATTACCGCCCCTCTGAAGTCGTCCGTCTTGATATCCTAGTAGCCGACGAACCATTAGAGGCCTTGGCAACCTTGTTACACGAAAGCGAAGCCTATCGTCGCGGCAAAGAAATCGTGGAAACACTAGCTGAAGAGATCCCGCGCCAACAATTTGTGGTAAAATTACAGGCAGCGATCGGCAGCAAGATCATTGCTTCCGACCGCATCCAAGCCTTCCGTAAAGATGTGCTCGCCAAAATGTCTGGAGGAGACTATTCGCGTAAATCAAAACTCTTGCAAAAACAGAAGAAAGGCAAAAAGCGCATGCTTGAACACGGCAAAGGCGGAGTGGAAATCCCTTCAGAGGCCTTTATTAAAGTCCTACGCAGAGGGTAAGATAATAAAATATTTATGACTGTCCCAACGCTTTCTTCCCAGGAAGTCCAAGCCATGCTCCACAAGATTGAGATGATGATTGCTGAATATAATCTGGAGCACGCGACTTTTTTAGCTCAAATAGCAGAGGAATATAAAAAATAAAAGATTATGTCTATTGAACATCCCTCAGTAAATGGGTGGGCGGGAGAACAGGGCCTTACCCAAGAACAACGCGTAACGCTTCTGACTCAGGTTTTGGTAAAAACGCCACGCGCTCCCGAGGCGGTGGGTCCAGAGGCCTCCCCAGCCCTCAAGCAACGTGAGGAAAGGCTTAAAAGCATGCGTGAAAAAATATTACACGCAATGGCTGTCGCCGTGGTTTCAATCGCGAGTGGAGCCGAGGTAGGAGCTACGATGCTAGAGGCAGTTGGTCAGGCGAGACCTGATGCGGCAGAGTCAATGGCGGAAGTATTGGCAAAGGTGGAAGAAGAGCGTCGTGAAGCTGCCAAAAAAGATTCATTCTTGAAGGAATCTCACCTATGAAACGAAAATATACCACCGCCATCATGAAAGTCTTTGCCGCTTTTATGATCATCGCCACGATCCTTTTCTTGATCGCACCTCTTATTGGAGGGGGATTTTAGGTAGGTCACTTCTCCTCTTGCTCAACCATCCCGCGATTGCCATGATGGAGGCATGACACGTACCTGGAAAACGGCTGATCCTGCCCCGGCGGATTTTGCTCAAACCGTGGATGTTCCCTCGCCCGTTATTGCGCAGCTCCTCTGGAATCGTGGATTACAAACAAAGCAAGCCGTGCAAGATTTTCTATCCCCTTCGTGGGAGGACCATGTTCACGACCCAACTCAATTTCGCCACATGCCGGCGGCCATTGAGCGTATTTTTGCTGCCTTGGAAGCCGGCGAACGCATCACAGTCCACGGCGATTACGATGCCGACGGCGTCACCGGCTCCACCGTCATCATTACGACTCTGAGAGAAATAGAAGGAAAAATGAAAGGAATCGATCATCAAGAAGTAAGAATTATCGTTGATCCATCCGCCATACTCGATACTGGATACTCGATACCCGATACTTCTAGCCAGATTGATTTCTACATCCCTCATCGCGATAAAGAAGGCTACGGCTTACATAAAGGAACCGTCCCAAAATTAAAAGAACGTGACACCCGTCTCATCATCACCGTTGATTGTGGGATTGCCTGTGTTGATGAAATCGCCCTCGCAAAAGGGGAGAATATCGACACGATTGTGGTAGATCATCACCAATTTGGAGACACGCTCCCAGATGGATTTTTGATTCACCCCGGCTTACCGGAAGAAACATACCCCTTTAAAAAACTCGCGGCCGTTGGAGTCGCCTACAAATTTGCCTGTGCTCTTTTGGAGGCTGCGCGCGCTCGCGGACTCGATATCCAACCAGGTTGGGAGAAATGGCTATTGGATCTTGTAGCAATCGCGACCGTGACAGATATGGTGCCATTGGTGGGGGAGAATCGTGTCTTAGAAATATACGGCTTGAAAGTGCTCAATAAGACGCGTCGTCTCGGCTTGCGTGCCTTGATTGAAGCCTCCTCCTTAGAATATGGAAAGATGGATAGTGAATCGATTGGGTTTGCCTTAGGTCCACGTATCAACGCGGCAGGCAGAATGGAGCATGCTGAACTTGCTTTACGTCTCATGCTGGCTACCACCGAAGACGAAGCCAAAGATCTCGCGAAGCAAGTTGAACGTTGCAATCGTGAACGCCAAGAGACGACCAAGAGCATGATGGTGGAAGCAGAGGCTCAATTAAAAGAGCGGTATGATCTCGCCAATCTTCCGCATGCGATTACGCTTTGGAAGGATAATTGGTCGCCTGCGCTCGTAGGGTTGGTCGCGGGGAAGCTTCTCGAGAGATTCGCAAGACCCATCACGGTGGTAGGGCAGCATGAAGGAACGTGGATCGGTTCCGGTCGTTCCATCCCGGCGTATGATATTACCCAAGGCGTGCGCTTAGCAGGAGAAGGGATTCTTACCCGTTCAGGTGGACATGTCCAGGCCTGTGGATTTGCCCTCAAAGATGAAATGCGTCTTACAGAATTTGCCGAAGCCTTGGCAAAACATGCCCAAGAGCAGCTTGAACCGCATCAATTAGTCCCTACGATCCATATCGATGCCGAAATGTCGCTCGATATGGTAGATATGCCCTTCGCGGAGGATATCGCGCGCCTTGAGCCATTTGGTGAGGGAAACCGCCGGCCGATCTTCCTATCACGAAATGTGCGGATTGTTGCACTCGATCTCATTGGTGCGAACAAAAACCATCTTCGCCTTACGCTCATTTCTCCGCGCGGCCGTCGCGTCAAAGCCCTGGGTTTCAAACTCGGTGAACGAGTGATGGAATTATCCGTTGGCGCAGCTATTGATCTCGTCTATACTGTGGCTATCAACGAATGGAATGGAAGGAAAGAGGCGGAATGTCGTTTACTAGATTTTAAAAAGGTATCATAGCCATGTATCTCCTTGCGCGTACTGACGGCGGTTCCCGCGGAAATCCCGGCCCTTCTGGGATCGGGGTCGTGATTGAAGATGCGAAGACCGGACAGGTTTTAGAAGAGCATGCCAAATTTTTAGGCCGGACCACAAATAATCAAGCAGAATACCAAGCCGTCATCCTCGCCTTGTCACGTGCCGTGGCGCTGGGAGCAAAAGAAATAGAAATAGTCGCCGACAGCGAGCTATTAATCAAACAGGCAAAAGGAGAGTATCGCGTCAAAAATCCAGACTTACAACTCCGTTTTCGTGAGATGAAAGGCTTGGAAGCACAGCTAGGACGCGTCCAGTATCGTCACGTACGGCGCGAATTCAATAAAGCGGCCGATGCCTTAGCAAATAAAGCAATGGATGTGGGAAGATAGTGGTTCAACAAGCAAATAACGGCCGAATAAAGCAAGATGCGAAGCGGGTACGATTGTGCTATCCTACCCTCGTCTCTATGGGTCTTCTCTCCCTCTTCTCTCAGGAAAAACATGCCAGCTACCTTGGCATTGATGTTGGCTTCGGCGGCGTCAAGCTTGTTGAGCTGCGTAACGAAAAAGGTCGGGCTCGTTTGAATACGTATGCCTACGCGAACGTTCCTTCAGATAGCATGGAGCAATCGTTGTTAAATGATCCGGTCAACGCGTCTCAAATCATTAAAGATATGTTGGCAAAAGCCCGTACTACCACTAAGCGTGTGGTCACGGCCTTGCCAATTTCCGCCATTTTTTCGTCTGTGTTAAACGTACCGACCATCGACGAAAAAGAGATGAAAGATCTCGCCGCCGCCCAAGCCAAAAAACTCATCCCAATGCCGTTAGAAGAGGTGTCGTTAGATGTAAAAGTCATCGAAAAAAGTGAAAAGAAAGAGGGGATGAAGCCATCTACACGTATTTTAGTGACGGCCGCTCCCAAAACATTGGTCAATAAGTATATGGAGATTTTTAAGCAAGCGGGTCTTGAGCTGGTCTCTCTCGAAACAGAAGCGTTTGCCGAAATCCGTTCTCTCATCGGCAAAGACCGTTCCACCATCATGATCGTGGATATGGGCATGTTGCGCACCAATGTCATGATTGTGGAGCAAGGCGTGCCTTTTGTGACGCGTTCCATTGCGACGGGGGGCAATGCGATCACGCAAACGATCGCAAAAACCCTTGGGTTGCCGATGGAGCAAGCAGAATCAATGAAGCGCGATATTAAGTCGATGCAGTCATTTGCTCCCGCCGGAGATATTTCACCGATCTTGACCGTGCTCATCAAACCTATTTTAGAAGAAATAAAATATTCCTTCAGTCTCTATCAATCGCAGCATGAATCGATGGGTGGCCCGCCAAAACGGATTGATAAAATTATTTTGACCGGCGGTTCGGCGCTCTTGCCACGCCTACCCGAATTTTTAACCCAGCAGATGAGCGTGAGTACGTATCTCGGCAACCCTTGGGCACGGGTGGTCTATCCTCTCGATTTACGTCCAACCCTCGAAGAGATGGGGCCACGCTACGCGGTCGCGATTGGCTGCGCGATGCGTGATATTGAGTAAAGAACCCATGTCCGCCACGTTTTTTTGCGACCCTCACGTCGTCTCCGATCTCCTAGCCGTGTGCCAAGGGGAAGGTTGGCTAACGCCAAAAACAGCCCAAAAAACACGCGTATTACTGGAACATGGTCTCCATCCGGAGCAGGTCCTGATTGGAACGGGTCTCATGACGCCCGACCAATATGGAGAAGCACTCACCCACATCTTCGATATTCCGTTCATAAGACGAGCCACCCTCTCACGGTCAACGCGTCGTGCGCCACGTCTAGATGCGGACTGGCTGTCTGCTCAGAGAGCCGTGATGATGGATGAAGAGGTCTCCACTCTCTTGGTCGCCTTCGCCGACCCCTCCGACACAAAAGCGGTAAAAGCCGTTGCTAGCGCCGTGCAAGCTCATGGTCTCGAACTCGTTCCTGCTGTCACCCTGTGGTCCGATATTCGTCCCGCCTATACTCCTCCCTTAGCGGCGATCAGCCACGTCCGCCGTCACTTGCAATATCATCTCGACCAGGCCTCGACCTCTCACCTTGAGGTAGGGAGCGATAGGCATGGATGGCATCTATCGCACGAAAGTATCCAAGCGTTAGAGCCGGATCTCATAACCCATCCCCCAGCAAGCGCCCCCGCGTTAACCCTTCATCTCCTACGCCACGGACAGCAGGCTTTCACAGATTGGAAGCTCTCTCATCATCCGACGAGTCACGGAGCGATCCTCACCTTAAAACGTCAAAAAGACCAGGCTGCACAGATGCACCCTCTTGATTGGTCGCAGACGCTTGAGATGTTTACGCGGCATCCTCAAGGTGTGTTGGTATTTGTGGCTTCCGGACAGGATGTGTTGCAAGTTCAGGCCGAACAACGAGGATGGTTGCATCAAGAAGAGGGGGCACATTGGCGTACACAGCCCGGCCTTCCAGCCATCTATCAAGTTGAAGAGAAAGAGTCTCAGGAGGAAGCGTTACATGCCGCCTTAAGTGGACGTCCCGTGGTGGCATATCAAAAAACGTCTGATGTACGTTGGGCAGAGCCGCTCCAATATGCGCATATCCCCGTTTCAATCTTAGAGCGTCACGTGGTGCCGAATGGCATGGCGTGGACGAGTCGCTCCCTATGATCGTTATCTATGCCGAAGAAGATCAATTTTTTGCCCAAGGCGTCAAACGCGCCTTTAGCGCGCAAGGGATCGATCTTGTCCATACCACGAACGCCGAAGACGTGGCGGATTTAATGATGGAGCATGAGCCTGTGGCGGTATTATTTGACCTACGCCTTTCCAAGCTCAATGGATTTGAATTGCTGCAGGCGCTTAAAGACGATCCGCACACCAAAGACATCCCTCTCATGGTCTGGTCACAGCTCGCGTCACAAGAAGATATCCAACGTTGTTTTTCTTTAGGGGCATGTGAGTATTTTTTAAAAGGCCAACATCACCCTCACGAAGTCGCGCGTCATGTGGCCAAGCGTTTTGAAGAGAAGGACAGAGGAAATGGGTTCACGCTTCCAGAATGGCTCGCGGTCTGCGCGGCGTTTCTAGTAGCGGTAGGGTTTACGTTTTTGCAGATTCAGCGCGTCTTAGACGTGCGTCGTGATGATGGTCAACTGGCGGTCGTACGTGCTTCAGTGTCAGCGATCGTAGCCGCGCAACAAGAGAGAGCGTTGTTAGTAGGTTGTACGGAAATAACGGATTGGCCGATTCGGCTCGAAGATTGCCGTCTCTGTAAAGAGGAGAGCTGCCAAACGTCGCTCGCGACGGCTTGGGAGGGAATGGGGCTAAAACCAGAGTACGAACGGTACAAGCTAGATTCAGAGCATGTTTGCACCAAGGAGATCACGCACCCATGTCTTGTGACAATTGAGGCCGATGGTGCGCAACCTATCTCAACAAATGCATTTAAGCTCCGCTTTTTCTTAGCGCGCGATCGCGATGGGCTTAAAGGCGGCCAAACGCACACCATAAATCAAGCCGGAGTGATGGAATAAGACAAAACTGCTATACTTCGTCTATATGTTGATGAGACGCTTAAAGCCGGGCTTCACCATTTTAGAAATACTCATCGTTTTAGCCGTCTTTGGACTCTTGGCTACACTTGCCGTCCTATCCTTAAATAGTGCTCGCGCCCGCGTGCGTGATGCTCAGCGCTTATCCGACATCAGCACGATTTCTGCCGGCCTTAGCCGGTACTGGCTGGAAAAAGCTACCTATCCTTCAAGTGCGGGGATCGAATTGGGCAAGCCTGGCTCGAATGCAGACGTCTTATCCGCGGCAGGCTTTGAAGCACGTCAAAACGCACAGCAACCTATCTACCTAGACCGCTTGTCTACGGGGCCAAAGATTAACGAATACTATATGTACAAAGGCGGAGCAAATGGCTATTCGATCCGCTTCATAACAGAAAGTGATACCGATCTTGGCAAGGCAAATGTCTTTTACGCGCACGCGAATGGGGTGATAGATGGCAAGGATGAGGAGAAATAATTTCTTGAACGTGTAATGTTTGTTGCGTATCTCTTGGCCGGATTACTCGGAGCTATTATTGGTTCATTTTTAAACGTCCTCATCATCCGCTTATATAGGGGAATCACAATCATGGGGCGATCGGAATGTCCTCATTGCCGTACTACCTTGCGTCCACAGCATCTCGTTCCTATTCTATCTTGGCTATGGCTTCGGGGCCGCTGCGCCGCCTGTCAGCATCCTATCCATATCCAATATCCCTTAGTGGAGCTAGGCGCAGCTATTATCTTTCTCGTCGTCTATTTCCGGTATCCGCTATTCACGAATCCATCGCTTTGGTCACTTTTTATCGTTGAAGCTCTATTTCTCCTCGTGCTTCTTGCCTTGGTCGTGTTTGATCTCCGCTGGAAGCTATTGCCTGTAGAGCCCATGATCCTTGCTGCGGTAGGTGCAGCTGCCTGGAATATCGCATCAGGAACCTTACCCTGGATGTCTGTCCTTATCGGAATCCTGGTGGGAGGAGGATTTTTAGGAGTCCAAGTTTGGCTGAGTCGTGGTCGTGCCATGGGAGAAGGGGATCCGTGGCTGGGTGTCTTGATGGGAGCATTTTTAGGCGGGCCTCAAGTGGGCGTTGCCTTGTATTTAACCTATGTTTTAGGCGGAGGAATCGTGCTCATTCTATTTTTGCTCGGCTCCGTGCGTAAGGGATCGCGCATTCCTTTCGCACCCTTTCTTGTACTGGGAACGTTGGGAGCGATCATGTACGGTCAAGCGATAGAGATATGGATTAGACGATTATTTTAAGGCATGAAAAGATATCTTGTATGAACAAATCCGAAGCTAAGGAGCGTATCGCAAAACTACGCCTCGAAATTGATCGCTATCGGTACGAAGAGCACGTACTTGACGCGCTTTCTATTTCCCCCGCCGCCCTCGATGCCCTCAAGCATGAACTGTATACGCTGGAGCAAGTCTATCCCGACCTCATTACTCCTGACTCTCCGACCCAACGTGTTGCAGGAAAAGTTGCTAGTGGCTTTCAAAAAGTTCCTCATGCGGTTCCGATGCTGTCTTTAGAGGATGCATTTTCACGCCAAGAAATGGAGGACTGGCTCGCGCGTTTGCGGAAGCTTGAACCGCTTGGCCAATTTGAGTTTTTCGCGGAGATTAAGATGGATGGGCTGGCCGTCTCCCTCATCTATGAAAGAGGAGTATTCGTAGAAGGTTCAACGCGTGGAGATGGGCGCATCGGAGAAGACGTCACAGAAAATCTAAAAACCATCAATGCCATTCCATTGCGTTTACGTCAGCCTTCAGAAAAAGAGCTGCAGGATTTTCTGACGCAAGAGCCGACGATTCGCAATCACGCTCGCATTCTTGAGTTCTTTAAGCGCGTCTCACAGCGCATTGAGGTCCGTGGCGAGGTATACATGACGGAACGTCAATTCAAAGCCATGAATGACGAGCTTGCCGTCTCTGGTCAGCCAACCTTTGCCAATCCACGTAATGCTTCTGCCGGTTCAATCCGCCAGCTTGATTCGAAGATCGCCGCAGCTCGCAAGCTCTCGTTTTTTGCCTATGATTTGATCGATGATATTGGGCTTACGACGCACGCTCAAGCGCACCGCGTACTAGAGCTAATTGGATTTGCTCAAAATCCACGCAATCATCTGTGCAAGACGCTAGATGAGGTGGAGAAATTCCATGCAGAGATTATTAAACAGCGTGACCACTTAGGGTATTGGACAGATGGTATTGTAGTAAACGTCAACGATGAGGCACTGTTTGAACGACTTGGTATTGTCGGTAAGACCCCGCGCGGAGCGATCGCATGGAAGTTTCCTGCCGAGCAGGGGACGACGATCGTCCGAGATATCCAGGTGTCTGTTGGCCGCACGGGAGCATTAACGCCTGTTGCTATCATGGATCCAGTTGCCTTAGCGGGCACGACGGTTACACGTGCCTCTCTTCATAACCAAGATGAGATCGATCGCTTAGATGTTCGAATAGGAGATACCGTTATCGTCGAAAAAGCGGGCGATATCATCCCAAAAATCATCCAAGTACTCCCTAAGCTACGTGCTGGTAAAGAAAAAGCCTTCAAGATGCCACGTCATTGTCCTATTTGTGGGTCTGCCGTGGAACGTAAAGAAGAGGAGGTCGCGATCGTCTGCGTCAATCGTCAATGCTTCGCCCAGGAGCTCGCGCGCCTCCTTCATTTTGTCGCACGCGACGCCTTTGATATGCGCGGCCTTGGCGACAAAATCATGGAGCAACTTATTCAGGAGGGTCTTGTCCACGAGCCCGCAGATCTCTTCAAATTAAGTGTAGGGGACCTAGAAGCGCTCGAACGCTTTGCAGAAGTATCCGCCAATAAACTCGTTCAACAAATCCAATCTCATCGCGACATCAGCTTAGAACGATTTATTCTTGCGCTCGGCATCCGTCATGTGGGTTCACAGATCGCGATCGATCTTGCGCAAGCCTTTGGATCGATCGAAGCGCTCCGCACTGCCACCGAAGAACAGCTCTTCTCCGTTGATGGGATCGGAGAAGTGGTCGCCCGTTCCGTCCGCGACTTCTTTACGGATAAAATCGAGCAGGAACGATTAACGCACCTTCTTGCGGAAGTACAAGTTGAAAGCGCTACGCCGAAGGCGGCAGGACCACTCACGGGGACGAGCTGGGTATTTACTGGCACGCTTACATCGATGTCTCGTGATCAAGCCAAGGAAAAAGTACGCCTGCTAGGCGCAACGGTATCTGAATCCGTCTCAAAAAAAACCAGCTTCGTCGTCGTAGGGGAAGAGGCGGGTTCAAAAGCGGACAAGGCGCAGGCTC
This sequence comes from uncultured Gammaproteobacteria bacterium, assembly GCA_964615825.1. Classification (GTDB taxonomy): domain Bacteria; phylum Patescibacteriota; class Patescibacteriia; order 2-12-FULL-60-25; family 2-12-FULL-60-25; genus JAGOUY01. The sequence goes on from CAZTQP010000028.1 coordinate 11,573, forward strand.
TAGGTGTCACGATCTTGAGTGAGGAGGAATTTTTGGAAAAAATCAAGAATATATAGGTAAATTGAGTAGTCCGTAATTTAAAACACCTTCCTGAGAAGGTGTTTCTAGACGTCGTTATTATCATCGGCTTCCTTCATGGGAGGAGGAAGGTTTGATATGTCTCCATTTGCTCTTCTCGTGAGCCATTTAGAAAGCGCGTCTGGATCCGCAATGGATCGAGGAGGTCTACCCGTATCGTGTCGTAAACTCTCAGATACAGAAGCTGTGACGTGAAGGTTAGGAATTCCTCGCGGTTTTAAAGCTTCCTTCGTAGATGGGCTATTTATTCGTTCGACCCCACTAACGACTTCTTGGTCAGCTCTTATTTCTTCTCCAATTCCGCGATGAAGGGCTTTTTCAGCCGCACGCCGATCAGGGGAGACTTCTGCTTTTGGTTTTGGCCGAGCAGGAACGGTCTCTGGACCGGCTGTAGGAGGAAATTCAGATCTCATATCGCACCAATAATACCACATTTTCCCCGTTCGGCCACTTTGACCGCCTATCTTTCTCCAGGTACCCTACGCCCATATGGATATAACGCCTGCAGAGCTTGAGCGTTTGGCGACGCTGACACGTTTAGCGCTCAATGAACAAGAAAAAACGGCTCTTCCCGTTCAGCTAGGGGATGTCTTAGGCTACGTTCAACGCTTATCAAGGATCGATACGGAAGGAGTGCCCGAAACAGAGCCGCTCTCTAAAGGGTTTACGGGTCGTAAAGATGAGCTGCTCGCGCAAGACACAAGCGTACGCGAACAGATCGTAAAAAACTTTCCTGATAGTCTCGCAGGTGCCTT
>CAZTQP010000029.1:0-1466 GCA_964615825.1 uncultured Gammaproteobacteria bacterium
GGCGGGACGGAGGCGTCCTCGGTGGGCCCGTCGAGGGGCGGGGGAGGGGCGTCGGGCGTGGCGGGCACGTCCGGCGGGGGAGGGGGGAGGGGGGTGTCCGGCGTCACGACGACGTCGGGCTGAGGCGCGGAGCGGTCGGTGATCGCCGCATCCGTCTGGTTGTTCGCGTCCGGCCGGGACGCGTCGGTGCCCGCGTCGGTACCACACGCCGCGAGGACGGTGGCGATCGCGGCGAGCTGCGCGATCCTCTGGAGACCGTTGACGAACCACTTCATGGCGGTTTCTCCCTTCCGAAAGCTGTGAGGAACCTTCCTACAGCATAGTCCGGATGACGCATCTAAGCAAGATAATAATAAAATGTCAAGAGAAACAGGGGAAAATGCAAGATTCAAAGAATAAGGCCTAAGGGTGGGGAGAAAAGCGGTGTTTTTGTGCTTAAAGGAAAGATAAAATACTTCTAAAACAAAAACGAGCCCTCGTGGCGGATGTGACGCAGGTTTATGAGCCTGGGTCTTGTCCGTTCGATGGGCAAGGAAGGAGGGAGGGGGCGGAAAAAGTGTTTAGATATGGTGTGCTGAGGTTGATGTCAGGGGGTCGTGGCGTAGGTTGCGCCCCGTACGTACTCGTGCAGGGTGGTGGTCCGGGAGGGCTCCCACTGGAAGGTGTCGTCGACCGCGTTGGTTGCGAAGCTGAGGCTCCATGGACCCGGTCGACCCATGTGATCTGCGAGTGCTTCCGGCTCCTCCGACGTCACAAGGATCGTCGGGGGGAGCGTGTCAGATGCTTTCATGCTGGCGAGGTACCCCTTGTCTGCGGGGCTCAGGTGTTCCGCGTTGAGGATGAGGGCGTAGCCCTCGGGCATCATTTTGAGCGCCACCTCGGACATGTCGTAGATCGAGGTTCCATCTGTCGACTCGGGGGTGAGTGTCACCTGCATTACCCCCTTGTCTGCGCAGAGCCCGTACATGAGCGCGAAGAACTCCGGGGTGCGGTCTTCTTCTGCCGCGACCACCACGAGGATCCTTGCCCCCTGTGCGATCGCCTCTCTGATGCCCCGGGTCGTCTCATCGTCTTCTTCGATCGATCCCATTAGCTTCACCGTCTCGGTGTAAGCACCGGAACTGTCCGGCTCACCTGCTTCGTGCTTCGAAACATTGGGCAAAATGGTAATACATTATTATTGCCCATGTCAATCATGCGTGCTTGACGGATAGGGGAAAGATGCGTATCCTATCGCCATGGATGACTCGTTCGGAAGAACGGGTTTCTTTTATACATACTAGGCTTTAGGTATAAGGAATTAGGTTCTAAGTGCCCTTTCCTACGCCTAAACCCCTAACTCCTAAAGCCTAATCCCTAACCTCCTTCCATGATATGGCCAGTCCCATTTCCCAAGCCATGAAACAGATTGCCGACGAAAAAGGCATTGCCTATGAGTCGGTCTTAGATACCGTAGAAGTCGCCTT
>CAZTQP010000029.1:1566-11621 GCA_964615825.1 uncultured Gammaproteobacteria bacterium
CCAAAGACCATGATCATGATTTCGGATGCCCGGGATTTGAAACCAGATGCTGCGCTTGGAGAAGAAATTCGTGTTGAATTGAGCGTGCCAGCCGCTTTTGGTCGCATGGCGGCGCAAACGGCCAAGCAAGTCGTGTTACAAAAATTACGCGAAGCAGAACGTGGTGTGATCTATAGTGACTTCAAAGGCCGTGAAGGTGAACTCATGAATGTCACGATCCAGCGCCGTGAAGGACGTGTGGTCCTGATTGATCTTGGTCGTGCTACGGGGATCATGTTGCCAGAAGACCAAATCGAGACGGAACGATATTACCCAGGCACGCGTATCAAGGCGTTGTTGCGCGAGGTGGCATTGACGGGTAAGGGTCCAGAAATTCGTTTGTCGCGTACGAGCCCGCAACTCATCCAATCACTTTTTGTCCAGGAGATTCCTGAAATCGCCAATGGGGTGGTGGAAATTAAAGGGATCGCGCGTGAGGCAGGGAGTCGTGCCAAGGTAGCTGTCTCTACTAACGATGAAGCCATCGATCCAATTGGTTCGTGTATTGGCCAACGTGGCACGCGTATCCAAACCATGATCCGCGAATTGAATGGAGAAAAAATTGATATTATTGAGTGGAGTGAGAATGCGGCTGCCTATGTGCAAGCGGCGTTGTCACCTGCCAAAGTATTATCCGTAGAATTGCGTGATGAAGAGCATTTGGCTGTCGTGTCTGTTACCGCAGATCAATTATCGCTTGCCATTGGAAAGGGCGGACAGAACGTGCGTTTAGCGGCCAAGCTTACCGGTTGGAAGATTACGGTGATTGAACAGGGAGGGAAAGTCGTGGCCGATTCCGAAACAGGAGCCTTTGAAGAGGTAGCGCCCGCTCCTGCTCCAGAAGCGCCTGAACTTGCTCAAGAAGCAGATGCGAAGGACGCAGCCAGCGCCGCTGAACCATTAGAAGGAGCAGCCAATGCAGAAGTCACGAAGGAAGAAGCGGTTTAATCCAACTCTGTCTTTGTTATGTCCAGTCTCTTTACCACGATCCTTCTTCAACCCATCCTTAACCTATTGATTTGGCTCTACAATGTGTTGCCTGGCCATGATATTGGCTTTGCGATTATCGTCGTCACATTTATTGTGAAGGTGATTTTGTACCCTCTCACGCAAGCTCAGCTCAAACAGCAGCGTGCGCTGCAACAGCTTCAACCGAAGATTGAAGAGGTGCGCACCCGTCTTAAGGATGATAAGGAAGGTCAGGCGCGTGAACTTATGGCGTTGTATTCGAAGGAAAAAGTTAATCCTGCTGCGTCGTGCTTGCCGCTCGTGATCCAGTTGCCTATCTTTATTGCGTTATATCGGGCCTTATCGATCGGTCTCACGTCTGGCACGTTCGATAACCTTCTCTATTCGTTTGTTGCGAACCCTCAGATGGTGAATGCCAAATTCTTGGGGGTATTTGACCTGGTTCACCCTAGCTATGTCTTAGCTGTGTTAGCGGGATTAGTTCAGTTCTTCCAAACCCGTCAAATGCTCAAACCTCCTGCAGGAGCCATTACTCAACCACCAGCCGAGGTGGCGGGTAAGCCTGGTGCCAAAGATGAAGGAATGGCTGCCATGATGAACAAGCAAATGATGTATATGATGCCTATTTTGACCGTGGTGATTGGCTTTTCCTTGCCGGGTGGGCTTGCGCTCTACTGGCTTACGATGAGTTTGCTCACCATCGCCCAACAGCACTGGATGTTGAAGAAATCCACAGCGGTTGTCGTTCCTACGGTTTAATCATTGTCTTTTTTCTTCCGCGTGCGCTAAACTCCGGCCGTTTATCATTTACGTATGAATCGATCTACTTCTCCTCAAAAGAAAACTGTGCGTGCTCGCGTTGCGTGGCTTTTCCTCCTTCTTCTCGTGACGGGAGCCTTTGCCTATCCTACGCCGTATAACTGGCTCTCAAATCAGCTCAAGTCTCGCATAGGCTTTGGGATTGGCACCATTAAGACCCCGTTTGTCTTAGGCCTTGATTTACAAGGCGGTACCCATCTTGAATACGAAGCAGATGTAACCAACATCCCTGATGCTGACCGTCGCGAAGCCCTAAACGGTGTCCGTGATGTGATTGAACGCCGTGTGAACACGCTGGGCGTGTCTGAGCCGCTCATTCAAACCACGCAAGCGGGTAACAGCTGGCGTGTGACCGTTGAGCTCGCTGGTATCAAGAGTGTAAATGACGCGATTAAATTGATTGGAGAAACGCCGATCTTGGAATTTAAAGAAGTGAACGAGGTTGCGAATACAGAATTGACCGAGGCGCAAAAGAAAGAAATAGAAACCAAGAACGCGGAAGAGCAGCAACGTGCGGTAGCGATCTTGGACGAGGTAACGAAGAATCCCGCTTCGTTTGAAGCCGTCGCGCGTGAAAAGAATGAAAATGCGGAACTCAAAACAAGCGCGGGTGATCTTGGATTTATTGCCGTAAACCCTGACCATCAGGACTTGTATGAGATCTTTAAGCGTGCGGCGACAGGCACGATTGCCAAGCTTGCGATTGAACGTCCTCGCAGCTATTCCGTCGCTCGTGCCGAAGAAGTTAAGAGCTTGGGTAACGAGATTAAAGTGCGTCACCTACTGGTACGCTCACCAGAGCCTGGCAAAAATAGTGAGGGAGTGGTTGTGCCTTTGAATGAGGTACAGCAACAAGAGCGTGCGAAGGCTTTAGCAAAAATTACGGACTTAAAAGCTCGCGCTACGCCACAGAACTTTATCGCGTTGATCAAAGAATTCTCTGATGATCCAACCGCAAGCTCCACAAATGGAGAATTAGATTGGGTGGTGAAGGGTCAATTTGTCGATCCAGCCTTTGAAGCAGCCGCATTTGCGGCCAAGCAAGGAACGATCTCTGAGATTGTGGAATCGCAATATGGATTTCATTTGATCGAAAAGATTGGCGAGCAGCCAAAAAATGATGTGCGAGTGCGGGTGATCGAGGTGAAGCGCACCATCGCGTCTGACATTGTGCCGACTGACCCTTGGAAAGCCACCAAATTAACGGGTAAAGAACTTGCGTCGGCACGGGTGGAATTTGATCCACAGGTAGGCACTCCTCTCGTCTCTCTCCAATTTAACGATGAAGGCGCTCGCTTGTTTGAAGAGATTACGCGTCGCAATATCGGGAAACCAGTTGGTATCTTTTTGGATGGTGTCGCGATCTCTACGCCGATTGTGCAAGCGGAAATTGCCGGAGGACGTGCGGTCATCCAGGGGAGTGGGAATGTGGAAGAAGCCAAGGTCCTGGCGCGTCGTTTACAAGCCGGAGCCTTGCCGGTTGGGATTAAGTTGATCGCCCAGCAAACTGTCGGACCAACATTGGGGGCAGATTCGTTGACAAAGTCATTATCCGCCGGCCTGTACGGCTTCTTGTTTGTCGCTCTTTTCATGATCTTGTTGTACCGTTTGCCCGGCTTAGTATCGATCTTGGCCTTAGTATTGTATGCGGCTCTATCGGCCGCGGCCTTTAAGCTGATTCCAATTACGCTCACTTTGGCGGGTATCGCTGGATTTATCTTGTCACTGGGGATTGCGGTGGATGCGAATGTGTTGGTATTTGAGCGTTTGAAAGAAGAGCTCAAACTAGGCAAGAGTTTGCTAGTGGCGCTAGAGGAGTCTTTCCGCCGTGCGTGGCCTTCCATTCGCGATGGTCACGTGACGGTCTTGATTTCCTGTATTGTGCTCTATGGGTTCTCTTCGTCTGTGATTCGTGGTTTTGCCTTGACGTTAGTTGTAGGCACGCTTATTTCTCTATTTACCGCGATTGTAGCGACGCGCACGTTCTTACGTTTCCTTGCACAGACCAAATTGCAGGAGTATGACTGGATTTTTCTTCGCCCTAAACGTTAATCCCTTATGAAGTTGAATGTTATTAAGTTGCGTCACGTTTGGTACGCGGTTTCCGCCGTCACGATTGGACTCTCAATCCTGTTCTTGTCTATGTGGGGCTTAAAGCAGGGGATTGATTTTACCGGCGGAACCCTCATGGCCGTCCGGTTTACTGAGCGCCCATCTTCCACCGATGTACAACGCGTTTTAGACCAGAGTGGGGTTGAGCTGGGGTCGGCGGTCATTCAGCCTGTTGCAGAAACAGACATGCAATTCCGCTTGAAACCATTGACGGAAGAAGAGCATACGAAGGTCTTCGCTGCGTTATCCGCGGCCTATCCAAGTGTTTCCGAATTGCGCTTTGATGCGATTGGTCCGGTGGTTGGAGAAGAGTTGCGCCGCAAATCTATTGAGGGACTCGCGATTGTTCTCTTGGCGATCTTGGTCTACGTAGCCTATGTCTTCCGCAAGGTATCGGCGCCGGTACAGTCCTGGAAATATGGATTGGTAACGATTTTTACCGCTTTCCATGACATTATTGTGCCAATGGGCGTGTTCGCTTGGTTAGGGCATCGCTATGACGTAGAAGTAGGAACGTCGTTTATCGCGGCGATTCTCACGATTCTAGGCTATTCGATTACAGATACGATTGTGGTATTGGATCGTGTGCGTGAAAACTTGCCTAAAGTGGGCGGATCTTTTGCAGAGATCGTGGAAACCTCCGTCCATCAAACCTTCTTACGTTCCGTGAATACCTCCTTTGCGACGTTATTGACGTTGGGAGCGGTGCATTTCTTTGGGGGTTCGACTTTGCACGAATTTACATTGACGTTGATGATCGGAATCGCGGTTGGTACGTACTCCTCTATCTTCATCGCCTCGCCCTTGTTAGTAAGCTGGCACATGTGGACGCAGAAACAAAGGCGTGTGTAGAACGCAGCAGGTATGTAAAACGGATTGGAGTGGGTAATCCCGTTGAGGCTAGAAAAATGATCGGAAAATGTTAGATATTGCGTGTTACATATTGCGTTTATTTCGTTGTTACTCAATTTAAGAGGATATGGTAAGATGCTGTCACCATGGATGACAGCATCTTTTCTTTTCTGCCAGCGATCTTTTCGTTTGATCTTGAAACGTTTTTAGATCTTGCGGGCCAAAATCCCTTTGCCGCGATGTGGCTTATCCTCAAATCTGGGGGGTGGATTTTCTTTGCTTGGTTTGCGTGGTGGGCTGGAACGCAGGGATATCAGGAGTATATCCAGAATCGCTTTTGGGCCAAAAAGGAATGGATGTTGATGCAGATTACGGTGCCGCGCGTGTCTGAGCAGACGTGCAAAGCCGTAGAAAATATCTTTTCGACTCTCGCCGGAATGCATAACGGACCGAGTTGGACAGAGACCTGGGTAGATGGCTTTGTTCAGACGACCGTTAGTCTAGAGATTGCCTCGATCGATGGCCAAGTTTCTTATTATGTGTGGTGTGAACGACGTTTTGAATCCATGGTTAAGTCTGCGATTTTTGCGCAGTATCCGGATGCCGATATCACAGAGGTAGAGAATTATGCGAAAGCGGTTCCTCAGCAATATCCGGACGAAGAATGGGATGTGTGGGGAACAGAGTTGACGCAGGTTGCTCCTGACGCGATCCCCATCAAAACGTATCAAGATTTTACCGACCCTGTCTCGGGTGAATTTAAAGATCCATTAGCGGGAATGTTAGAAAATTTTTCTCATTTGGGAGCGGGGGAGCAGGCCTGGTATCAAATCAATATCAAAATGACGGATCAAAAAGATTTTCGCAAGCGCGCAGAGACGGAAATCAACAAAATTAAAGGGATTAAAGAGAAAGAATCAGATAGCTGGATTGGGAAAGCCTTCCTGTTTCCTCTACAAGTATTGAATGATTTTTTGAAGGTTGCCGTTGGAGGAGAGATTTTTCCGGCGGGTGAAAAGCCCAAGGAAGATAAAAAAGATTTGTTCCCTAAGTTAGCAGCGTTATCACCAGGCGAAAAATACAAGCTTGAAGCGTTGGAGCGGAAGAGCGGTAAGATTGGCTTTGATACCAAGATCCGTTTTATCTATGTGGGAAAGAAGGAGGTCTTTAAAAAACCTCGGGCGGTTCACTCCTTTATCGGAGCGATTAAGCAGATGAACGATTTTGGCATGCAGTCCCTTAAGCCGGAATCTAAGACCTGTGGGGTTAGTAGTACGATCCTTTGGTTTAAGGATGCGCGTAACGCGATCCGAAAAACCAAGCTTATTCAGCGCTATGCCAAGCGTTCTGGAGACGGTATCTCTCGTTATTTTATGTCTGCAGAAGAGTTGGCGACATTGTGGCACTTCCCAATCTTATTGCAGGTGAAGGCACCACAGCTTCGTCGTACCGAAGCAAAAAAGACGGATGCCCCCTCCAATATTCCCTTTGAGTAAGTTTTCTCCCTATGCCTATTACCTACGATCATGACCATGAGCGCGAGATTACGCTGTTCGCGGAAACGAATTTCCGGAACCAGAATCGTCGCTTTGGGATTAAGACGGATGACCGCCGTCGTCACATGTATGTGTTGGGGAAAACAGGCATGGGAAAAACAACCTTGCTCGAGAACTTAATTTTGTCGGATATCGTGGCGGGGCACGGTTGTTGCTATATCGATCCACACGGAGATACGGCTGAAAAGTTGATTGATTTTGTTCCTACGCAACGTATTAATGACGTGATTTATTTTAATCCAGCGGATACGGCTTTTCCGATGGGCTTTAATATTTTGGAGACGGAGAATGATGATCAAAAGCCGCTAGTTGCGTCTGGATTGATGGGGGTCTTTAAAAAGATTTGGCCAGATGTGTGGAGTGCCCGCATGGAGTATATTTTGATGAACTGTGTGTTGGCGTTGCTTGATTATCCGGGCGCAACGTTATTGGGTATTACGCGTTTGTTGGTGGATAAGGAATACCGTGCGCGCGTGACGGCGAAGATTCGTGATCCGATTGTCAAAACCTTTTGGGTGGCGGAATTTGCCTCGTGGTCTGAGAAGTATGCAACAGAAGCGATTGCGCCAGTACAGAATAAAGTAGGGCAGTTTCTGTCTTCGTCGGTCGTGCGTAACATTGTGGCCCAAGTCAAATCGACCTTGAATTTTCGCCAGATTATGGATGAGGGCAAGATTTGTATTGTGAACCTTTCAAAGGGGCGTATTGGAGAAGATAATATGCGCTTGTTGGGTGGGATGGTGGTGACGAGAATTCAATTAGCGGCACAAGAACGGCAAAATTTGCTTGAGCACGAGCGTCGTGATTTTTACTTGTATGTGGATGAGTTCCAGAATTTTGCCAATGAATCCTTTGCCACAATTTTGTCTGAAGCACGTAAATACAAGCTTAATCTTACGATTGCTCATCAATATATTGAGCAGTTGGATGAGAAGGTGGCCCCCGCGATTGTCGGAAACGTTGGGACGATTATCTTGATGCGTATTGGAGGAACGGATGCGGAGTTTTTTGAAACGGAATTTGGACCAACGTTTACCCCAGAAGACATGGTGAGTCTGGCCAAATATCAAATTTACCTTAAATTGATGGTCGACGGGGTTGCCACACCGCCTTTTTCGGCGAATACCATGGCGCCGATTGCCAAGCGCACAGGTTCTACAGAACGAGTGATTCAGGTCAGCCGCGAGCGGTATGCGGAACCGAGAGCAAGTATTGAAGAAAAAGTGTTGCGTTGGAGTGGGTTTGAAGTGGCAAGTTCACCAACGCAGGCGGTATCCCCCGAGGTAAATAGTGCTCCTGCTCCTTCCGCGCCAATGGATGCCCCCGCTTCTTTAGAAGGGATTTTTTCTTCTGTGCAGCTTCCCGCGCAAACAACGGAGGTGCCTGTTCGACAATATCCTCGTATGGAAACGGAGGATGAACGTGAGCAGCGAGTTGGTTCGACACCGTATTTGAATTCTGCTCCGGCGACTCCCTTATCACCCCCTCCACATGCAGTGGTTCAACAGCCAACCGCTCCCTCCGCTCCCCAGCCTTCCCAGTCACAGCCTGCAGAAGAGGTGCCCTTTACCCGCGTGGTTCAGGGTTCTTCTTTGGATGCAGAAGAGATGAATCCAGGTGAAGAGGGCCAAGGAGAATATTTGTTATTGAAGCCTGAACGGCTAGCGGCGATTGCGGCGGTGAGTGCTGCTGCTTCCCAGGGCAAGAAAAAAGATCGTCCTAAATTTATCCATACCTGCAGCCGTTGTGGTAAGACGTGGGAATTGGCTATCCAATTGGATCCAACACGCCCAATGTATTGTCCAGAATGCCGTCCGATTGTGATGGAAGAAAAGAAGAATCGTGGTTCTGTTGTCAAGCAAATTACGCGCACACCTCCACCACCGGAAATTACCACGGTGCATCATCAAGAAGCGTCTGAACTTTCGTTTGCACACGATGAACAGATGCCTGTATCGACACCTCCGGTCCATAAGCCGCGGGTAACGCAAGAGGGTCCGTCGGCGTACGCGGCCACGGCGTTGCCTCGAGGAACAATTAAAGTAGTGAGAGATGAACGGACCCCGCCCGAGCGTTTAAGTATGCTTGAAGAAATTGCCCAAGCCAAAGGACAATCATTGGAATTGGACAAGCGTGTTTTAGAGGCGCGTGCCGGAGAACCCGTATCCCGCGTTGTGCCTTCTGGAAGACATGAGGCCTCACAAGAGCCTAAGCCGACCTCGCCTTCTTCTCCTGGGAGAGGGGGTGTAGCGCGTTCCTCCGCTCCTCGCGCACAAGATACACGCTCTCCAAGACAGCAAGATACGCGTCCGCCGCGTCGTGACCGAGGCGATGAGCGCCGTCGCGAGGAACCTCGACGTGATGATGAACGTCGTCCTGCACGAGAGCCTGATCCTTCTCGTCCGTCTCCGTCACCTCAGGCGGCTGCCCCAGTGTCTCCAGAAGAATTTTCAGACTTGAATATATTTACGCCTCCCGTACCTGCTCCTGCTCCTGCGCAAGCGAGAGATGAGGCGCGACCTGTCACCGCACCTACGAACACAGCCACGGCAAAAGTCTTGGAGAAATTACTCGACCGTCCCAAGTCTTCCCCCTTAAAGCGTATTGTTCAGGCGGAACCACCGCCATTTCCTCCGGTTCGCGAGGACGAGGACATGGACGGGCTTGATCTTGGGCTTCCAGCTTCTCCTCCCCAGCCTTTGCAACCGGGGCAGCGTGTGACATTCTAGCGAGGTATGGATTCTCGCTCTCGTCTTGCTTACTTGGCAAAAATACTGGCTATCACAGCCACGTGTTTTTGTTTATCTATGTTTAATGTGCAGGCGGCGTCTTTGCCGGATGCGGACCAAGATGGGTTGCCAGATACATGGGAGACGTTGATTTTTGCTACCAATCCATTGCAGACGGACAGTGATGGTGATACGTATGCAGATCGAAGCGAGATTTTGAACGGCTATCAACCAATGGGTGCCGCGCGTTTGATAGAGATGGATTATGACCGTGATGGGTTGAGCGACCGTCTTGAACTTCTATTTGAAACGGATCCAATGGCGCCAGATACGAATATGAATGGCAAGTTAGATGGGCAGGAAATTCGTTCTGGGATGTCGGCTAGTTCAACGGTTCCGTTTGTCTTACAAAAATCCTTATTTGTGAGTCTGAAGAAACAGCAGTTAGAGATGCGTGTCAATAATATTGCGATTGCTGCCCATCCTGTTTCGGGGGGATTGCCGCGCACGCCTACGCCCGTAGGGACATTTAAGATTCTGCAAAAGCATCCACGTGCTTGGTCGAACTCTGCCAAATTGTGGATGCCATATTGGATGCATTTTAGTGGGCGTGGACATGGATTCCATGAGCTTCCAGAATGGCCAGGCGGTCGTAAAGAAGGAGAAAACCATTTGGGTCGACCTGCCTCACATGGATGTGTGCGTTTAGGAATTGGGGCGGCAAAAGCGGTCTATGATTGGTCGCCGGTAGGAACGACGGTTGTCATTTCGAAGCTATGAGGAAGACCTTTCTAGTATTTGCCTTAAGTATAGCGGCGGTTCTTTTAGCGAGCCAGTCTGTTTTAGCAGTGACCCCTCGACCCACGTTCTCCCCATATATTCCGCAACCAGATGAATTCGTGTCCGCGATCGTAATGCTGCCAAAGACGCACGAAGTCCTGTATAGTTTTAAGCCGGATCTAGTTCATCCAGCGGCGAG
>CAZTQP010000030.1:0-11096 GCA_964615825.1 uncultured Gammaproteobacteria bacterium
CCAGAGAGCATCATCCCTTTTTGCATCACGTCGGCAGAAAGTTCAGGCGGGGTGGCGCGTAAGACATCTTTAATGGCTTCTACGATCCCCTGGAGTTCGTGTTGGATCGCATCTGTCACATCATCACTTGTTACGGTGACGATACGTGGCAAGCCGCTCACCATATCCCGGCCTTTTACTTCCATTTCTAATTTTTCTTCAAGATAGAGTGCGGATCCAATGCGAATTTTAATTTCTTCGGCTGTGCGCTCCCCTACTGCCAAACTGTATTTGCGTCGAACATGTTCTTGGATCGCGGCATCGAGCTTATTACCACCAATACGAACAGATGCAGATGAGACGATCCCTCCCAAAGAAATGACAGCGATTTCAGAGGTTCCTCCGCCGATATCGATGATCATGTGGCCGGAGGCAGATCCGATTGGAATATCCGCACCAATAGCGGCGACCACAGGCTCTTTGATAATGTAGGCCGCTTTCGCCCCCGCAGATAGGGTGGCATCAATTACGGCGCGCCGCTCGGTGGAAGTAATTCCCCCAGGGACGGCGACCATGACTTCGGGGCGGAACAAACGGACTCCGCCAAGGGCCTTGTTAATGAAATACCGCAGCATAGCTTCCGTTGTACGGTAGTCTGCGATGACCCCATCCTTGAGCGGACGTTTGGCGACAATGCTTTCTGGAGTACGACCCAACATCTCCTTCGCTTCTTTGCCGACAGCCATGACTTTTTTATCAGCCACGGAAATAGCCACCACCGAAGGCTCATGGATGATGATCCCTTTTTTAGGAATGTAGACGAGAACGGTGGTTGTACCGAGGTCGATACCAATTTTTTTACCAAACATAGGCACTAGCAGGAAAACGGGATTCAAACTTATTTCTCACTTCGTATCTGGACGAGCCGGTCGGTACTCAGGTCGAAGGTGGCACGATAGCGGTCATCACCAAAGTCTGCAGGCGCTTCCGGAGGAGATGCCGCCACAAGCTTCTTACCGAACAGGAGATCAAGCGTCAAACGATGATGAGAACCGGGTTGTTTTTGCAGCAAAAGTTGATACTCCCCTTTTGCGAGGAGCGGCTCGGAAACACGGGCTGGTAAGCGATAGGTGAAGGTGAGTTCACGTGTTTGGCCAGGTTCTATGGACCAAAACGCGCCAAACACGGTTTTCCCTAGGTCTTTCATCACATCTACTTGGCCAGGAATGACTCGTCCGCCGGTTTGGTTTAAGTCTTTCGCCATTGCCCCTTCGCTAGAAATAAGTTCACTACCTTCTGGCACGTAGATACGTACGTAATCACGGTAGCGCGTATAGCGCCAGGTGATGGCACGGTTTGTGTTTGTATAGATGAGACGAACCGTCGCGATAGGAGCAGCTGGATTCTTTGCCTCCAACTTATACTCAATACGCTTGTCCATGACACCATCTGTTTTGAGGGCGGCTAAATTAGCATCTACAACCCAGAGCTCATCCTGCACCGGAGTTAAGGTGCGCCCACTCCAATTGTGTGCATCAAAAGCCCGTTGCAAGGCAGGATCCTGCATCACAATCATAAAATCCTTTGTTTTTAAGGAGTTAACTCCCACATCAAACAGCTCTACCCAACGACGGATGGGCGCATCGGCAAGACGCGTGAATAATTCCATCCCGAGCTTGGCGACGATTTGCTTACGTTCCTCCACAGGAATGCCTTGTTTGGCAAACCCAATTTCTACGGCGTACTGCAACTCGTCAAAAAAGGCATCTGGTGTAAACGTGGTTCCATCAATCGTGATAGGACCCGTGAAACGTAATAACGAGGTGAATATCTCTGGCCCTAGAAATATCACGCCATCAGGCACTGGGCTGGTGGGTGATGGAACCGTTTCTGCTATCCAGTTATGGTCGGCAAATAACTTGGAGATACGTGCAGCCGATTGAGGCACATCCGGAGACCAGTTACTGTCTCGTAAATACCACGCGTTCACATTTAACTCACGGCGCAAAATCTCGGGCGGGACTCCTAAAATAGTCGAGCTTGCTGTGCGATCGTAGGCATATACATCTTGAAAGGCTTGCTGCGTTATTTCTCCGCTATCAAAGCGCATGACCCCCATTGTTCCCATGAAGCCCCCCGTTGGACGCAACTCATCTGCATTCTGCAAGACGACAACGTAGGTTTTTGGTTGTGGGTAGCCGACCATCGGCAAAAGGAGTCCTAAAAGGTCAACGCCAACATCTGAACGTTCACGATACGCTTGGAGCGTTTTCGTGAGTGGTTCCATCGCCTTACGAATGGGTGGCAGCATGCGATCCTGTGGAATTTGGTTCCAAGCATCGAGGGCGATCATGGCTTTTTCGCGCGCTGAACGGATTTCCGGTAAGGCTTGATCTAAACGGGCGAGGATCGTGCGTTTTTCTTCACGGGTTAAATCACGAAATGATCGGTTACTACTTATCCCTGTTTCGAGGCCGGGGACACGACTCACCGCATCAAAGGCTTCGCTGACGCGGGTAATGGCTGTGAGGAGTTGTTCGGCCGCGTCTAATCCTACCGATCCTGCTTGAAGCGCATGATCAAAGGCTCCCACTTGCACACTTACCCAAGGCAAGACGCGCCATGGCCCGAGCCATTGAATAGAGGCGCGAGCCGCATCGATTTCTGTGCGGGCGGACTGCAAAGAACGTGTCGCGTCAGAAAAGGCATTTGCAGACATGTACGCATAGGCCTGCTCCAGATTGGCTCTAGCAGCTTTGCCATGAAAAGCAGCAGAAATACCTGCGTAAGCGAGAGGAGCGAATATGACAAGTCCGAGAATAATAAATCCTCCCAACACCCAGGGCCAGCGACGTCTTTTCTGGGCAGGAGCCTCATCTTTTACCACCAACGCCTCGGGTTGCGTAACAGAAGAGGGTGTAGGCGTTTTAGGATCGATTAAATTCGGGGTACTCATGTGGGCATTGTGCCTGTACACAAGGCTTTTCACAAACTGTGGAAAAGAGGGGGTTGAGACCTGTGTTTTGACAGGAATAAAAAAATATGAGACAAACAGTCCCAGCTCGCTTCATGGTGAAGCGGGAAAAACCAGGAGGACATCTTGGAACCCAGGAAGATGAACGCTGAAGCTCGATCCGGGTATCAGCGCAGGGCTCTTCCTCGGTTGTCAAAACCCTGGAAAGAACCCCGAACTCAGATGGGTCGTGCCTCGCAGGCCCGATCACTCAAAGCATTCTACGATTCTCTTCAGGATGCATTTATCCGGGGCACAAATCGTGCCGATCTCTTGATAAATTACTTCCTTAAGAATATCCACAGAATTGATCTTCGAAACCCTGATCTGGAGAGATATAACCCCATTAGGGAAGTTTTATCGAGAGTGTACTTCAAGGGTGTCGTAAAAAAGGACGCGCTTCAGGCCGCGTGCCTATATGGAGTTGTCGTTTCACTCCAAAATATTGCCCAAACAGAAGAGTGGTCCCCTCTGCTCTCTCGTCTTTTTAACAGAGTCATCCTCTACCTCAGGATTGGGGTCCAGCATGCTCTCACGCGGGCATGGATACGCCTCCCGAAAAATCTTCGGAACATCTTAGAGTATAGCTGGCACCACAAACAGCCTTACCATGATCAAATGGAAGCGTGGATGCAGCTGTGTGTGGGATCAGTTCGCGTCGCAACAGTAGCCCTCGCCTTTCTACACCTCGCCGGGAAATGGAGGGCATATCTTCCCACGATTGAGGAAGACTACCGCCGTAAACTTGATCTTATTGTGACTGGCATGGCCCACATAGAATCGACGTCAGCCGGCCTATCAAAGGCGGGTCTCGCCCTACAGGTGAAAGGGAGGCGACATCGGGAACTGCTCAATTCAATGCATATAGTATCGGTGGAAAGCAATCCAGTGCCTGAGGTCATCCCGGACGACGAGTGGACAAGTCTACAATCCCTTTGGGACCTGATTGATGAGCGTTATACGGGTAAACGTAAATTCTACCCAGCACTTGCTATAGTCATCACTCCAGGCGATGAATCCCCCTACGATCTAGAGCGCCATAGTTACACGTATTCTAGCGCCATCCAAGCAGCTTTCAGACCCACTTAATTCCCACGTTCTCCGCCTCATGCCACTGTTGCTGCGGATCACGTGGTTTTTATTATCTTGATTATTTGCTGCGCTGCTCTTGCTGAATTGCAAGAGTGAGAAATCTTCGCTTATGCAAGGCGCTCGGTAAGGCGAGCCAACTCTTCATGATTGCGGGGAGAATGCGAGGATCAGCCAAGGTCATAAACAGGCGTTTTAGCCAGGCAAAAAACAACCATGGCACTGCCAATATAAGCGAACTCCAGGCCGCATTTTTTCCGCGTAAGACGCAGGCGTAACTATAGGCTTTTCGCTCTTGTAGCGCCTCTTGTCCGTACCAGTGTTTTATACGAGCGATGATTCCTGTAGGAGGTATTTGGGCACGCTGCACCCAAGCGAGAGCTTGAGGCACGAGCTGTACTGGGAGGCGTAGGGTGCGTAGACGCCACGCAATGTCCGCCATCGCATAGGCTTCTGGCAGATCCGTATCTAACCATTCCTCCCCCATCTTGGCTTGCATCAACGCATTCGCGCGCATCATAAGACACCAGTTCCCAGCCAATTCAGGTAGCTGACTATCGTACTGTCCTGTATCTTTTTCTCCCCGTCCTCGAGGGGTAAGGACCAAACCACGGCCAAGTTTTAAGCCCACTTGTTCAATGATGCCATTATCTTTGAGGATGGGTTCATCGCTATCTTCACTCGCATGCAAACTTGCTTGTCGTACTTTAGGGGTCACGACCATCAGCGTCGGATCTTGTTCCAAGGCTTGGACCATCTGCTGTATAGCATCAGGAGCGAACATGATACGAGATGTGGCTAGCACGATATACCGCTCTTGCCAGGTAGATGGCTCCCACCGCGCGAACAGCGAGGATAGGGCTTGATTATGGGCACGCGCAAAACCTTGATCGCGAAAATTGCGTATAGTCATTACCTCGGGTCCCATCCCCCGTTCCCAAGGAAGTTCTATGTCTTGCGAGGCATTGTCCACGAGGATGATTTGAAATTTTTGCCAGGATTGTGCCCCCAAACTTTGGAGGGTAGGTACGATAGAACTCGCGGGATGGGATACCGCGAAATGGATAGAAGCGAAAGGAGAAGACATGGGTTATTGAACAGAACGCTTTGGAGACACGGTGAATCCAAGCGGTTTGCCGAGCATGAAGCGTGTTTGGGCGTCGATAGCAGGAATAGCACCAAATAAAATGAACGTGACGGGTAACAAGAGCCATTGGGCCAACATGATGCCGTAGGCATAGGGGCGACGGAAGTGACGTGGTGGCGGAGGCAGAAGCGTAAAAGAAAGGGTGGCTGACACGAATAATCCAATCATGGCAAAGCGCATAAGCCATTGCAAGGTGAATGGCGTATTTTGGAAGATCACGAATTCGCGCAACGTATCAGGCGCAGACCAGAAGGGTAAATACCCCAAGAGAAAAATCAGAAGAGGGGCAGTTGCCCAGGTATACATCCCCTCTAGTTGCTTAAAGATCCAACCAGCTTTGGCGGTCCAAGACATCTGCGTATCTTTTGCAAACGCCTCGACCATATACGGAAAATTTTCTACCCCCCATGCCCAACGGCGCTGCTGCTTATAGAGCGCCCCAAAGGCTTTCCAATAATCTCCCGTCATGACCGTATCCATGGAGACAGGCAAGTAGAGCGGAGTAACACGATAATGTCCTTGATAGCGCACCAAGCCTTGGAGAAAAATACGTGAATCTTCTGAAACAATATCTTTTTGCCAAAAGCCTACATCAATCAACATGCGCAAACTCATGGAATGCGAAGAGAACGTCATCATCCCTTCCGCACGCGGCAATTCTGTCATAAGCCAAAACGTCGTCCCAAACATAGCGACGCGCACGGCGGCCGGTGACTCCCACAAATTATTATTATAGACCGCGACAGGCTGGTACGAGCTTCGCGTAGGTTCTGGGACGGTGAGATACTGGTAGGTAAGGCAAGAGAAGTATTGGGGATGGACGATGGTATCTACATCTAATGACGAGACAATTACACGGTCAGGATCGAGCCCAAGCGCATAGATCTTGGGTAAAATTTGATGACCAGACCAATGCAAATTCGATCCCTTGCCAGGAATTTCTTCAGGGAGATCTTTAGGATGCGTCGTGGTCCAGAATGTTTTAAAGGTACTGCCAAATTCTTGGCTAGCTTGCTTACAAATTCCTTCGAATCGAGCGTTATCGCGCTCTTCCCCTGCCAACACGATCATCATCCGATCAGCAGAATAACGGGTTGTGGCGAGCGTTTTTAACGTTTCACGAATGACAGGGTATTCTTCTTTGTAGGTCGGCAAGAAGATGAGATGATACGTCTCTTCATAGTGGGGTAAAGAGACCGCTTCAGCTTGCCAGTCACGTTTGAGAGCGGTGCGATACCGCCACCAGGAAATGAGCGTGAACGGCGTAAAGTAAAAAATCCGCATCAACCAATAGAGATCGAATAGAATAATAAAATAAATCATCCAGAGCGGTCGGGTGATGGATAGAGCGATGGATGCAATCAGGGTCGTCCAGACCAAGAGGCCTGGGATGATTTCGAGCACGCGGCGGTTCATAGGGATTTTGGGAACGTGATATTGGGCTCCGCATCATAGATAGGAGCCACGTAGGCAGCGCCTACTCGTCCATCTTGTACGCACTGCTTATACACGGCGCGAAGATCAGAGGCTTCCTCTACCCGCACCCCTTTGAGCGGCTTACGGAATAATCGGGCCAAGAGATTGGCGTAGAGAACCCCGATTCTGATTGAAGAGAACGAGCCCGGACCGGCTACAACACAAATACCAGCCGATACTTCTAAGCGGGCGCGGTTTTTAAATAATTGTCTCAAAAGCAAGGGAGGACGTCCTTGATACGTGCGCAGACTGTGAGGCCCATCTTCCTTTAACCAACCCAGACGGCTCCGTCGGGGGGTGTGTGTATCAATAAATACCCATTCAGTATTCACAAAATATCCCAATCCTCTTTATTTGATGCGCTCAGCGAGTTTATCGACCACGACATTTTTCGGTGCTTCCAAAATCGCGTAGAGAAAACGGTCGGTAATATCTTTGCGATAACGGAATTCATCCAACGTCATTAAGGAGTAACGGATCTCCACGCCAAGATCTTGTTCGGTTTGAGCCAAGATTTTATCCATCGCTTTCTTATCCACCTTTTCGGCCACCATAAAGATATCAACAGGCGCACCGGCTTTCCCAAGAAACAATCCCAAGAATGCCATGTAACGAATGTCTCCGATTTTTAAGAGATGTTGGTCGAGCTGCTGCTCTAGCATGACCTGCGCTTTGACAATGAGAGAGGTGATTTCTGGCAAAAGAGAGAACGACTTGTTTACTTTATAATACTTCCGTTTAAGACCGGGGCGTTTTACCCCTTCTTCCGAGACCCCTTCTTCCACGACTTCCATAATCAAACCAAAGCGAACGAGATTAGCCAACTCACGACGCACGGCATTGATTTGCGTCCCAACACGACGCGTGAGTTCGCGGACAAAAATCGCCTCGTCGGGGTGGCGCAAAAACAAACTCAGGAGTTTGACGCGCGTCTTCGAACCAAATAAGTGTTCAAGCATACCCGCCTCTATCCTGCCCGATATTAGCCGCCTTGACAAGCAACCCTTTCTCCTAGACGAAGGGTGGTCTTAAACCGTATACTAGACCCACCCTCTCCTCCAGAGGGACTGATTGGTTTGTTTTTCCCATGCCTTCCCAACGCCAACTCCGCATTGCCGAGATTGAAGTCAATGCTGCACCTACCGATGAACATATCGTAGGGATTTTTCGGTACGAATCGGAACCACAAAAAAACAAACGAGGGAGCGTGATCGTCTTAATTGCCGAAATCGCGTCTACTCTCTATGTTTACGAGCAACTATTAGATGTTATCAACGATGCGATCGAACGGTTACGCCCTCTCATCTCGGCCGTTGATACGGACCCGATGGCCCGATTTGAAAAACTCGTGCAAGGACTTAACCAAACCGTCGCGACATTCGTTTTACAAGAACCCTCCCCTATTGCCTGGAACCGGGTCAACCTCTTTTTATTAGAAGTACAAGAAGAATACGTATGCTTAACAGGGTTGGGACGGTTGAGTAACCTTTTTTTACAACGCCAGCCAGATGGAACAACGCGTGTATTCGATTTGTTTGGATCTTTAGAACAGCCCGCCGAGGTCAACCAAGAAAAAATCTTTTCTGGTCTTATTTTTGGAGAGTTAAAGACAGGCGATGCCTTGTTTGCGGGCACGCAGAATTTTGAACGCTTGCGCCAAGAGCTCGAGATCGTTCCACGCTTAAAAACGCTTCCGCCCGTGACCGCTGCGCTCGACATCCAACAGTCACTTGAAACATTGCGCATCCCGGATGATTTTGGAGCGGTTATTTTAGCCCAAGTAGAACTAACGGAACCTGTTGCTCACGTTGCACGCCCAACCGTTACAGAACCTCCAAAAGAAAAGAGCACGAGTTCCGTGGAACGAATGTATGCCGAGGAGAAGACGGCTGAGGCCATGCTCCAGCCTGCCATGACGCCGCTCCCGGAATTAAAAAAGCGTGGTCAAGCTGCTTTACGTGAGCAGATATCGACGCTGAGCGAAACGGTAAAGGGTTTGCCTACTCGCATAAAGAGCCTGTTTAGCCGACCTGACGATGGGCATGATCCGATTACGTTAGCCGGACTACGCACCATGAATGCGGGGCACGGATCTTTTTTGACACGTAAACATAAGCTAGCGATTATTGCCGGTATTGCCGTTCTGACACTGTGTATTGGTGGCACGATTTGGTATCGCTACGCCCAACGCAAAAATGCAGAACAGCTGGCGTGGAATAACGCCTACGATCAGGCGATGGAACAGAAGAGTCGCGCGGAGGCGAGTCTTGTGTACGGAGATGATGAAGGGGCACAGCGTCTTGTGCAACAGGCAGATGGGATTTTACAGAGCTTAGATAGCAGCAACGAAAAACGTGCGGAGAGCCGCCAAGTCTTAGAGGCAGCACTCGCGAGCGTGCACGCCAAGCTTCGCAAAGAACAACGCGTGGACCAACCACGGAGCTTGTTTACCCTTCCGCCCGAAGCCGGTGATGCGACGCTCAGTTTACTTGGATCTGCCGAAGGCAAAGTCTATACGTTTGATGGCAAGAATAAACAATTTATTATTACGGAAGCGGCGACGAATGTCGTAAAGCGCGTGGACTGGACGGATGGGTCTGTACCGGTAGCCATCATGACGGATAAAACGGGAGCTTTTATTCTTACACAAGACAAGAAAGCGTTTCGTCTTGATCCGTTAAAAGCTACCCTTACGACCGTGATATATGACAGTACGCAAAACCAGAGCATTGCGAATGCTACGGTCTATGCGAAACGCGTATACCTTCTTGATCCAGCAGGAAACATGATTTGGCGGCACAACTTAGGGACATCGATTGGGCCTGGAACAGCATATTTGAAGCAGACCTCAACCAGCTTGCAAGGCGCCACGAGTCTCAGCATTGATTCAAATGTCTATGTAGGTTTTTCTAACGGACAAATCGTACGCTACTTATCTGGCGCGCAAGAAACATGGACACCAACGCCGATCGATCCTCCGCTTGCGAATGTCGCGAGTCTTTGGACCGCGCCCGAAAGCGATCGCCTCGTGATTGCGGATCAAGCTAGTAAGCGTGTTGTGATCCTGCGCAAAGATGGGAAGCTTGTATCGCAAATTACTTCGAGCGCCTTCAAAGGACCTAGCGCGGTCACAGTGGATGTTGCGCTCAAACAGATTTTTGTGACGGATGGCGGCTCCGTGTACGCGTTTGATCTCCCATAAGAAAATTAAGTGTGCTATACTTTGTTCATTGATCTTTTTTATTGACCGTCCTTTCTTCTCTTATGCCCCTTGCCAAACCTGCACGTCGAAAAGTTGTAAGCACGTCTGTCGCGGAACGTTCGTTTTCCGCCCAAACACACAGCGTTGCTAAACCACGCTATCATCGTGTCACCAAAGTTCCACTCGCCGTAAGTGTGGCAGCGTTTTTAGCAGTGATTGCCATTATCGTGGGTTCAATGGCTGCGAATAGCATGCAACGTGATGACGAGATGCTGCGCGCGGATCTCGAACGCGTACAACAAGACTTATCTGACCGCGTTGCTCGCCTAGAGCAAGGCCTGATGCCCGCTAAGACCCCCGCCCCACTCCCAACGCCTGTTGCGGATAACTCGGGTTCTTCTGCGCCTGTTACGGTCACGGTGACCGCGAAACAATTAAATGAGATGCGCGCGGCGGTAGACATGACAAACTGGAATACAAGCGCGACCACAGAAACCATTGAATATCGTGATACGGTGCATGCGGTCTTGGTTCGTCTGCCCTACAGTGCCAAGTGGGGAAATGCGATGTATAAGATTGCGCCTTACGAAGTTGAAGGTAACACAGTATGGTTTGGACCGGTGAAAGTTGAACAGGCAGCGGGACAGATGGTGTACTCACGCATGTATAAGATGGAGATTGGAGATAAAGTTTCGTACGATGATATATTTAAGAAGTATGTAACGGATAATCCACGAACCGCCCCCGCACAATCCGTTAAGCAACGTGATTTAAGCACAGGTGGATTGTTGGCACGTGTTTATACGATTCCAGGCGTAGATACGGCCGGTACCATGGAATATATCGTATTCTCGGGAAAGAAGTTTAACTACACGCTCTCGACGGGCGCGAATAATCAGGCCTTGACTCCTGCCGAGATCGCGACGTTCTCAGCGGTCATCCGATCGCTCAGAGCCATTTAATAAAACGCCCCTGAGATCGTCTCAGGGGTGTTTTATTTTTGTTTATGGTTAGCCAAATTATAATCAGAATAGCGACACATTTTGCTTGACTTTTTGGCTAATTTGTGATATCTTATTATTTCGTACATTGACCATATTTGTCTAGGACGGATGTGTGAAATTCGCTGATTTCAGACACCCGTCTTGGACGGAAGAACGACTACGGCCATATTGGCCATTTCGAAGGAG